>DATKUA010000265.1:0-3432 GCA_035530855.1 Acidobacteriota bacterium | reverse complement strand
CTGCTTACCCATCAGCGCACGCCCAATCGGAGAGCCGGTGCTGATCTTGTTGGCCGCATTGTCGGCCTCATCGGCGATCACCAACAGGAAGGTCATCTCTTTATCCGTGTCCAAGTCGAGCACCTTGACCTCGCTTCCCATGCCGACGCGATCTCTGGGGATTTTGCCGAGGTCCATGATGCTGAGCTGCTTGTAGCGCTCCTCAAGCTGCCCGAGGCGGGCTCTCACATAATTCTGGCGCTCTCGGGCCGACTGATACTCGGCGTTCTCGCTCAAGTCTCCCAACTCGCGAGCTCTGCCGATTTCCTGTGGAAGCTCAACTTTCAATTCGTGCTGAAGGCGTTCGATTTTTTCGCGCAGATCCTTCAGGATCAGATCCTTCATCTCGTCCCTCCTACAACCGGAGCCGGGATTATACACATTATTACATCTTCTTCAACAACCAAATGACAAGGATGGCTATTACAACATGTCAGCGACCCCCGGTCCTTTTTGAAGCCACTTTGCCTTTTTGATGCTGATATGGACCCATAATTGTATGCGTACGGTCCAATCATCATCCAGCAGCCTATTCTCCCCAATCCGTCAAAACAGCTTGACTGCTGCGACGGTTACGCGTAGATTTTTATTTGCCTGAGATAGTGTGGCTCTGTAGCTCAGCTGGTAGAGCGAGGGACTGAAAATCCCTGCGTCGGCGGTTCGAATCCGTCCGGAGCCACCATTATTTTGTACAGAAATCATCCCGCTCGTGATCCGGCAAAATAAGGGCGGTTTTACATATGCACACCGGCAACAGCACGACGAAACCGTTGACAAGCAGGAACCGCCGGGGATAGTGTTTTTGCACGTGTAGAATCGGGGGAGCCACAGGGATGAAGACCCGTTGACCATCCTGAGGGCCGGTGCTTTTCAGCAATAATACCCGAATGCCAACCGCTGGAAGGAAACTTCCTTCACCCCCATTGCCCACGCCCCATCTTCGTCACCGGTTCTCGTGTTCTCGATTTCGCCTGCAACCCCGCGGAGGACGGCATGGGCGCGCATCTGGAGTTAAGAAACGTAACGTTCGCTTACGACAGCCAGGAGAAGCCGCTCTTCAGGAATCTGAGCTTTCATTTCCCTCTAGGCTGGACCGGAATAATCGGGGCCAACGGCAGCGGCAAGACAACTCTCCTGCGCCTGGTGAGCGGTGATCTGCAGCCGCAGGAGGGTGAGATTGTCAGAACTGCGCAGGCGATTTACTGCGAGCAGCGCACGGACGATCCCCCGGTTGATTTCGAGAAATTCCTCTTTGCCGGCGATACCATTTCGGCCCGACTGATCGGTGAGCTTGCTATCTCGAACGGCTGGCCGGAGCGCTGGCCGACGTTGAGCCACGGAGAGCGCAAGCGTGCTCAGCTGGCTGTGGCCCTCTGGCGGGAGCCGGAGATTCTCGCCGTCGACGAGCCGACCAATCATATTGATCTGGCTTGTCTCGACATGCTTATGGACGTCCTGCCCGACTTCAAAGGAATCGGACTGATAGTCAGCCACAACAGGGAGCTTCTCGATCGACTCTGCGGTAATTGCCTTTTCATCAGGCCGCCCGAAGCCGTTGCCTACCGGGGCGGATACTCCGAGGCCGTTGAGCTTTCCCGGCAGGAGGAGGAGAGTACGCGCCGGCGGCACGCCGTGGTCAAGAAGGAGTTCCGCAGGCTGAGGGAGGAGAGCGTCAGGCGCCGCGAGGAGGCGGCCGGTGCGCAAAGACAGAGATCGAAGAAAGGTCTCGCGCTGAAGGACCATGACGCGCGGGCGAAAAAGGATCTGGCCAGGTTGACGGGTAAGGACGGAAAAGCCGGGCGGCTGTACGACCAGTTCCAGGGGCGCCTTAAGCAGAAACGGGAAGAGCTCGACGGCATCAAGGTAAGAAAGACCTATCGTCTGGGGATCGAATTCCGCGGGTGTAAAAAGCAGGGCGACCTGCTTTATTCTACAGCCCCGCTAGCACTCCCCCTCGGCCCCGCAAGGTCGCTGAAGACTCCTCGGATTTTAATCTCACCTGACGACAAGATCGCCGTCGTCGGCAACAACGGTAGCGGCAAGTCGACTCTCATCCGGCACATAATCGAGACCATTAAGCTGCCGCGAGAGAGAATCGTATACATTCCGCAGGAGATACCGGCCGTCCGGGAAATCGATTTCATGCGAGAGCTGAAATCCCTTTCAAACGAGGATCAGGGAAAGATTCTAACCATCGTCAGCCGCCTCGGCTCGCGGCCACCGCGGCTGTTGTCCAGCGCACTGCCCAGCCCCGGAGAAATGCGCAAGCTGATGCTGGCCGAGGGCCTGACCCGCAGTCCCTGGTTGATCGTGATGGACGAGCCGACGAACCACATGGACCTGCCCTCGATCGAGGTGCTCGAGGAAGCGCTCGACGAGGTCGAGTGCGCGCTGTTACTCGTCAGCCACGACCGGGTGTTCCTTAGGCGCCTGGCGCGGACGTTCTGGCGAATCGATGGCTTCTCAACGAAGCACAATCGGCTGGTAGTCGATTATCGATAGGTGGTTAAAATAACTTCGTTTTACTTTCCCGTTGGCCGGCTGTTCACCTCCCAGGTGAAGCTCTTCTTGTGTATTGCGTTTTCGTCGGTCCGTTCCCAGTTGGCTTCGCCGCCGAAGTAGTATTTAGTGAAGCGGAAGGTGACGCGGAAATCGGGGTGGTTGGTCAGCCTTTCGGCGGCTCGCATCAATTCCGCGATCTTCTTCATGTCGGGGATCTTTTTCTTGCCTTCGGTTTTTAAATCCACTTTCTCGGCGACTTCTTTTACTGCCGCGACTTCCTCCTTGTTGTCGTAAGTGTTCACCGGCTCAATTATGATGTCATCTGGCGGACTGATGCTGGTGTCTCCGGTCCACGCCAAATCTAGAATTACCAGGGGCAAGAACACGGCAGAAACTTCGCCGCTGTTGTCGTAGTGGAATATCAACAGGGGATTGTTAAGCCTCAGCGTCGCGGAAGCCAACGTGCACTTTTTTTCCGGCTCATCTTTCATCTTGTATGTCTCAATCCCTCTAAAATCGACAATTCTTACCGACTCAACCTGGTAATAGCGAAGGGACATATGCCGGTACATCACCACCACCTTCACCTCCACATCGGTGGTGCCCCGCTGGTAGCCGTCGTCATAGTGGTAGTAGTCGTGATAGGCAATCTTGGCCACGTCGAAGCGCCTGATGGTGATTTCCACCTCGCCGATTTTTACAAGGTTTGGCATGTCTACGTAATCCGGATCTTTTCCCATCTCTTCCGGCGGGATGGTAATGATGGCGCTGATATTTATAATGTCCTTTTCGATATTCGCTGCCGTTGGTGCCTCATAGACTATGTCCACTGTGCCCAGGCCGACGGCAAACTCCTTTCCGGTGAGGCTATGGGACGTGCCCGGATTGCCA
>DATKUA010000264.1:0-7107 GCA_035530855.1 Acidobacteriota bacterium | reverse complement strand
TTGAGAACGATTCCGGAGTAGGCGAAAAAGAATAGCAGTACGAGCAGTGCTATCCCCAGCGATCTCACCGAGATACCTTTTATTTTCGTTTGGTTATTCATTCGACATTGCTTGTATTATTGCGTAAATGTTTTATGGCCGAATTTTAGCACACGCGAAAAACTGCAACAATTGAAGTGAATGCGCCGCCGGGGGACGATGGGCCAAAGTGTCGAGGGAGTGTTACAATAATCGCCTGCCAAGGATAACGAAATAATGGAAAGCAATTTTTTGGAGCGGACGGAATGCCCCGCCTGCCGAAAGTTGGAATCGTTGGAGATTTATCGCTGTGCCTTCCTCGAGAATCCCGTCAGCCCGCTCGAGCACATCAACTGCTTCAAGCGCAGCACGATATTCCAGATGGCGGAATTGGCCGGGCTTGAGCCGGTGCGAATATCGGGACGGATCACCAAGGCTTACAGAGTAAATCAGAAGCCGCTTACCGCCTTTCTCAAAGCGCTCCTGAAGCCGGCCTATCAGAGAATCTTCAATAGAGGCACCTATCAATTCTTACAAATGAAATAATCTCACCGGCAGTTGCCGGGACTGTTTCTCCAGTCACGCTCCCTTCTTCCCCGACGTGTAATTCTGATATTGGGCGGAAATCTGATATGATGCGTTTAACAAGTGATTCTGTAATCGGTTAACCATGTTGCGCGGCTGAATTTCGCCCGCGCGCAGTCTCAAGGGGGTACAAATGAAGCGCTTGGTTTTAGTAACTGCCATCCTGTGTATGGTCCTCCCGGCAGCGATCTACGCCGACGATACAAATGATTCCTACTGGAATAAGAACCAGATATCGGAAATTATTGTCAGGGAATTCGGTGGCAACTACTGGGTTGTTGTACTGCTCAGCACACCGGTAAACGGCTTTGATGGCTTCTACTACTACGAGTTCGCCAATCTTATGGAGGCGGTCACCTTTGGTGATCTCTTCCGCCGCGGCCGAATACGCGGAGTAAATCATTACACATCCGGGAAGACCGGTTACTGGGGAACAAATAAAATAGCCGTCATAGCCAGGTTCTACGTCAAGTAGCTTTTCCTCAACGGTATTGTCTTGAAGTGCCGTCCTTCGGCCGGAGAAGAGGATTTTAGCCTCGCCGACCGGCTGAGCTTTGCAGCCCGGATAAAGAAGTTGTATAGCCACTGGATGAGCGATAAGATTGAGGTTCCGTCGTTATGCACCTTTCATAAAACAGGAGGGAATCTGCCAATGAAAGTTGTAGTTCCCATTCTCCTCCTGCTTGTGCCGCTGGCAACGCTGGCCGCCACGCAGGATGAGAGCGTATTCCCGTTCTCCTACGAGAAGATGGAATTGGAGAATGGCTTTAACATCTATTTAATCAAGACGCCATCGCCGGGTCAGATAGCCTACATCACGATCGTGCGCACCGGCAGCCGCGACGAGTGGGAGCCCGGCAAATCGGGCTACGCCCACCTGTTCGAACATCTGATGTTCCGGGGCACCGACAAGTATCCCGGCCAGACGTACGATCTCATGCTCACCAGCATCGGCGCCAACCGCAACGCCGGTACCTCGGATGACGTGACGGCCTACTACGCCGTGCTGGCCAGCGAAGAGCTGGAGACGATCATCGACCTCGAGAGCGACCGCTTCATGAACCTGCACTACGAGGAGCCGGAGTTCCGCAAGGAGACCGGCGCGGTGATCGGCGAGTACTACCAGAGCCGCGCCAATCCCGGCTCGATCCTGCGCGAGAACCTGCGCAAGACCGCCTTCACCGCACACACTTACAACCACACGACGATCGGCTACGGCGAGGATGTCGAGGCGATGCCCGAGGCGATGGACTACAGCGTCAGCTTCCATCAGCGCTACTACCGTCCGGAGAACTGCGTGCTGGTGATCGCCGGGGACGTCGATTACGAGAAGGCCAAGGAGTTGCTTACCGAGTACTACTCGCCGTGGGAGCCCGGCTACGTGCCGCCGCAGATCACGCCGGAGCCGCCCCAGACAGAGCCGCGCGAGGTCATCGTTAACTTCAACGGCCGCACGCTGCCGATGATGACGATCGCCTACAAGGCGCCCGCCTGGGACCCCAACGACAAGCTGGGAGTAGCCTGCGAAATTCTCGGCAACATAGCATTCGGCCAGAATTCAGAGATCTACAAGAAGCTGGTAGTCAAGGAGCGCAGGGCTCAGTACCTCTACGGCGATTTCGATCTCTCCCGCGATCCTTACCTGCTGTCGATCTCGACGATGGTCACCGATCCGGCCGACGTCGACGCCATTCAGGCGGAGATCGAGGCTACCGCTGCGAAGTTCCGCGACGAGTTGGTCGACGAGAAGTTGCTTGAAGAGACCAAGAAGAGGATGAAGTATGAGTTCCTGATGCGTTTGGAAACGCCTCAGGGCGTCATCTTTGCGCTGCGGAAAGCGATCGTCAACACGGGCTGGCTCGAATCCGTCGACGAGTATTACAAGACCATCGCGGCCATCACCCCGGAGGACTTGCAGGCGGCCGCGCAGACGTACCTCGTCGACAACGGCAAGACAGTGGCCAAGCTGTTCCCGGAGGAGGGTGGACGATGAGAACTACACTATCGATTTTGCTGCTGACGCTGGTGGCAGGCTTCATCGGTTGCGCGCCCGAGGCCGACGAGGGCATGGTGTTGATGCCCGAGGATTCACCCTTCGTAGCGTTCAGGGTCTGGATCAAGGCCGGCTCGCAGAACGATCCCGCGGGTAAGGAGGGCCTGGCGGTGCTGACGGCGAACATGCTGTCCGACGGATCAACTCAAACTCACACTTACGACCAGATTCTCGAGATCCTCTATCCGATGGCCACCGGCTACGGCGCTTCCGTCGACAAGGAGATGACCGTCTTCGAAGGCACGGTCCATAAGGACAATCTCGACGCTTTCTACGCCTTGTTCAAGGACGCGATTCTCGCCCCGGCGTGGAATGAGGAGGACTTTGCACGCCTGATGTCGCAGATGAAGAACTTCGTCGAGCGCACCCGCCGCTTCTCCAGCGACGAGGAGTTGGGCAAGGAACTGCTCTTCCGCGAGATTTACCGCGGCACGCCCTACGAGGCGCCCGAGGAAGGCTACGTGGCCTCGGTCGACACGCTTACGCTGGACGACGCCAAGGAGTTCTACAACACATATTACACGAAGGATAACATCGTGATCGCTGTGGGCGGCGGCTACCCCGAGGGCTTTGCCGAGAAGGTGAAGGAAGACTTCGCGGTCCTCGCCGAGGGCGTGCCCGAGCCTGTGGCGGCGCCCGAGCCGGCGGCTTTCGAAGGCCTGCATTTTCTGCTGATCCAGAAAGACGCTCCGACGACAGCTATCTCCTTCGGCTTCCCGTTCGAGCTGAAGCGCAGCGATCCCGACTTCTACGCGATGCTGCTGGTCAACTCCTGGCTCGGCGAGCACCGCAACTCCTCCAGCCACCTCTATCAGTTCATCCGCGAAGCCCGCGGCATGAACTACGGCGACTACTCCTACATCGAGGCCTGGCCCGGTGGCAGCCGCTCCAGCATGCCGCCGGCCAACGTCGCGCGCCGCGACCAGATCTTCCAGATCTGGATCCGCCCGGTGAGGAACCACGAGGCGCTCTTCGCCTTCCGCGCGGCGATGCACGAGCTCAAGAAAATGGTCGACAACGGCCTTACCCAGGAACAGTTCGAGCTGACAAAGAACTTCCTGCACAACTACACCGTCAACTACGGCACCACGATCAGCAACCGCATCGGCTACGCGCTCGACGACATCTTCTACGGCATGCCCGATCCCGGCTACCTCGCCTCGATCCGGCCCGAGCTGGACAAGCTGACGCTGGAGGGCGTCAACGCGGCGATCAAGAAGCACCTCCAGTACGACAACATGTGGGTCGTCTTCATCACCAACGACGCTGAGGGCCTCAAGAAGATGATCGTCAACGACGAGCCGAGCCCCAAGGCCTACTCCGAGGAGACGCCGCAGGACGTTCTCGACGAGGACAAGCTTGTCGAGGTCTACCCGCTCAACGTCCCCGAGGAGAACGTGGTCATCGTCAACATCAACGAGGTATTCGAGAAGTAATTTCAACCGCTGACGTGATACGAAGAGGGCGGGTATTTTGCCCGCCCTTTTCACTTTAAGCGAGCCCAATATTTGCCGCATTGCGAATTTCGGAGGGCGAAATCGCATTCCTGCAGCATTATTGGGTAGTGTACTTACCAATATTACTGATCTATTCTGGTTTTTCCCTTTCAGTTGAGATAAGTTCGCAGGTTTCCGCCACCAAGTAATTCACTTTTTGATTGGTTATTAATGAATTGCTGAATACAATGGTTTGGAAACGATAGGCTTTGCGTAACTGAGAGGATGGATGCTTGACTTAAGGTGAAAATATGAACTTAGATGCCAAGAGGCCGAGCGAGATTGAATTGACAGATATTCGGTCTTTGGTAGATGAAAAAGAACCAGAGGGCAAGAGACTGGATTACAAGCGGTGTTTACCTGGTTCCACTCCGGAAGAAATAACAGAGTTTTTAAAGGATGTATCCGCTTTCGCCAATGCTTCAGGTGGCTTTATTATCTATGGCATTGAGGAAGAAAAGGACAAGAAAGGCAATAATACGGGTAAACCCGGGAAAATCTGCGGCTTGGGGGAAATTAATCCTGATGAAAAGATACTGTCTTTGAAGAATATCCTCAGGGATAGAATCAAGCCGCAAATCAGCGGTATTATTATCAACTCAATTGATATAAATGACAGCAATCTTATTGTATATGTTTACATCCCTGCGAGCTGGCAAGCACCGCATATGATTTCCTATAAGGGAAAACAGCCGTTTTATGTAAGAACTTCAAGAGGAAAAGACCCGATGGATGTGCCGGAAATCCGCCACTCATTCTTAGCGTCTGAATCATTATTCGATTCAATCAGAAATTTTAG
Source organism: Acidobacteriota bacterium (assembly GCA_035530855.1). Taxonomy (GTDB): domain Bacteria; phylum Acidobacteriota; class DATKUA01; order DATKUA01; family DATKUA01; genus DATKUA01. The sequence goes on along the minus strand of DATKUA010000264.1, from coordinate 2,156 downwards.
ATTTAAAAGAATTAGTATGATTAAGAATGATGATACACCGGTCGTTCTGCCAGGAAAATCAAAAATAGTCATACATATTATTCCCATTGAACATTTCATGGGCAAGGAGGTTATTAGTTCGTATGATTATGAATCGGAAGTCGGGGGAATAAATCCATTTAAAGTTGGAAGCCGCGGGACAAGATATTGTATGGATGGTATTTATAGTTATGGGCCGTTAGAGAATGAGCCAGACTCTTATTTTCTGTTGTTTAGAAACAAATCATGTGAAGCTGTCAATTCTAGTTTAATAAATCGCAACTATCATAATACTGCCAGAAAGTGTATACCGCATACTTATGAATCAGCGATTATTTGTGAGATTGAGAGTTATGTCAGCTTTTTATCAAGCATTGGAGCAAGGCCCCCATTGGTGGTAATGTTATCTTTGTTGAATGTTAGAGGGCATTTTATGCTAAAAGGAGGACTACAAATATATCCGGAGTTTGCAGGCGAAGAAATTAATAAAGAGGATTTATTAATGCCTGATATAATAATGAACGATTTAGATATGAATAAAGAAGAAATAGGCATAGAATTGAAGATAGTATACGATCAAATATGGAATGCATGTGGGCATCCCAAATCGCCAAATTATGATAGCAAAGGAGAGTGGAAAGGAGAAAAGTAGCACTAGAAGAGAAATAAAAAAAGTAAAAACAAGATTATGAACAAATAACATGGTTATTATTAGAGCATTATAGAAGAGGGTGGGAGTGAGAGCAAGATTCTGTTCTCCTTACGGAGATATGTTCATTCATCTGGGGCAACCGTTAACGGACACTTAAAAAGGCCTGTATGCAGGCCTCAGGAGGAATAATACCCAAGTGCAGGATTTTATAAAATAAGCCAATTATATTCACTGATCAGTGCGGCGAGAAAATCCATCGCGAGAAACAAACCCATTGCGCCGTTGGTCATGATGACGGCGCCCTTCCCGGTGGCGGGGCAGGCGATCAGCATGCAATTGATGCCGGGTTCGTTGTGGCCCGGATGGGAGAAATAAAGGTTTTCTCCTTCACCGATGAGAAAGACGCCGAGGCCCTGGCCTGTGAAGCCCAACATCTGGTCGGTGTCAAAGTTGAGCTCGGCGTTGAACATCCGCTTCACGGTTTCCTGAGATAACAGCCGATCCGATTCGCCGCGCCGGGCGCGCATCAGCTCGATTGACAGGAGCGCCAATTCCGCAGGCGTCGACTGCAGATTGCCGTGGGCCAGGGCGGTGGGGTGCAGCCAGTGGCCGTAGGCCTTGCCCTCGGCGTCGTGGGGCGATGCGGCAATTCTGTCGACTTCCGCACTGAGGGGAAACTCCAGCGTGCTCGATTTCATACCCACGGGATCGAAGATTTTTTCCTGGACCAGCTCGATGTAGGGCCTACCGGTCACTTCCTCGATCAGTTGCTGGATGACGAGATAGCCGAGATTCGAGTACTGGTGTTGCGAGCCGGGGACGAATTCGACCACGGCGGGCTTGTTCGTGGCAGGAGCCTCGCCCTTCAGCACCTGCACGAGTGAAGGTGTGGATCCATCTTCGTAGCCGAAGCCGCCGTCGGGGCGGCTGATGCCTGCCCTGTGAGACAACAGAAGCCGCAGCGTTACCCTGCTCTCGCGGGTGAAGTCGCTCTCGGGGATTTGCCAGGATTTCAGGCGCAGGTTGACGTCCTCGTCCAGGTTCAGTAATCCCTGCTCGATCAATCGATGGGTCAGCACGGCGGTGAGAAATTTGGTCGTCGAGCCGGCCTCGAAAAGGGTCTCTGTGGTCACCGGCTCGTCGCTTCCCGCTCTCTTGATTCCGTAGACCTTGGCCCACTCGATCCTGAAATCGTTGATAACCGCGATGCTGACTCCCGGTATCTTGTAGTGCGCCATTCGCTCGGACAGTGTCTTCCGCTCGGCGGGCTCGTCCCGCCCGGCACGAAAAATCTCAGCAACAGAGAATACTTTCAGCTCAACGAGACTGTTTTCGACACGGTGAATTCTTTCCTCGATATCGGCTGTCTTTTCCTGTGCACAGCAGCAGGCGGCAGCGATAAATACGGCTACGAAAGCAAGGGAAGTGCGCATGTTTAGTATCCTTTCGCTCTGGACACATGCAATTGAAAGACGACGGTTATTGT
>DATKUA010000263.1:0-5324 GCA_035530855.1 Acidobacteriota bacterium | reverse complement strand
CATCGCCGGCTACGCGTTCTTCTTCGGCCGGCCCCAAGCGCTCTTCCCCGACTTCCTCACCTGGCTCGAACCCTACCCGCAGCAGCTGCTCATCATCCTACCCATCGCCCTGCTCACATACCTGCTGTGGCGCGCCACGCGTAAGAAGACCGCCGCACCCACGGCCTGAGCGCCGACAATTCCGCATACAACAAGGGCGGCCAACCGGCCGCCCTTTTCATTTTCAAAACTCGCACAACCCCCGCCACAGTAAACAATCCCGAAGGGATTACACAATTCATAGCCCAGGGTAAGCGAAGCGCCACCCTGGGTAATCCGTCGCCCCCAAACCCATTTGCCCTGAAAGGGCAACCCAACATCCGCAAAGGGCGGCCAAGATAAGACGGGCGCGATAAAGCGCGCCCCTACTATTAGTCCGCAAAGGGGTCAGTCTTATAATTCTAGGGTAACCTAAGCCAGGAAAAACAAGCAACCCCTTATACATCAGTGTTTTATGCGCGTTTGTATCAATCCGACACCCTAGAATTATAAGACTGACCCCTTTGTTCAACGCGGCGGCCCTGAAGGACCGCCCTACATCAAACACTACAATCTCCCCATCGACTTGAGCATCGGCTCGATCTCATTTTCCAGGAACTCCATAAGCCCGTGCTCGAGCGCGAGAGAGCGCGCGTCCTCGGCAATTCTCAATGCCTCAGCAACCGGAACTTCCGCTGTGATGAAGAGGTAGGCCTGATAGAGCAGGCTTCTGGCCACATTCTCCGGATCGGCCAGATCGCGGCTGAAACGCTCCATCTCTTCCAGATGCATCAACGCCTCATCCAAGTCCGAGACCTCGATCAGCAACATCGCACGCTGCAGCAGTGTGAGGATGTAGCCCGGGTAGTCCTCCAGCTCGAGACAGACCGATCCCGCTTCCTGATAAGACTCGACGGCCCAGTAGCGCGCATTTTCGCTGTGATAGATAGTGCCGATTCTCACCAGGCAATCGCGCAGCGAGTCCAGCTTGCCGACCTTCCTGCAGAGCGCCGCCTCTTCCTCGAGTTTGGCCAGGGCTGCATCGACGTCTTCCTGTTCAAGCAGCACGTCGGCCTGGAGTTCGAGGCAGGCCATCAGGCCGTGGTCATTTTCGTTGCGCCGGTATATCTCCTCCTGCTCCGCCAGCCGGGCCAACGCGGTCTGGATTTCCCCCCGGGCGGCCAGAATCTGCGCCTGGCTGCCGATCACCGCGCAGAGCCAATCGTCCAGGCCGCCGTCGCGGCAGGCCGCCTCGACGCCGCGCAGCACCTCCAGAGCCGTGTCGGTTTGCCCCGATTCGGCAAGCAGCGACGCTATGTTGTTTGAAGTGGCGATAAGCCCGTCCACGTCTCCGAGCTCTGTGCAGATCTTGCTTTTCTGTTTCAAGATGGATATGGCTTTATCGCGGTCGCCCAGCGCCGACAAGGCGTTGGCCATGTTGCCGAGGCATGACGAGAGCCCCGGCTTGTCGTCCAGCTCGCGGCAGATCCGCTCCTCCTCCTCGTGGATCGCCAGCGCGCCCGCGTAATCGTCCTGCCGCGAGAGCACGACTGCGTGATTACCGAGCACCTCGGACAGTTCACTTTTGTCACCGAGCTCTCTGAAGATACCCTCGGCCTCTTCAAACTTTCTGATGGCTCCCGCCAGATCCCCCCTGAACTGGTAGGCATTGGCCTGCAGACCGATAACCCTGGCCAGGCCGCTCTTGTCCCCCCGCTCCCGGCAGAGCCGCTCGGGCTCCAGAGTGATCTCCAGGGCCTTGTTCAGATCGCCGCCGATAACCGCCTGGAAGACCCTCTCCGAGAGCCGCTCGCCGTCGAAATCCTCACTCATCATTAATCCTTGTCATGTTTCAATGGTGGTGACGCAACGATTGCGGTGAGGCGCGCTGCTCACCTGCCGCCGCCCAGCAAGCCGAGGAAGCGCCCGTCCAGCGTGAACATCTGCACCCGGTCGTCGAAGGGATCGGAGATGAACAGCACGCCGTCGCTGTTGATCGCGATGCCCCCCGAGCAGCCCAGCCTGCCGGGCTCCTCGCCCTCCTCGCCCCAGTAGCCGAGCAGGTTTCCCTCCGCGCTGAAGCGCTGCACCCGCGGCTTGCAGTCGATCACCACCACCGAGCCGTCGGGCGCGAAGGCCAGGTCCAACGGCTGGTTGAACTGGCCCGGATCGTTGCCGTCCTCGCCCCACTGCAGCACGAATCCCCCCGCCGGGGTGAACCGCTTCACCTCGCGGCCACCGCTGTTGCAGGCATAGACATTGCCGTCGGGCCCCACCTCCAGCCCCTCGGGATTGTAGGTGAAATGATCCCAGCCGCCGAAGCTGTTGATCAACCCGCCGTCGGCCGTGTAGTGGTAGATCTTCAGGTTGCCGCCGTCGAGCACGAAGACCGTGCCGTCGCCCGCTACGTCGATGCCCGTCGGGCTCGATAGCTCGCCCTCGCCGCCCCCGCGATGCGACCACGAGCGCAGGAAGCGGCCGTCGGCGGTGAACTTCTGCACGTCCTTGCCCCAGTAATCGACCACGTATACCGAGCCGTCGGGCGCCACGGCGATGTCGTTCGGATTCTCGAAACGGCCGTCACCCTCGCCCTCCGCTCCCCAGGCTTGGATGAAAGCGCCCGAGCTGCTGAATCGCTGGACGCAGCGGTGACCCGCATCCACCACGTAGATCGAGCCGTCGGGGCCGATGTCGATCCCGTCGGGGCTGCTGAATTGACCGGGCGCGACTTCGGCCTCGTAACGCACCCCTCCCCCGGTAGCCGCCTCGCCGCCGCCCCACTTGCGCTCGTACTCCGCCCGCGACATCGCTCCCCGCTCAAGCAGCAGGCGATCGCGGTCGCGCTCGTGCGATTCGTCCCCCACGATCTCGTAATCCTCCTCCACGGCCGGGATCTCCTCGACTTCCTCCTCGCCGACGTAGGTCTCCTCACCGCTCGCCGCACCCTCCAGCGAACCGAGCACGGCCGTTATGTAATGATCCCAGCGCTGGTAGTGCTCCTTCGTCGTCTCGTACTTCTGACGGTTGAGCTCCAGCATCGCGCGGTCGCGGTCCTCGTCGCCGTACCAGCTCAGCAGGTCCAGCGGACTCCAGCCCTCCGCCTCCTTGCGCCAGTACTCCATCTCCAGCGCGAAGATGTCGACGTTCTTCGCCAGGTAGTCGCGCTCCAGGGCCATCAACGCCAACGCCTCGATGTGGCTCAGCGTCCGGTCGGCTGCCTTGCGGTAGAGGCCCTCCAACTCCGAGGCCATCGAGTAGCACATCGAGTGCAGCATCACCCGCATCTTGTCGAGGCGGAAGGTGCTGCGCACCTGCCCCACCACCAGCCGGTCGAGCAGCTCGTCGGCCACCGAGAGCGCGAAGAGCTCGATATTGAGCAAATCCTTGAGTTGTGCGGGGCTCAGGCCGCCGCGGCTGAGCTCGCCGATGCGCCTCAGCGACCACCAGCCCTCCATGCTCTGCAGCGTGCCGCCCATGCCGTGCAGCGCCGCTATCCAGCCGACGTAGCCGAGCTGCCGGTAGAGCCACGACTGCCCCTCGCCGACGCTCACAAGCCCGAGGTCCTCCAGCAACTGGTGCACGTTCGACGACGCCCCCAGCAGGTTGAGCAGGCTCTTGGCCTCCCACGGATTGTCGGGAATCGACAGCGCGATCGACGCCAGCCGGTCGGCCGTCATCGACACCACAGCCAGCTTCATCCGCTCACGCGTGATCTCGGCGCAGTCGGCGTGAAACCGCTTCATCTCCCCCCACATCGCCGCCAGGTCCGGCACGCTGTACTCGTTGATCGACACCGGCTGGTAGTAGCGCTCGTAGAAGGCTTTCAGCAGCGCATCGTCCTGTGCCTCGGCCGTCTGAACAGCTGAAAGGATCAACGCCGCCGCGAGCAATATCCATATTCTCCTCATCGCCTCTACCCTCATCATCCGCCCGCCTTGCCCAGCCGCCGGCAGAGCCACCGCCCGTCCTCCAGCACGAGGTCGAAGAGCCAGTTCTCGATCCGCCCGCCGAGGTTGAGATCGACCGTAACCCAGGCCTTGCGGCCGTCGTCCTCGAAGCCGCTGCGGGCTATCGTCCAGCTCACCTCCGACCAACGCCGGCGCATTTCCGCCAGGCGCACGTCCCACTCGCCCGTCGACCTCAGCAAGGCGAAGTAGCCCGGGAGGAAATCCCGCCGCATCTCGTCGGTGGCGAAGCGCGAGAGGGCCTCCGGATCCGAATTCTTCAGCGCGGTCAGCACCTGGTCGACCACGTAGCGGACCTTCTCCTCCTCCGTCCGCCCCGCTGTCTCGGGATCGGGCTGCAACTCCGGCGATCCCAGCGACGTCACCTTCCACTCGTCGTCGTCGAGCTCCAATTCCAGGATCTGGTGATAGGAGTAGGTGTCGAAGACGAACTCCACCTGCGCCTCCGCCTCGTCGTCGTCCACCTCGACATCCGCAACTTCGAACTCGAGCGAGCCGTATGGATGGCAGAATCCCTCCAGACCGGCCTCGGAGTCCGCCGCCGCACTCAACTCTTCCGCGAAATCCCCGGCCGCCGCCTCCTCCAACGCCTCGCCGTCGCATTCGCCCAGCGCCTTGTAGACATCCTCAACGACTTCGGTGACCTCGTCCTCCGGGTTGCCCCGCGACGCCCCCCCGCTCTCCGCGGGACCGCAGCCCGCCGCCAAAGCCATCAGCAACAGAACGGCCGGCAAGGCGCAGACGCACGCCGCCGGCCGGAACCTGAATCTCATCGACACCCCCTGGGAATCCATCGCCTCGCCTCATGTTCAACCGGGACGAGGCTCGCCAAACGAATTATTCATCAATATGTGCAAATATTATCCTATCCACCCGGCAACATTCAAATCCCCATTCCATTTGCCCGCCTTAGGCGGACGGTCTCCGCTCAAGGCGGAGAGGGCCGCCGCATACCGCAAATGGCGGCAAAGATAAGACGGGGGCCGTGAACGACCCCCCTACATCGCCCTGATGAGACGTTGCCAAGCCGTGTAGGGCGGTCCTGAATTTATCCGCCTCAGGCGGAGGGCCGCCGTGTAGGGGGGGTGCATTTATGCGGCCCGATCCCGCCAGTGGCGGGACACACAGGGTCGCCGTATCCTGCAAAGGGCGGCGAAGATAAGACGGGGGCCGTGAACGACCCCCCTACATCGCCCTGATGAGACGTTGCCAAGCCGTGTAGGGCGGTCCTTTAGGGCCGCCGTGTAGGGGGGGTGCATTTATGCGGCCCGATCCCGCCAGTGGCGGGACACACAGGGTCGCCGTATCCTGCAAAGGGCGGCGAAGATAAGACGGGGGCCG
>DATKUA010000262.1:0-6940 GCA_035530855.1 Acidobacteriota bacterium | reverse complement strand
TTGACATAAAGCAATCCTTCATAAACGTTGCTGTCGAGATTTGTCCCGAAAACAGCGTAGCCGTTGTTGTCGAGACAAAACGAAGAGCAGCGGGCCTCAGGGACGTTTAATGAGTGTACGATATCGTAAGCACGATCGGATTCAGGAGCCGTCTCAAAGGGGATGAATATCAGGGACACGAGGGCCAAAGCGAATATGCGTAAGAGGAATCTCATCATGAGCTTCTCCTATCAAACATGGGCTGTTACAAGAGTTTACAATCAAACCTCCCAATCAGATTAACGCGAAGTTGGAGAATATTTTCCGTGGCAGATAATAACAGGTAAACAAGTAAAAATCACGAATCCACGTACCTGAGGCTGTATTTGCCTTCCCCTTTGCAGGCTATGCATTACGTATTAAAGCAGACCAATCCTCTTGTATAACGAGATGTTTATGAATGTAATTTGACTGAACTTATCTGTGGTCTAATCAGCGATCTCAGTTTTCGTTGCTACCCAATTCTGCGAGCCCGCATCCGGCACCTCGCATATTCCTGTTGCGTTCGTCTGGCTGACATTAAACTGCCCCTCCAGTGTGATGCCATCTACCAACTTGAGAACAAAAAAGCTGAACTTCCCCTCCTCGTCGATTGACCAAGGATTTTCGCCGCCATCCATTGTAGACTCTACAACAAGCCCGCCTTTATCGAATTTGTAATGGATGCTCAATATCTTTGTGCCTGTCTCATCCACCATAAAATTAAACTCCCCGAAATCCACTTCGGCTTTCCAAGTGCCGGCTCTCGCCTCCGGAGGAGCAGGCTCCTCGCTGCATGAGGTCAACAGAAACAAGGAAACCGCCAGGCACATTACGGATACAAACAAGAACTTTGAACGCATATTAACCCCCCAAGGAAATATTTATGGATTCCACTATTGCCGCAAATTAAATACCTCATCAAGGCCTGATTGTCAATTTTCCCTCATATTGAAAGCTTATCTTGATCATTGGCCGTCTCGTGCGTGTCGGGACTATAGTTGAGAGAACTTCGGAATGACGCTCACTTCCTTTAGAAGCCTGACATAATCCTCTGCAGAAGTTGCGGTAATTAGTTGCGGTTTTCCATGTTGGCTTAGAGGCGGAGTAAGCGACAGTCGTGTGCCCCGGCAACACCCAAACCCTTAGCTGTTGAGGATTGAAGCTGCATTGGTGATAATGTGCGTAGTCAACCATAGTTTAATATCGATATGAACGATTTACTCAACTGGATCAGGACCATACTGGGGTCCGGACAGGACTGGCAATGGAAGCTGTTCCTCTCCGTGGTGGTGGTACTGATCATTCTCCTGCTTAGAAAGCTCGTCCTGATTATCGCCTTCAGGCGCTTCGATGACATCAAGGTCCGCTACTACTGGCGAAAGGTCAGTCTCTACATCACCTTCATGCTGATTCTCCTGGCCGCGGTGCGAATCTGGTTCGTCGGCTTCGAAGACTGGCCCACCTACCTGGGCCTGTTGTCAGCCGGTCTGGCAATCGCCCTGGCGACTCCGATCACAAACATGGCCGGCTGGGCGTTCATCATCTGGCGGCGGCCGTTCAGCGTCGGCGATCGCATCGAGGTGGGCCAGATCAAGGGCGACGTCATCGATCAGCGTGTTTTCATGTTCACCGTGATGGAGGTCGGCAACTGGGTCGACGCCGACCAAAGCACCGGGCGGGTGGTGCATATCCCCAACGGCAAGATCTTCACCGAGCCGCTGGCCAACTATAGCAAGGGCTTTCAGTACATCTGGGACGAGGTGGCCGTGCTGATAACCTTTGAAAGCGACTGGCGCAAGGCCAAGGAAATCCTCACCGAGATCGCCTTCAGGAATGCCGAACACCTAACTAAGAATGCCGAGCAGGGTGTTCAGAAAGCCGCCGAGAAGTTCATGATCTTCTACAAGAACCTGACGCCGACGGTTTACACGTCCGTAAGGGATTGCGGCGTGCTGCTGACGCTGCGCTACCTCTGCCAGCCGCGCCGCCGGCGCAGCACGCAACAGTCGATCTGGGAAGACATCCTCGAAGCCTTCGCGCAGCACGACAACATCGACTTCGCCTACCCCACCCAGCGCTTCTATAACAATGTCTCCGAGGGCAAGGAAGGCACGAAGCCGGGAAAGGGATGATCCGCCTGCCGACAAACAATCCGCCTTGCTTGGTAAATGCCAAGGAAACTTCTTCTTAATTTCGCTGTTTCAGGAGATAGCGGCAAATCTCGAATCAGGCGTTTTGTTTTTCCTTGATTGCTTGAATAGCCTCTTTCGCCGCCTTGCGAACCCATTCTGACTCGTCGTTCTGCAGTTGTTCGAGCTTTTCCCGGGCATCGGCAACGCCGATTTTGCCGAGTGCCTCCGCAGCTTCTCTCCTCACTCTGAAACTATCATCGCCAAGAGCTTCCACAAGAGAATCAAGTGCCTCCGGATCACCAAGTCTGCCCAATGCCTCAGCGGAACTAATACGGACTTCTTCGATTTCATCATTCAACGTTCCGGCAAGTGCTTCAACAACAGAACAATCACCAATATCCCCCAGAGCTAAGGCGGCATGTTGCTTGACTTTGCGGCACCGGTCATTCAAGGCATCGGTGAGCGGCTCTACCGCATCGGGACCATTGATGTATTGCAACACGTATGCCGCAGCCCTGCGGATCTTAGTGTTTTCATTGCCCAGCGCTTCTATCAACGGCTCTACCGCAAGCTGATTCTCACTCGAGATCAGTGTGTTGGCTGCCAGATAACTCTCGCCCCCGAACTCAACGATAAGCGACTCTATTGCTCTGGAATCCTCCATATGCGCCAGCGCATGTATTGCCTCAAATCTCAAGGATTTGTCCTCTATTAATTCATGGAGAACATGGATAGCCAGCTCGCCGCCGATCTTGCCGAGCGCCTTAACCGCTTCTTCACGAACATATTTATCATCACCATCCAGGGTATCAATCAGGGCATCAGTCGCTTTCTTGTCACCGATTTCCCCCAAAGCACAAATCAAACTGCGTTTCAATTCCTCATCACAGTCTTCGTCTGAGAGTTTATTAATGAGCGGCTCCACAGCCCGGGAGTCACCAATCTTGCCCAACGCTTCAGCCGCCTGAGCTTCAAAGTCCTTACGATCTGTAAGCTCTTTCAACAGCACACCAATCGCCTTGGGATTCCCGATCTCGCCGAGGGCAAAAATCACTTCTTCCCTGTCCTTTAAACCCTTATCCATTATCTTGATCAGAGTCTTGACTGCGTCTGCATCACCGATCTTACCGAGGGCGCGAAGCACGCTCACGCGAACATCTTCTGCCGTGACCTGCAACATCTCATGAAGGAAATCAGCCGAATCAGGATCGGCGATCTCGCAGACAGCCTTTATCGCAATCGGGCGAATCCGGTCTTTCCCTCTGGCAATTTTCATCAAAGGCTGAACAGCTTTTGGATTACCAAGCCTTCCAAGAGTTTTAATCACTCTTTCGAGTGCTGGAATATCCTCACATACAAGCGAGCCGATTAACGGTTCAACCGCCGATTCCCCCAGCTCGATCAGCGCTTCCTCTGCTGCCACGCTGAGCTCTTCTCTTGTTTTTACAATGTCTATTAATGGCTGGACGGCTCGGGAATCACCGATCTTGCCCAATATTTTCATTACAATTTCAAGCGTCCGCTTATTTGTACCCGCAAGCTTGCCGATTAGCCCTTCAACAGCCAGAACACCAAATTCGGACAAAGCATATTCAGCGTCCCAGCGGACCCATTCATCATCATCTTCGAGCGCCTCGACTATCGGCCAGATGGCCCGATAGTCACCGATCTTCCCTAGTGCACTTATTGCTTCTCTGCGAGGCCCACCGGATTCTTCAACTTCAAGAGCTTTTAAAAGTGTTTCAACAGCCTCGGGGGCTCCGATACGGCCAAGTGATTCAAAGACGATTTCACGAAACTCAATATCGGGAGCATTGCTCGCTTCAATCAGTGGCTGGACGGCAAGCAGATCTGCCAGGTAGCCGAGCACTTTCGCTGCCTTGCATCTGACCTTGAAGCCTGAATTCTTCATGGCTTCGATTAAAGGTTCCACTGATGCAAGTCCTATCTCCCACAAGGCATCAGCAGCGGCTTCACTGACATCCTTCTCTTCACCCAAGATCCCGATAAGCGGTTCAATGGCGGGAGAACCTATATTTATTAGCGCGTCCCTGATTTTCAAACGCAGATTTTTATTTTTCAGTTGCTTAGCCAACGATGGGGCGGCGTCATCGCCGATCTTGACAAGTGCGTCCAGAGCCGCCGTGCCGACCAATTCCACTGGATTATTTACAGCCTCAACCAGTGCTTCCACAGCCAGCGGATCGCCGATCTCCCCAAGCGCTCTCGCTGCGTCACTCTGTATCACGAAATTCTTCTGGTACTGCAGGGCCCGAATCAGGCCCTTGACATCTCGCTTGGCTTTTAGCTTTCCAACATCAGGCTTGAAAAATCCACCGAGAATGCTCATAGAGATTCCTCAGCGATGCGTTAGTTACCGTTCAGGATTATTCTGTTCTCGGGCCTTTCAACTACCCGTTTTGAGATTTTGTTTAGCCAAACAGAGTATAAGAAGATTTGGAGGTTCTGGTCAAATCACATATTGCTCCATGCCCTAATCACACTGTTTAACGCAGTTATCGCAGCCAGTATCACTTAGCAAAGGAATGCCGGCGGCCAATCGATAACCAACCGCCGGCATTTTCTTAATTTATGATAAACATCTGGCGAGTATTATCGCTCCCATACTCACCAGTTGGGGCACACCTGCTACTCAGCGAGCAACTTGTTGATCAAAGTACTGATTTCCTCCGCGTCAGACGGATGGCCGATGAAACGCACATTACCCTTTTTGTCGATGACCACTGCTGTCGGAACACCGCGCACGCCATATTCCGGATCGAAACATCCACGCTCAGAGAAGGCGATGGGCCAAGTGACGTTCTGATATGCAATGAACTCGGGCATTAACTCTAATTCCCGCTCCCGCGAAATGTCGGCCACGTGCTCTTTGCCATAGTTGGACATGCTGCCTTGGAAGCCGGTGATTCCCAGGATCACTAAGGGCTGGTCCTGATATTTCTCATGAAGTTGCCGCAAGTTGGGGAATGAGGCGATGCATGGGCCGCACCAATTAGCCCAGAAGTCCAACATCACCACCTTGCCTTCGATATCCTCGAACTTGAACGGTTCGGTATTGAAGAAATGAGTGAATTCGATCGGCGGGGCCGGGGAGTTAAAGATATTAATCGCTGTGATGCTGGCTTGCATCAAAGTGGAAAGGTTTTTATAACCTTCAGTCATTCTGTTGTAGGTCGACGCTTCCTTCTTGTCCTCCGGAATACCGGCGTTTCGCTCCTCTATAATGCCATCGAATTTGGCCTTGTAGCCTTCCAGTTTGTCCAGGATTTCCTGCTCCCTACCCGCCTCGGCGTATTTTTCCCACCCTGAGGCTTCGAGAAGGAACGAAAAATAGGGAGCATCGAAGTTGATATAATTGATCTCGTCTCGGACGACCTTTTCGGCGGCCGCTTCATTCCCGTTGTCGTTGTAATACCGTTGCAGCCTGGCCACGTGGCCGTAAAGACCGTAGAAGTCGCCGGGATCCGGCGGGAACTTGGCGCGGTAATCGGCGATAGCTTTCTCAAAGAGCTGATAGTTGCTGTCCATGTCGTCAGCAAGGAAGCTCATCAACTTCTTGCCGGCCGCCCTGGCGTTACGATCATTCCCGCTGGCCAACTCGGTATAAATCTTCTTCGCTTCGTCGTTCCGCCCGGCCCAGGCCAGCAGCTCGGCGTACTTTAGCTGCTCGTCCCTTGAGAGGCCGGTGCTGGAGATTCCTGCAAGCTTCTCAGCTGCCATCGCCTCGCGAACCGTCAAATAATCTTCTGATTTGAGCTCTCCCTTCTCCCACTTCTCGTTGAGAGCCTTCTGGATCTCTTCGGCTATCTGTGAAGGCGGGGTTTGATCGTCCTGGATCGCACCGAACGTGCCCGCCGGCGACAGCGTCAACACGGCGGCCAGCGCGAAACAGATTATCGCGAGTCTCTTCATCAGTTATCTCCCATTCTGTTATGGCAGTTGATTTAGCTCGAGGAAAAGTAGGCCGTTGCAATCACGACTCCGACGAATTGTCAAAAGACCCGAAATGTCATGCGAACTTGGTACTTGTGTCGTTCTTTGCATGAACACACGGTCCAAATATGACGGTAACGACAAGTCATGCGAAATTGGCAAATGCCTCATTTCAGACCGCAGTTTCCCTACGTAGAATTCCTAGCGAAGATCGGGATTTGCCGTATAATCAGGGCACCTGATACGACCTCGTGATCGCCACGGAAAAGTGCCAAAGTTCAGACAGATTTGAAATTTTGCTTTCCCGTTGACAGCATGCCATGGCGAAGGGTCGTCTTGATCGCCAGCCAACTGCGACTGTAATCACAGTCACATCGCCATTGGATTGTGAGCGCTAGAATCTCCAGGTCTGCCAAACTCCGGCCGATCATTGTTCGACGTGGCACAAAGGGCATTCGGGAAAGGCTGATCCGTCAATATTACATCGATCCCAGTGAATTTCTTTGATTAATGAGCTTACTTAGCAGGAGGACAGGGATGGACCGTTTTAAGTTGATCGCTTTATTGTCATTTTCAATCCTCATTTGCTGTTCAGCCTTCAATGCCGACGATTCCGACCTGAAGATCGACATCCGGCGACTCAGCGACAGGGTCATCGTCCTAACGGCGGAGGGATTCGGCAATAGCACCGTCGCTATCGCGTCCGAAAGGGGCATTGTTGTGATCGATACAAATGTCTCGCCGCCAATCGCAAAGGCACTGCGCGAAGCCATCTCGCGGGAATTCGAGCGCAGCGATTTCGTCTATACGATCAACACACATGACCACGGCGA
>DATKUA010000261.1:0-17778 GCA_035530855.1 Acidobacteriota bacterium | reverse complement strand
TTTGCCATCCCCGGCATCGACGATCTTTGTTTCTACGTCGCCGGCGAAATCGCAGGCGTCGCTCAAACGTTCGGGATCGCTGTCCATCAGCAAGACATTCTCCACACCCTCGCTGCGAACCATGTCCCAGGCGATCGCCCTGCCCATCAACCCGGCGCCTATTATCGCTATCTTCATTTTTTATCTCCTTCCACGTGGGGCGGTAATTATAGATACATGCGCCGAAAGCCACAAGTATGACACACAATACTTGATTGTTTGGAGCCGAAGCAGCGGGGATTAATAAGCTTCTTCTTCACCCGGTTTCGGCGGGGCGCCGGAGTCGTCCTGCTCGCTCTTTTCCTCGCGCCGGATCTCCAGCAGCTCCTTCTTGTTGGGTTCCAACAGCGACTGCACCTCGAGGAAGGCGTTGCCGACTCCCGGCCCGCCTGCATCTTTGCTCCTGCGATAGTAGATCCAGCCGCGCCGCTCCATCCACAGCAGGAACCTGTCGAGAGCGAACAGCGCAAGCAAGCCGAGGAAGATCAGAAAGAAAACGAGTGCAATATCATTCATGCCTCAATTATAACAACATAATCGCTTGCGGGCTGAGAAGACCCGGGCTGGGAAGATCGCCCCTCTTGCCGTCGGGCTCCAGGGGAAGCCAAGTAATGTCTATCGACTTATTGAGTCTATTAAAGCAATCAACTATAATCCCCGGCGCTCGCGGTTACCGGGAGGTGTGAGAGAGTGAAACTGACAACGAGAAGCGAATACGCACTATTGGCGTTGATCTGCCTTGCCAGGCACGATCCCGACGAATATATAAGCGGAGAGAAAATCGCCGCGGAGGAGAAGATACCGATCAACTACCTGCAGCAGATCATGCTCACGCTTCGGACCGCCAGGTACGTGCAGAGCCTCAAGGGGCAGCGCGGCGGCTACAAGCTGGCGAAGAAGCCGGATCAGATCACCGTGGCCGAGATCATCCGGACCTTCGACGGCTCGCTCGCCCCGACCGAGTCGGCGAGTCACTACTTCTACGAATCGACTCCTGTGGAGAGGGAAAACAAACTGCTCGCGGTGTTCAAGGAGATTCGCAATTACATCGCGCACAAACTCGAGACTACGACAATCTACGACGTCTGCAACGGCCGCCCGAAGGCGGGGCACAAACCTGCCAACAAGAAATCCTGAGCCGACCGTAAAACCGAGAGCGCAGATGGCTCCGCTCGTTTCTCGGATTCTGCACAAAGAAGAAGTTTCCCATCGATATTCCGAGTATCAATGAATCCGCAAGCGCGAAGAATCGGTGATCACCTTCAGCGCAACCAAGCGATCAACCGACTGCATACCACTTTCAGTTTGGGTAAAAGTATATGTGCATGACGTTGCAAGGGCAGCTATGGCCGACGCAGCCGCAGAGATTCCCTTCTACGACGTCGCATGTACACTTAGCGCCGGCCGGTGGTGAGGCGCACGAGCAATTGGGATAAGTGACGCTGACAGTGCTGCCGTCGGCCGCTTTGTATTCGTACGATTTCAGCTCATCATACCAATATGAGGCGTAAACGTCGGCGAAGCAGCGAAGTATTTGACCATTGGCCGGCTGCCAGAGGCGTAGCTGACTGGCTCCAAACGCGTAACCGACCGCGAGGAGTGCTCCGGTAGGATTATAGGCTGCCGCGTTGGCATGGTCGGTCGAACCGTAGGGATCACTCCTAATTAGGGTCTTTATGACTTTACCCTTTGGGAATGAGTAGACTATTACATCCTTGTTTCTGCCTACGGCGATTTGCTTACCATTTGGGCTGAAAGCCAGGCAGTTCACCCAGACGCTGGAGCCGATCAGTTTCGTTCGCTTCCAGGAAGATGTTCGCCAGAATTCCACCCCCTGAGTGCAAAAGGTCGCGAGGTACTTCCCGTCAGGGCTGAATGCGCCACCATCAATATACTGGTAATTCGAATCAAAAGTTCCTGCGAACTTGGCTGTCTTAAAGCGTTTGATTAAATAGCGAGAAGACTTTCCTATTCCGAAGACAACAAGCCATTTGCCGTCAGGAGAAACAGCCAGATTGTGGCCGTAGGTCGGATCGCTCAGCATGAAGGATCCCTTTTGACCAAGGATGGGGACCTTAAGGAAACATATCTTGTTATTAGACAGCCAGACCACTAGGCGTTTGCCGTTGGCTGAGAAAGCAAGGTCTCTGATCTCCCCCTCCATCGCCTTGCTCTTCTGCAATTTCATACCGACCCATGCGTAGAGCCATATAGTCTTCGATTGTGCGACCGCTACCCACTTGCCATCAGGGCTGCCGTGCAGCACCATAACCGCGCCAGGCAACGTAAAATTCTTGAGCAATCTTCCGTCAGCAACCGACCAGAACTTCACCATCTTGTCAACGCTTCCAGACGCGATCGCTACCCCGTCCTTGCTAAATGCCACCCCCTTGATGTCGTCGGGGTGTGCTTTGCCGTTCTGGCAAGATCCAGGCCCCACAGGCACCCGCACCCTCTTGCCGGCCTCCGCCGCTTGTGCGGTGGCGCCTGTCCCGGCTATGGCGGTCGCCGCGCCGGCGAAGCCGAGTGCGCTCGCCAGAAATCGCCGTCGACCGGCATCGCAGTCTCCACGTGATCGCTTGACGGCGTAGACTTCGGGCTTGCCATTGTCATCTGCTGCTGAGATAGGCTTCGAGTCTTCTTTTTTTTCTTTCATCTCTGCACCCCCGGCAAGCCTCTGCCCGGAAGAGCGGTGGGCACCACCGTGATTCATGGAAGAGGTAAAGGAATTATATACGGGAGGGGATCAAATCAACAGCAAGATTTTGTTAGTTCGGTGTGTTGGGATAATAAAGAAGGCCGGGAGGTTGATGGCCCGGCCGATTAATTCCGTTTCGCTTGCGTCGGAATCAATCTACAGCAAGACGCAATGCATTCTTAGACTCAAACAGGGGAAACAGGTACTGCCTTCACCGAATCGGCTACTTCTTCTTCGCGGTTTTGGCTGCCGGCTTCTTAGTCTTCTTGCCCGCGGCTTTCTTCGGAGCCGCCGGTTTCTTTGCGCAAGCCATTTCTTCACCTCCTATTCAACATACCCGGTCTCTCCGGACGCCGCGCCCCCAGATGTTGTGGAGCGCTCCGGATGACCGCTGATGCAATTGATACAGCCGCGACAATCTCGCAGTCAAGAAAAATATGAAGCAAAGGGGTCAGCAAAGGGGTCAGGTCTTGAATCTTGAAATTCGGCTCGCCCGAACGAGTCAAAAAGAGACAAGGGGATCAAGAGTATTTTCCAAGATTCAAGACCTGACCCCTTTAATAAATCTATTTCCCCAGGTATTGGCTTACTGACTTTGCCTGCGTGAAGAGCAGGAGGTAGTCGAAGCCGCCGGCCTTGGAGTCGGTGCCGCTCATGTTGAAGCCGCCGAAGGGGTGGACGCCGACGAGCGCTCCGGTGCACTTGCGGTTGAAGTAGAGGTTGCCGACGTGGAACTCCTGTCGCGCCCGTTCCAGCTTGAGCTGGCAGCGGCTGTAAACCGCGCCGGTGAGGCCGTACACGGTGTTGTTGGCAATCTCCAGGGCGTGATCGTAGTCGCGTGCCTTGAAGACGGCGAGCACGGGACCGAAGATCTCCTCCTGGGAGATGCGGGCCATCGGGTCGACGTCGGCGATGACCGTCGGCTCGATGAAGAAGCCCTTCGAGTCGTCGCAGCCGCCGCCCAGAACCAGGCGGCCTTCCTTCTTGCCGATCTCGATGTACTCGGAGATGGTGCGGAAGGCGCCCTTGGAGATTACCGGGCCGAGGGTGTTGGCGCGGTCGCGCACGTCGCCCATCTTGATCGCCTTGGTCTTCTTGACCACCAGCTCGAGCACCTCATCGTATACGCTTTCGTCAATGATCGCGCGCGAGCAGGCTGAGCATTTTTGCCCCTGGTAACCGAAGGCGCTGACGACGATACCCGTGGCGGCCGCCTCGAGGTCGGCGTCCTCAGCGACGACGATGGTGTCCTTGCCGCCCATCTCGGCGATCACGCGCTTGATCCAGATCTGGCCCGGGGAGAGCTTGGCGGCCAGTCCGTTGATGCGCAGGCCGATCTCCATGCTGCCGGTGAAGGCGATCAGGCGGGTTTTCGGGTGGCTGACCAGGTAGTCGCCGACCTCGCCGCCGCTGCCGGGGCAGAAGTTGAGCACGCCGTCGGGCAGCCCGACTTCCTGCATCAGGTGGGCAAAGCGGGCGGCGATCACCGGCGCGTCGGATGAGGGCTTGAGCACCACGGTGTTGCCGGCGACGATGGCGGCGGTGGTCATGCCGGCCATGATCGCGTTGGGGAAGTTCCAGGGCGGAATCACGAGCGCGACGCCGAGCGGGATGTAACTAAGGGTGTTCTCCTCGGGTGCATATTCGGTGAGCGGCTGCGGCAGCCCAAGGCGCATCATTTCGCGCGCATAAAATTCGAGGAAGTCGATCGCCTCTGCGGTGTCGGCGTCGGCCTCGACCCAGTTCTTGCCGCACTCAAGCACCATAACGGCATTGAATTCGTGACGGCGTTGGCGCATTCGCTCCGCAGCGCGCAGCAGGAAGCGGGCGCGCACCTCGGGCGGTACCAGCTTCCACTCCTCGAACTTGGCCGCCGCGGCTTCGATCGCCTTCTCCGCAAGATCCTGGTTCGCCTTGGAGACGACGCCGACCACCTGGCTGTGATCCGTGGGATTGATGCTGTTGATTTTAGCGTCGGTGGTAATCTCCTCGCCGCCGATGAGCAGCGGATATTCCTTGCCGAATTCGCTCTCAACCTGTTTGAGAGCTTCCTCCATCGCCTTGATGTTCTCGGGCTTGGAGAAGTCAGTTAGCGGTTCGGTAGTGAACGGCTTCAACATCATTCTCTCCTATCTGTTATCAATCTGGGCTCGCTGCAGGCGTCCGCTGAAATCGATATAGCAGGTCTTGGTCTCCGTGTAGAACTCGTAGACCTCCCAGCCCCCTTCGCGATGACCGTTACCCGTGGCCTTGAAGCCGCCGAACGGCATGTGGCACTCGGCGCCGATCGTAGGCCCGTTGATGTAAGTGATACCGCATTCGATGTCGCGCATCGCGGCAAATGCGCTGTTGACATCGTTGGTATAAATGCTCGAGGAGAGGCCGTAGCGGGTGCCGTTGAGCACCTCGATCGCCTCCTCGAAGCTGTCGACGGTGAGCACCGAGAGCACCGGCCCGAAGATCTCCTCCTGGGCGATGCGCATGCCGGGTTTGACGTCGTCGAAGATGGTCGGCTTGTAGAACCAGCCCTTATCGAGGTCGCCGCCGGTGGCGAATTCGCCGCCGGTCACCAGCGTCGCCTTGTCCTCGTTCTTGCCGATCTCGACGTAGCCGTGGACGGTGTTGCGCTGGCCCTCGTCGATGCAGGGGCCCATCTCGACGCCGGCATTGAGTCCGTTGCCGATCTTGATCGCTTCGGCGCGCTTGACCAGCATGTCCATGAACCTCTGCTTGATCGGCCTGTGCAGTATCAGGCGGCTGGTGGCGGTGCAGCGCTGGCCGGTGGTGCCGTAGGCTCCCCAGAGCACGCCCTCGAGCGCCAGTTCCAGGTTCGCATCCTCCATCACGATCTGCCCGTTCTTGCCGCCCAACTCGAGGCTGACGCGCTTGAGGTCGCGGCCCGCGGTCTCGTTGATGATACTGCCGACTTCCGAAGAGCCGGTGAAGCTGATGAGGCGGATGTCGGGATGATCGCAGATGCGGCGTCCGACCTTGCTTCCGGGGCCGTGAACGATGTTCACAACACCCTGCGGCACGCCGGCATCGGCCAGGATCTCCACCAGCAGCGTGGCTGTGGCGGGTGTGGCCGAGGCGGGCTTGAAAACGACTGTGTTGCCGCACACCAACGCCGGGAAGATCTTCCAGCAGGGGATGGCCATGGGGAAGTTCCATGGAGAAATGATGCCGGCCACGCCCATCGGCAGGCGGATGCTCATATTGAATTTGTTGCGCATCTCCGACGGCACCGTATGGCTAAACAGCCGGCGGCCCTCGCTGGCCCCGTAGTAGGCGGTGTCGATGCCTTCCTGGGTATCGCCCATCGTTTCCGCCAGCACCTTGCCCATCTCGCGCGTCATCAACTCAGAGATCTCGCGCTTGCGCTCCACCATGATGTCGCCGACCCGCTTGAGCAGCTCGCCGCGCTCGGGAGCGGGAACCAGGCGCCAACTCTTGTAGGCCTCCTTGGCAGCCGCAACCGCGCGGTCCACGTCACGCTCGTCGGACGAAGGGAAGGTGCCGACCAGCTCGTTCCAGTCGGCTGGATTGCGGTTCTCAAACCGCGCACCGCCGGCGGCATCACACCACTCGCCGGCGATGTAATTCCTGTATTCCTTCATAGCTGATCCTCCTATCGAAAACGTTCCTTTGAACCGGTAATCGCAACTCTCGGGGGTGTCATGGTAGCCCTGCGCGGCCAATCATTCAAGGGAGAGGCGGGGTCATTTAGGTCTTTTTCAGTAGATCTTCACGCTTCACTGATTGCCTCCGCCAAGCCGCCTTGCTAAACTCGCATCAAGACAATAGTCAGGTGGCGGAGAGAATCCGGGCTTGCCTTTATGTTTACCGCGATGGAGGAGTTTTCCTCATGGAAGATATGGATAAGATTGCCTTCAAGTCCGGAAAGGACGGAAGGTTCGAATTTGCCCGCGAACTGACCGCGATTGAGGTGCTCGGCGTCGGGATGAAGTCGGAGATCAGCTCGTACGGACTATACAAGCGCCTGGCGCTACGGATCGCCAACCCGATGGCCAAGCAGCGCATCCTCAGCCTGGCGGAGGATGAGAAAGGCCACTACAAGCTGCTTGCCGACAAGTATACGGAGATGAGCGGCGAGGCCGCCCCCCCGATCCCCGATACCGGCGACCTGAGGCAGACCAGCATCGAGATCGAGAAGATGAACAACAAGGAAGTGCTGGAGTTCGCCGCCGACAAGGAGGCCTACGCGCAGAAGTTCTATTCCGCCGCCGTTGCCAATGCCGCCGACCCCACCGGCCGCTCTGTGCTGAACTATCTAGTCGAGATGGAGCGCGGCCACGAGGAGATTCTGCGCCAGGAGATCAAGATGCTGGAGAAGAACCCGCTGTGGCACGAGCAGCAAAGCGGCCAGTTCTTCCACGTCGGGCCATAAGTGCACCCAATATATCGAATTGCTGACCTTCCCTGTTTGCTTGATACTGCAATTAGCCAATTCCTTACCGCAACTGACGATTTTTTATATGCTCGGCACACGAGAATTCCTTTACCAGCAAAGTCTTCACCCTGATGAGCAAACCGTCACTAATATGCGCTACAAACACTGCTCTCGTGAGCCTTTACCGCAACCCGATCAACGATTAAACTGCCGACTACTTCAAATCGTGGGCACGTATATTCGGACGGAGAGAGATAGCAGTGGACAAAAAACACAAGAAGCGCAGAGCTCTGATATCCGTTAGCGACAAGACTGCTGTCGCGGATTTCGCCCGGGCATTGGCCGGCATCGGCTTCGAGATCATCTCAACCGGCGGCACAGCCCAGGCGCTCACCGAGGCGGGCGTAGACGTAACACCCGTAGAGAAGGTAACCGGCAGCCCCGAGATGCTGGACGGGCGAGTTAAGACGCTGCACCCGTCGATCCACGGCGGCATCCTTGCGCGCCGCGACAATCCCACCGACATGGTACAGCTCGCGGCGAGTGGTATCGAACCGATCGACCTGGTGGTGGTCAACCTCTATCCCTTCGAGAGGACTGTCGCCCGCGAGAACGTCACGCTGGCGGAAGCCATCGAGCAGATAGACATCGGCGGCCCGACACTGCTGCGGGCCTCGGCGAAGAACTTTAAGGATGTGATTGTCGTCTGCGATCCTTCAGACTATCCGGCGGTTCTCGCGAAGCTCGATGAAGAGGGCGATCTCACCGCGATCGAGCGCGCTTGGCTCGCGGCCAAGGCTTTCGACCTAACCGCAGGCTACGATGCAAACATCTGCTCTTACCTGAAGGCTTTGATGGAGAGCGAGAAAGAAACCGGGGAGTTGGCTGAGCAGTCGGATCCGGAGGAGTTAAAATTCCCTGCGCGTCTCTCCCTCCACCTGCGCAAGGTCGAGAACCTCCGCTACGGGGAGAATCCGCACCAGGGCGCGGCCGTCTACCGAGAGGAGATCATCAACGCACCATCATTACTGGACGCCGAGAAACTCCAGGGCAAGCAGCTCTCTTTCAATAACCTAACTGATCTCGAGGCCGCCTGGCAGTTGGCCTCCGAGTTCCACGGCGTGAAATTCTGCGCGATTATCAAGCACGCCAATCCCTGCGGAGCGGCGCTTGGTCGCTCGGCGGCGGAAACCTTCGAGGCAGCCCTGGCCGGGGATCCTGTGTCGGCTTTCGGCGGCATCATCGCCTTCAACTGCAAAGTCGACGAAGAGGCCGCTGAGAAGATAAAGGAACTTTTCTTCGAGTGCCTGATCGCGCCGGGCTTCAGCAAGGAAGCGCTCTCGATTCTCAGGAAGAAGAAAAGCGCGCGCGTGTTGCTCTGCCCGCTTCGCGAGAAACCCATCGGTCTGGACTACCGGCGCATCAGCGGCGGGATACTGGCTCAAGAATACGATTTCGATTTCACGCCGCGCAGAGATTGGCAGGTGCCGACTGAGCGCAAGCCGACCCGGGAAGAGACCGCGGCAATGGAGTTTGCGGTAAGGATTTGCAAGCACGTCAAAAGCAATGCCATCGTCTTCGCTAACAACCGGCGGATCCTCGGGGTGGGCGCGGGTCAGATGAGCCGTGTCGATTCGGCATTGATCGCGGCCACGCGCTTCGACAAAAAGGAAGTCGACGATCCTATAGTGATGGCCTCCGACGCTTTCTTCCCCTTCCGCGATGGGCTCGATGCCGGAGCCGACGCCGGAGCCACGGCGGTGATCCAGCCCGGCGGCTCAAAGCGCGACGCGGAGGTGATCAAGGCAGCCGACGAGCGCGGCATCGCGATGGTGTTCACCGGCCGCCGGCACTTCAGGCATTGATCGGATGGCCGACTTGAATCGTCCCGGACGTCGCTAGACGCTCCGTCCGTTTCTTTCGGTAAGAATATTGAGTTCGCCTGAGAGGAATCTGTCTACAAGCATATCGTCGACGAGAACCACCTTGAGGAGAGACAGAAAGATATCCTTGTCGAACTGATCCAGCATCGCCGACAACTCTTTCAGGGCCTTGAGGTGCCCCGCCATCGGCTTGTATGGCGCGTCGGAAGTCATCGCATCGTACGTGTCGGCGATACCGGCCAATAACGCGAAGGGATGGATATCGGTACCGCTGAGCCCGTCCGGATAGCCGCTGCCGTCGATCCGCTCATGGTGCCCGCGAGCCATCATCAGCACCGAATGGGGCAGGTCATGCCCCTCGAGGATCTCAAAGCTGTAGATGGGGTGATTCTTCACCTCCTTGCATTCATCATTTGTCAGCATGCCCGGCTTGTTAAGTATGTTCTTGTCGATGCGGGTCATACCCACGTCGTGCAGCAGGCCGCCCATTCCCAGTTGCCACAGATGCCTGCGGTTATGACCGTAAACGACCTCTCCAATCAACAGGCAGAAAGTGCAGACGTTAAAGCTTCTGGTGAGCAGATACTTCCCGTAGCTGGCGATAGCGAACAGGTCGTTCTTCACCTCGGGGAACCGTAAAACCAGATCGATGTAGGACTCGACGAACTCCCCCGCACGCTTGGTCTCGGGACCGCTCCTGGGACTCTCTATAACCCGCTGAACCACTCGTCTGCCCACGGAAGTGACCAGTGCAGCCTTGTCTCTGCTGAGCACCTGCGGATTTTCAATAACGTGGTCAATCCTGTCGGTAGCATAATCGAGGTAGAGATGCTGCTCATCACTGCGGACGTAGAAAACGCGGTCGTGCTGGCCCAGCATCTCTTTCTGTTCGGGAGTAATCTCGTAGCCCGCCTTGCAAAGTAGTACCACCTCCCCCTGATGTTCAATCGAATAGAGATTGAAGGGGATTGGGCCCACCTCGACTGAGGCACCGAGGATTGTCTTCATGAAAGACTTATCAAGTGGAGCCATCTGCGACATTCCCATCGGCGAAGCATCATTCGACGCATAGATGAATAAAACTCAATGGTATTTTACCAGAAATTGGAAATATGTGCACGCAAATAGCCGGATAACAACTGTCTCAATCTTTGAATGGGAGTTTGAATATAAAATAATTTATTGCTGCTATTTACTTTTCTTTTTAGCCGTATCCTCGTTCCCATCCTCCTCCTCAGCATCATCTTCCTCAAGGAGGGGAGGCTCTTCTTTCACGCTACGCTTGAAGTTGGAAATCGCCTTGCCCAGCCCCCGGCCGATCTCCGGCAACTTGCGCGCACCGAAGAGAAGCATAATCAATCCGAAGATAATAAGAATCTCAACCCAGCCGATCGGTCCGAACATCAAATCCTCCTGAGGTAATAACTCAGACAAAGAAGGTATTCTAGGGTAGTGGTTCGGTTCCGTCAACTTCGGCAGCGGGTGAATCGAGCACCAAATATTGTGGTTCCAAAGCCACAAATCTCGACCGGGAACGGTAAAATTGCACCAAGCCTCTCAGCCGCCGAGCTGACCTTAAAAAACCCCGACAACCGAAACCTTTGAAAGCGCACGAATTCCGGTCTCCGGGGACAGCCTGATTATCGGAATGCAAGATTGGAACGAATTTTGCTTGTGACTAATCGGGAAAGCCGATGGCAATCCCGGATAGAAACGACTCTTCAGATTTACCTCCTTACTCCTACCCCGCTAGCCGCAAATTGCGGCTAGTGTGTACGCCGGACGGCGGAAAAGCGGCAAAGTCGCCAGCCCCCCCACCCCACAACGACTATCGACGAATGTCGTCGCGCTGTTTCTCCGGTTGGCAGGGCTCACAGCACCCACGCGTAACCAAGCTTGAGGAACAACGCTCGATCGCTTTGCCAGAGCCCGAAATCCTGATTGCCGAGATAGTTGTCACCGTAGCCCAGGTAGAACACTGTCCAGGGATTGATTTGGTAAGCCAATAGCAACTGTGAAGTCAGGCGCCGGTACTCCGAATCGATTGGGTAAGTATAGAGCGTGGGATCATACCTGTAGTCGACGTACTGAATTATTGCACGCACATAGTACCTGATATTGAGTTGGTACACGCCGGAGAAGCGGCTGATATTGGCTGTGTACAGCCTGCCGGAGTCGACTGTCATCCGCTCGAAAATGTGGTCGACACCGAGGCGCAGATGGCGCCCGAGGTTGCAGTTGATCGACGGCAGAAAGCGCAGCCTGCTTCCCAGACGCGTGTTGGCATAGTCGATCTGGTCGCCGTAGTTCACACCCATGCTGATCTCCACTTCGCCGACCGGCCTGAATTGCCCCCAGATACTGAAGTCCGTCAGCGTGAACTCGACGCCGTTGTACACCTCCGTCGTCCTGTTAACGACCGGGCTGAGGATCGATTGCTTCGCGCCGCCGAAGTTGAGATAGACACTGAACGTCTCCTTCAGCAGGCCGCCGTCCTGACCCTCGGCACGGCTGTATTGGCCGTTAAGGTCGGTCCATGACCACCATTTACCCGTCGGTGCGATCCAGTTGCAGCTCATTCCTGCGAGATAGCTGCGGTAATCGGCCCGCGGCATGTAGCCGAGGTCGGCACGGAAGCCGCGCCCGACGTCGGTGTAACCGCCCCACCAATCTAAAGTGCGTGAATTGTGGACGTAGAAGATGTCCAGAGCGCTGTCGCTGAAGCTTCCCTGATCCTGACCGAAACCGTCGGCGACGGAGTCGGGATAGCGCGTGCCGGATGCGAGGAACTGAAGCGATACGCGATCGCGGTCCGTGATCCGTAGCTCGCCGTCTAGCCCGAACAGGCGGTTGAAGTAGTCATCTCCTTCGCGGTCGGTGGCCAATAGCCCCAGAGTGTAGCGCCTGCCGAGATCGCGCTTATAGCGGAAGACGGAAGCGGTTGAGGCTGACGGCAAGGTAGTGGTCTGCGATCTCTGGCTGGAGGGAAAAACGAGGTTGGTTATCTCGTCGCTGACGACGTAAGCCCCGATTGTGTTGGATCCTTCCTTCCCTGAGAATTTCAATCCCCAGGCGGGATCGCGCATCATGCGCGTGTAGACCGCGTTCAGCCTGGTGCTGAAGAAATCCGCTCCTTCTGTGAAAAACGGCCGGCGTTCCTCGAAGAAGAGCGCGAAGGGCTGGTTGATGTCGAGCTGGAGGGCATCGGCTTCGACCTGTGAAAAGTCGGGATTGACCGTCCCGCTGAACGTCAGATTCGGAGTGAGCCCCCAACGCGCCGTCAGGCCGGAATCGGAGCTCTGATCACGCTTCTCAAACCTGGCGGAAGGCTCGGAACGCCCGTCGGTGCGCGTGGCGGTCAGCGTCGGGGTGATCTCGAGCTTCCTGCCGGGCGAGACGCCGGCGAAACCATTGATCTTGTTTATTTCGCTTAAGAAATTATTAATGTTGCGATCGTCGGGAGTCGTCGCCAGCCAGTGCTCGACACCTTGCGGATACATTCTCAAGGCAGCGAAGCCCCAAATCTGGCTTCCGTCGGTTCGCTGAAAAAGAAGAGAATTGAAAGGCACGGCCATTTCCGCCGACCAGCCTTGGGCATCGATTGAGCAAGCGGAATCCCAAATAGCATCCCAGCCGATGTCGTCGGTCCCGGCGTAGTTTGTGAAATCCATCTGAACGCCAAAGGGATTGACGTAGAGGTTGAAGCAACGGCGCTCGTCGTTGAACGTGTCCAAAATCACGCCGACCCGATCGTCGCGCCAGGCACGGTCGCGCTCGTAGTAGTGCGCCCGGATCCGCAAAGGCTCCGGATCGAAACAGCGGAAACCAAAGTAAACGAAGCCGTCGTCGTAGAAGACCTTGACAGACGTGCGCACCGGTGCGGGAGTGTTCTCAGCCGGGTAAGTCTCGAAGCGCAGCTCCAGTTCGAGCGCATCAGCCCAGGCCGCTTCGTTAAGAATGCCGTCCACTTTAACCGCCCCAACAAGCCGGGGCACCTCAAGCGGAGTAGCTTTTAGAGCCTCAATGGTTTGGCTGCTTTCAACAGCCGCTAAATTTTGAGCGGTTATAAGCAAAAAAAATAGAGCCGTCAAGATCGCGTAGCGCATAACAGCATCACTCCCCTCGGTAACAGAGCTTTCAGGAATTCGTGCTGTAAAATATTTTACATTTGCAGGCAACAAGAGTCAAGCAAAAATGTAAAAATATTTACCTTGTTTCTTGTTTCGCCCCCGCTACAGCCGGGCCAGAATCCTACGCGCGACACGCCGAAGTTCAAGATTGTTGCTTTGCCGGTAGGCGAACAGGAGGGAATGAAACGAGCTCGGATCCCCGATATCATCGAGCCTGTGAATGATTGCCATCCTGAGCTCGTCGTCGAACGGGCCTCTGTTGAAGGTATCGATAAGGGCTCCGTTGAGCAGCTCAACCGTTCGGTTGTCGTTCAGGCGGCAGAGCCCCAAGATTGCTTCCGTTTTCACTTCATTACTGTCCGATCCGAGGGCCGCAGCATACGCGGGCAGAATTCGAATATCGTTGATTCTTCCCAGCTCCCGCATTGCATTGATACGGATTTCGTTACTCGGATCGCTGGCTGCGGCGGCTATCAGGGGATCTATCGCCGATTCATGATCCAGGTTTCCCAAGGCGTCAACAGCCTCGTTTCTAACTGCGTTTGCGTCGTCCTGCAGCGCGGAAGCCAGGCCTGGAATCGCTTTGGGACCCCGTATCTCGCGCAGGTAGCTGACAGCCATCCGGCGGATCTCCGTATTCGGATCCTGCATCGCCTTGTTCAGCCCGGGAATAATCCTTTCGTCGCCGATGCGGGCCAGCTCGATCACCGCCTGGCACCTGACCTCGCTGACCTCGTCGTCGAGTGCAGCGATTAGAGTTGAGACAGCTTTATCATCCTCAACATGGCTGATGGCATGCAGCGACTGCTGCCGGATGAAAGGATCGCTGTTTTCGGTACCGGCGGCGAGCGCTCCCGCCGCGTCAGCACCCATCCTGCCGAGCGCCCAAAGCACCTGCTGCCGCACTTCCGGCTCGGGATCATTCAGCGCATTCTTTAGGGATCCGATGGTGCAGGAAATTGCCAGCCGCCCCAGCCCCCACGCTGCGTACTGGCGGACCAATGGGTCGCTGTCGTAAAGAGCAACCGAAAGACGTCCCGCCGCGCGCTCGCTGTCTATCCCGCTCAGGAGGATTGCTGCTCTCGCCCTGACGGCATCGTCAGGATCCGACATCAAGACCAGCAACTCGTCAACGTCCGCACTGGTATCCAGTATCTTCGAGAGCTCGACTATTTTCTCCACGCGTGGGCTTTCCGCGACGGCCCAGGGATGAAACGCCGCTAAGGGCAACATCAGAATCACCACCACAAGCCCGAGGGCAAGGACTCGCGCCCGGTTGAACGCTTTGCGGTTGGCAACCGGATCGAGGATGGCCAACAACCGGTCTTTCAACGACGAGCGATGGGCCATTGCTGCGGAAGCCCAGGATGGCCGCGGAGACTGCAGCGAGCGGGCGATCTCCGCAAGATGCAGGGCATAGCTGGAAGGGACGATTCCGGAGTTGATCACCATGTCGTCGCAAGCCCGCTCCATTTCGTTCCGCATGCGGAGATGGGCGAGCCAGATGAGGGGATTGAACCAGTTTATGGCACAAGCGAAGCGCGAGACCATCAGAGTCAGGATATCCCACCGCCTGATGTGTGCCAGCTCGTGCATCATGACAAGGCTTCGGCGTTGCCGGCTCCACTGCTCAGCCCTGGCCGGCAGAACAATGACCGGATAGAGCATCCCCCCGGCTTTCGGCAGGTTCATGTGATCGGAAATCAATATTCGAACCTTTCGCCCGATCCCGAGCACTCGCGACAACCTCGAGAGCAGGTCCTGCCAAACCGAATCGATATGCTTTCTCGAACGAGCCATAACAAAGTAGGAACCTATCGCCCCGACAAGCAAACGGAATAAGACCAGCAGGAAACCGGCAAACCAGATAACGAAAATCCAGAAGGACCAGTGGGGTGAGCCCAGCAGCGATTTCCCTCCATCATCAACTTCGATCAGGCCGACCCGACCGGCCTCCACCGTGAGGCCGGCCAGCGGATCGTAGAACTCGACTGGCGGAACCCGATCATCTGATGACTCCGGTTCCGACGGTCTAGGGCTTGTTTCGAGCAAGCGCTCCCCGAATTTGAGCGGAGTTGTGTCATTAGCCAACTCCTCTTCGGGCCGTACGCCGGGATCGAGATTCAACGTAGAGTTCTCAAACACCCTGGGCAGGAGCGGAACCCGCCACTCGGGAAGCAGATTGGTCGCCAACGGCTGCAACAGCACCGCCACAAGCGCCAGGAACCAGACCGCGTGGCGCACCGCTGCCGAGGCCCTGCGCAAGAGACTCGTCGCGGCGAAAGCCGTGAGGATGATCAGGGTTCCCTTGATGGCGAAATCCAACAGGAAGAGAAGCCACAAGAATGGATACTCAGGCTGGATTATTGCCGTTTCCACTTCGCTGCCACTCCTGCCGACCGCTAGAGGTTCATTAACAGGACGCTGCTAGTGCAGAGGATAGAAAGTCTGGGTGTTAATGCCTGTTATAAAAATTACACTTTGTCGGAATCACCGGATTATTTACCCCATGCACGCGGAATCGAAGAAATTTACCTTCCCTGCTTGCGGGCATCGTCTATTATCCGGTAGATCTCGCTCCATTCGTCCTCGCTCATCTCTTTCTGCGAGATGTCGATCAGGTCCGCCATCAATTCCCTAGGCGAGCCGTCGAAGAAGGTCCGCATCACGTGTTTGAGCTCCGACTTGCGAGCCTTCCTGGGCGAAACTGTGGGATAGTAGACGTAGCGCTGCCCCTGACGCTCGTGGCGCAGCAGGCCTTTGTCCTCGAGCAAATGCATCAATACCCGTGCTGCGGTGTAGTTGGGGATGTCGTCCAGGTCATCGCAGACGTCCGACACTGTCGCTTTCTTGCGCCTATAGACGACATCCATGATCTGCCGCTCTCGACGGCTGAGGTACTCGTTCGATTTCTTTACCATATGAGTTCTCATTTTGATCCGTATCAATACGAATTCACAGAAGATACCGGGATTAACAACGTAATTATATTTACAAAAGCGGGCGCGGTCAAGGTAGTTCGAAAAAAAATCGCAGATTGTAAGACAAAGCTTCGCGCGCTTCCAGATCAAGCAAGGTCATTGCCGGGAGTATTCTGCCGCCAGTTTCAGCGCCTCCCAAGCATTGACCATGCCAGCGGATTTGACCTTGCCCTCTAGGGCGGGCAGTTTCGTCGCGCTGCGCATCAGGATTTCCTTGACCTGTGGCCCCGAGAGGTCGGGGCGAAGGCTGAAGACGAGGGCCGCGACGCCGGTGACTACGGGTGTGGAGTCGGAGGTGCCGCCGCCGAGACCGTAAGTGGAGCAGTTGTCCTTGAGCTGGGTGGTGTAGTTCTGGGCGAGGGCGGCGATGTCGACGTTCTGCGCGCCGTAGTTTGAGCCGCCGATGTACTTGCTTCCCTCGGGAACCTTGTAGAGGGTTCCGTCGAAGTCGACCTCGGCGACGACAATGATGTTGTCGCAGTCGAAGCAGGCCGGGTAGAAGCGGTTCTCCTCGAGGTCGATGTCGAGGGCGTCGTTGCCGGCGCCGACGATCAGGAGAACTCCCTTGCTACCTGCGTAGTCGATCGCCTCCTTCAAGAGGGCTAGTTTTTCGGGGTGGTCCTCCCGCACGAAGCCGCTCCAGTTGATCGCGCGGGCTCCGTTGTCGGCGGCGTAACGGATCGCACGGGCGGTGCGCTCGGCGCGGTCGCGGCCGGTGTCGCCCTGGGCGGCGCACTTGAGCAGCATCAGCGAGACTTCCCAGTTGATGCCGGCGACGCCGAGGCCGTTGTTGCCGCGGGCGTCGATCGAGTGCCAGTAGGGCGCGATGCGGTCGGTCAGCTTGCCGTCGAAGATGTAGCAGTCGGGATCGGGATCGTCGAAGACGAAGTCCCAGCCGATGACGTCGTCGACGTAGCCGTTGCCATCGTCGTCGATGCCGTTGGTCGCCCGCGGGTAGCCGCTTTCATCCAGGCCTATCTCGCCCTTGTTGTGCCAGATGTTCTCCCGCACATCCTCGTGGTTGTAGAAGAAGCCGTCGTCGAGCAGGGCGACGACCGTTGCGCGGCTGCCTGTGGTGATCGCCCAGGCGCGGGTCATCTGCAAGTGAATTCCGGGCTGCAGTTGGAGCTCTACGGGGCTGCGCTTGCGGGATGTCATTTCAACGACCACCAGCCCGCCCCGGTTGTCGTAACTGACCTGGTATCTGAAGAACGGATCGTCGGGGATCATCACCTCCTGCGCTGCAACGCCTGCACCGAGCAGGAGGAGCAGAAACGCTGAGGCGGTTACTATCTTCATTGTCTCACTCCGGATGTAACTTGGTTGCACGATGACACTTCTCCCCCGGATAGGAACGGAGATGGAAAGAAGAGTCGGTTAAAACCCGGAAACTCAGTCCTGGACGATGTTCATCGTGAGGATGACGACCAGCGCTTCTTCGCCGCCGTCGAGCCTGGAAGCGCCGACAACCGCTACGCCGCCGTCATCGACGCCGATGTCGGTCTGCATCAGTGACGTCCCTTCGTCATCCTTTTCCAGCCTCACCAGCAGTTTGTGGAGTTGCAGATGCTTGCTCTGGCGGCTGTAACTAATCTTGAACGAGATCTCCAGATCTGCGCCGCCGATCCCGGTTAGG
>DATKUA010000260.1:0-2558 GCA_035530855.1 Acidobacteriota bacterium | reverse complement strand
ATCAGACAATGAGCAGGGATCGATGAAAGAGATGTGACGTCTGCCGCACCGTATCGGCCACGCCAGATTCTCGATGCGCCACCATTCTATAACCAGGCAATGGATCTTTTCGATAAATAAACCGACTGATCAGACAACTTTTTCAGACAACGGCAGGTCAAAGTATAGGGGTTGCCAGGCCGGGTGGAACGGATTTATCCATATAGGAGTGTGCGATGCAGGTGACCTTTTTAATATCTACGCTCTCAATATTCGCCATCTTTTTCCCTCCGTGCAACTCTTCTCCTCACGATACGGGCGGCAAGATCTTCAGCGAGGGAGAGAAGATTCCCTTAACGGTTCCGTTTGCGGCATCGTCGATTGCGGTCGACGGAATAATCGACGAGGCGGCATGGGAACAGGCGCTCGTCATCGAACTCAATTACGAGGTCCGGCCGGGTGATAACGTCCCGCCGCCCGTCAAAACCGAGGTTCTTCTAACCTATGACAAGCAGAAACTTTATATTGGTTTCCGTTGTTACGATCCAGATCCAGCTTCCATTCGAGCCAGAATCAGAGATCGCGATGAACTAGGAGGAGACGATTGGATAGGCGTAGTACTCGACACGTTCAACGACGAGCGTCGCAGTTTCGACTTCATCTGCAATCCCTTCGGCGTGCAGTTCGACCAGATTGAAACCAGTACCAGCGAAGACGCAGGCTGGGACGCCATTTGGGATTCAGCCGGGAGGATCACTAACTGGGGCTATGCCGTCGAGATGGCGATACCGTTCAACCAGCTCCGCTTCCAGCGCTCCGATGGGCCTCAGATCTGGGGATTCGACGGTGTGCGTAATTATCCGCGTAATCAACGCCACCACATCGGCTCTTTCCCGCGCGACCGCAGCAATAACTGTTACCTCTGCCAGTCGATCAAGATACAAGGCTTCGAAGGCGCCAACCCGGGACGCAACGCTGAAATCGCTCCCACCTTTACCGCTTCGCGCACCGACGAGCGCAGCGATTTGGCCGAAGGTGAAATGGAAAAAGCCAGTCAGGATGCCGATTTCGGCCTCAATGCTCGCTGGGGATTCACTCCCAACATGACGCTTAACTTCACCGCCAATCCCGATTTCTCCCAAGTCGAGGCTGACGCTCTGGAGCTGGATGTCAACCAGCCCTTCGCAATCTTCTACCCCGAAAAGAGGCCGTTCTTCACCGAAGGAGCCGATTTTTTCGCAACCAGAATCAATACGGTCTACACACGCATGATGCGGGATCCATCCTGGGGAGTGAAAATAACAGGCAAGGAGGGCTCCAACACCGTAGGCGCATACGTAATCAGGGACGAACTCACAAATCTGCTTTTCCCCGGAAGCCAGTCGTCAGATTCGACCTCCCTCACCAAAGCCAACACCTCATCGGTCTTCCGCTACAAGCGCGACATCGGCAACAAATACACGCTGGGCCTGCTGGCCACCGACCGCGAAGGTGATGATTATTTCAACCGCCTGTTCGGCTTCGACGGCGACTTCCGCTTGACTTCGAGGGACAGGGTTACTGTGCAGTTCCTCGGCTCGTCCACCCGCTACCCCGGCGAGGTGGCGGAGGAATTCGAGCAGGATTTCGACAGTTTCAGCGGCCATTCCACCTACCTGAATTATTCCCACAACACGCGCAGCCACGACTGGTATTTCAGCTATCAGAACTACAGCGAAGGATTCCGCGCCGACCTAGGCTTCCTGCCGCGCGTTGACTACAAAGTCTACATGGCCGGCTGGGGCCATACGTGGTGGGGCAAGCCGGGAAGCTGGTGGTCGATGTTAAACTTCGGAGCGGGCTATGATCATTACGAGGATCAGCAGGGCGATCCCCTCGACCGAGATGCCTCTTTCTGGTTCAACTATTCCGGCGCCCTGCAGTCCTACGTAGATATTATCGGCGGCCGCAGGAAAGAAGCATATAACGGTATGGAATTCGATCAGACTTATCTGCGGATCTATTCGAGCTTCAGACCCACAAGCAATCTGGCAGCAGGATTCAACACTCTCCTGGGCGACCGTGTAGACTACGCCAACACACGACCCGGCAAACGTCTGCGGCTCAGCCCCATTATCAGCGTAGCCTTGGGGCTCCACGTGCGCTTGACGCTGAATCACTCGCTCGAACGTATGACCGTCGACGAGGGCCGCCTCTACACAGCTAACATCAGCCAACTTGAGGCCATGTATCAGTTCAACACTCGCGCATTCTTCCGCTCGATCTTCCAATACGTCGACTACAGCTACGATGCCGATCTCTATATAGACGAAATCGATCCGGAATTCCGGCGCCTCTTCACCCAGCTGCTTTTCTCCTACAAACTCAACGCGCAGACTGTGCTATTTATCGGCTACAGTGATAACTATTACGGCAGCCACCAGTACGGGCTGACCCAAAGCGACAGGACGCTGTTCGTAAAGCTCGGCTACGCCTGGGTTTTATAAGAGCAACCATCCGGGAAAAACTGAGAAGCATTTTTTGGACCGGCTCGTTACTGCCGCCCGGGCTGGTAGTGCAAATCAAGAAACATTTTCTTC
>DATKUA010000259.1:0-5172 GCA_035530855.1 Acidobacteriota bacterium | reverse complement strand
AGCAGCTTGGAAAAATGCTTGCGCGCCTCTTCAGCTGATATCCTCTCCATAATCACACCTCACAGACTGTACAAAATGTACAAACTCAACGCCGCTTTGTCAAATTAAAGGCAAAAGGGGTCAGTCCTAGAATTCTAGGGTGCCGGATTGGTTCAATCACGCATAACACACTTATTTATAAGGGGATGCCTGTTTTTCCTGGTTCAGATTACCCTAGAATTCTAGGACTGACCCCTTTTTGCGCCCGCCCAGTTTGCGCTAAACTTAACTCACTGGAGGACACCATGAGCACCCTAATCGAGAAGATCTCACTGGCCGAGAAATTCCGCCTCTTCTCCGCGCACTGGGAACCCAAGATCGTCGCCGAGCTTAACGACTTCTACGTCAAGCTGGTGCGGTTCGAGGGGGACTTCGTCTGGCACAGCCACGAGAGCGAGGACGAACTCTTCTTCGTCTTTGAGGGCGAAATGCTGATGAAGCTGCGCGAGCGCGAGATTGCGGTCGGCCCCGGGGAGATGATTGTCATCCCCCGCGGCGTCGAGCACAAACCCGTCGCGCCCCGGGAAGTCCTGGCAATGCTGTTCGAGAAGAAGACCACCGTGAACACCGGCGACGCCGACAGCGACCTCAAACTCACCGAACTCGAGTGGATTTGAGCCGCCCCGCAGTGGACGGCTGTTGACAAACGTGGACTAAAAAGCCCATACCCTTTGCGCTCATGATCAGCTCGCTCTGCTACACTTTAAGCGGTGTACTTGTGTGTTCGCATCAGGAACCGGAAAGATGGCCGACACGTTCATAACCGTCTCCGACATGCTCACCAGCCCGTCCGAACGGGCTGCGGCTGAGAATCCGTTTGCCGCCCTCTCCGAGGTCGGCCGCATCCCGCGGAATACCGAGGCCCCTTCCCAGCGCTCGCAAACAACGTCCGGGCAGGAGACCGAAGCCCCGAGCCGGGAAAGAGAGACGAGGCGTCAGGCCGACACCGTCGAGTTGAGCGTTGAGGACCAACGCCGTCTGGAGGACCTCAAGGCCGCCGACCGCAACGCCCGCGCCCACGAGCAGGCCCACCGCGCCGCCGGCGGGCAGTACATCCGCGGCGGACCCTATTATCAGTTCGAGCGCGGGCCCGATGGTCGGCTCTACGCCGTCACCGGCGAAGTCACCATCGACGTCTCCGAAATCGCCGACGATCCCGCGGCCAATGCGCGCAAGATGGCCCAGGTCAGGCGCGCCGCGCTCGCGCCGCGCGATCCTTCGCCGCAGGACCGCCGCGTCGCCGCCCAGGCATCCGCCTCCGAAGCACGGTCGCGCACCGACGCCCTGCGTCAGCGATTCGAAGAGTCGCGCGTGGAGGAACAAGCGCCGTCCGAAAGCCGCCGCTCCGAGGACGACCGCTACGCCTCGAGAGTCGAGCCCGCACCCGGGACGCTGATCAACGCCACGGCCTGATACACGTCATCTTGGATTAAATCTTGAATTCCGGGAGTACTCTGCCACGCCGAATCCGCCGCTCCTCAGCTCAACGCCTCTCCAGCACGTCGACGTAGCAGCCGCTCCCCGACTCCGACGGATCGAGCACGTCGACCAGCGCGTAGCCGCGCTCGAAACAGTTTTGGAAGATCTCCCTCGTCGCCAGCCGCCACTGCAAGCCCGCCTCGCGGCTCGCCTCGATGATCTCCCTGATATCGGCGGGAATCGCCACCCCCGGCAACCGCGCTTTCAGCTTCAGATGCTTCGCGCCGGGCAGCAGGCGACCGCCGGCTTCCGCCAACTCCAACACCGGTGCGATCTCTGCTGGCGCCGTCATGCGCCGCCGTTGAACTCCCGCAGCCCTCTCGGCAACCCCACGCTCGAGCAGGTCCCACTTCGCGACGAAACGATCCGAGGGCAGGCCGCAGTCGAGCCCGCTTTCCCTCGTGCCGTAGGCGTCGACGATGTACTCGTCGGCGTAGGCTCCCAGCGTCACGATGTTCAGCCGCGTGTTCAAGGGCTGCAGCGGGTCGAACGTCCAGCAACACTTACCGAAGCCCTGCATCAGGAGCTCTTCGCGCTGGAGCCACTTGAGGCGCTTTCCCAGGCCGGTGCCCCGGAAGTCGTCGGCCACGGCCAGCATGTGCGACCAGTGCAGTGCCTCGCCGCGCCTGTTGCCGGGAAAACTGTAGACGAATCCGATCATCCTGCCGTCGACGAATGCGCCCATGATCAGCGCTCCCATCTCGGCGTGGACTTTCATGAACTCCGGCGATATCGTCTCGCGCCAGTGCTCGCCCCACACTTCTCGCTGAAGCTTCGTACAGTCGATGAATTCTTCGAGTGTCTCAAGTCTTCTGCAAACTATCTTTTCGTTCATGAGTCTTCTCTTCGAGAGTCAATACCGGTTCCGGTCGCAGTGAATTGCGCGGTCACCTGGCAATCGCCTTAACCGCGACACAATTATAGTATCTGCCGCAAGCAAAAATCGTGCAAACGCGTGCGCGTCTCTCCCCCGGCGGACGCCCCCGTCTAAGAGCGCGGACATTTCTGCCGGTGTCTAAAGCCTTTTAACTCAACCCGCTTAAAATGGCGTGTCCGGCAGGGCGATCAAAGGCTGCTCCCCCCGCAGGCGCGCGTCGATCTGCAACAGCGTAATCCCGATCCCCGCCGCGCCCTGCATCAGCCCCGTCTGCGCCACCAGCAACTCCGGCCTCACACGGTGCTCCGCCTGCACCCATTTCATGCCGCCGCTCTCGGCCTCGCCGCGAGCGATCATCTAGTCCGCCACGCGGCGGCAGAACTCCAGGTAACGCTCCTGACCCGAATACCCGTAGAGGTCCATGAAGAACTGCGCCACGCCCGCCGAGCCGCAGCAAATGCCGGCGTTGTTCCAGAATCCCGGCGTCTGCTTCTCCGGGATGCCGCTCTGCAGAATCGCCTCGGCGCTCTTCGTCACCCACTCCTGCCAAACACCCTCCCCCGTGATTCGATGTAACACATGGAACAGCCGCGCCGTCCCCACCGGACCGTGGCACCAGCCGAGATAAAACAACTCCTCGCCCTCCGGCTCGTGGTGGAATATCAGGCAGCCCCCGCCCTCGACGTGGGCGATCGACTGAAGATATTTAGCCCCCTTCAGCGCTGCCTCAAGAAACTCCTGCTCCCCCGTCTCCTCGTGCAGCCGCGCCAGGAAATAAGCCACCCCGGCCGTGCCGTGCGAGAAGTTCGGCATCAGCCGCGGATAGTCGGAATGCATCATCCACTTCAGACCGCCGGCGGCCGGGA
The DNA here is from genome assembly GCA_035530855.1 of Acidobacteriota bacterium. Classification (GTDB taxonomy): domain Bacteria; phylum Acidobacteriota; class DATKUA01; order DATKUA01; family DATKUA01; genus DATKUA01. The sequence continues at coordinate 1,911 of DATKUA010000259.1, read as the reverse complement.
TGCCCACCTCGATCAGCCGCCGCCCCGCCGCGGCCGCAGTCGCCGTGGCAGCCTCGTCACCCAGCTCGCGCGCCGCATAGAGCAGGAACAATCCAGTCCCCGCCGGGCTGCTCATCAACGCCCTCGCCTGAACCAAATCAGTGCCTCGGCTGCACCAGAAAAATTCTTATTGCGCCAAGTGCTGTATCCCGGACATGAACGGTCTCAAATCCCCCCACGTAAACGGTGGCATCCAGGCCGCCGTTGTTGATGAACTCCCGGTAGTTCAGGTAGTGATCTCCGCCCGCAAGCCGCTCAACCAGTCCGATCAACACCCCGGCGATCTGCCCTCCCCATCCCCGCGGCTCCAGATAATCGATTAACAGCAAGGCGCCCCCCGGCCCGACCACCCTGGCCGCCTCCCCCAGGATCGCCTCCCTCTCTCCCGCAGGCCGCTCGTGCAGCACGAAAGACAGGATCGCCAGGTCTAACGAACCGCCGGCGAACGGCAGCCTCCGGGCGTCGGCTTTTACGCAACAGGCCGGCCTTCCCAGCTTCGCCCGCGCGGCCGCCAGCATCGCTTCCGAACGATCGGCTCCGGCTAAAGCACGCGCGGGCGACTGCAGCAGCCGCAACTGCTCCCCCGTCCCGCAACCGATGTCGACGATGCGGCGGTAATCCCTCTCCCCCACTATTTCGGCAACCTCTCGCTTGACCCAGCCGACCATCGGCTCGATCAGCAACTCATACAGCGCTACCGCACCGCCGTATTCGTCGGACCGCTTGTCCTCGCTGTTCTTGTCTCCCATCGTTTCCAAAATACCGTGACAGTCTGATTATATCCAAATCCTCGGCTGCCCCGCGAAACCTGTCGGCAACCCATCCGCGCCATGCCCACAATTAAGGACGGCACAATCAGGTAAGTCTTTTGAATCTCATCCCCATCGCAGGTCAGGCTTCTTTTCCACATACAAACAAAACCTGCAAAGCGGCGGATTATCCGCCTACGGCGGAGGGCCGCCGTGTTTCTTTACCCATCTCTCACGAAGCACGGCCCCTGCATAAAAAATCGCACCCCAATTTTCACTTGGCTAAGACCTCGCATAGCAATAGTAGGGGCGTCCGCCGCGGCGGATTCAATCCGCCCGATCCCACCAACGGCGTGATAAAACCGCCCCAAACCCTTCCACCAGGGGAATACAACGCCATCGGGTCAGACCGTGAATTTAATCCTCCCGTTAATCATTACTGACAGGCCTCTCCGCCCGACCTGTCCAACTACATCTATTAAATTCAGGGTCTGACCCCTGTGACCTCGCCCCCCCATCAAACAACCCCAAAGGGGTTGCACAATTCACAGCCCGGGGTAAGCGAAGCGCCACCCTGGGTAATCCCCACCCCCATAAAACAACCCTGAAAGTACCAAGCCCCCCCTGCCCCGCGGCACGCCGGGCCCGCCCCCGCCGCGATACCCCACATCGGGTCAGCCCTTGAATTCTAGGCCACGACTCCTTCTCCCCAATATCAATTCCCGCCGTAAGCAAACTTCATCTTTCGAAACCCTTGAATTCTAGGACTGACCCCTTTGCACACCAGTACAATCTCGCATTCTAACTACCGGCGATCAATCGCGATAAAGGTCAAGGCGCGGCTGCGATGAGCGACGCAGGCGAAGAGATTTGAAGCATGCGTCAGTCAGCGGAGATGATGGCACCACCTTGTCCCGCGAGCAACACAAGCCGCAGGCTTGTCTCGCAGGAGTTCTGCATGATCTCAGCGACGCGGAACTGTTGCTTACTTTTAAAGTAAGGTGTCCGGCAGGGCGATCAAAGGCTGCTCCCCCCGCGGGCGCGCGTCGATCTGCAACTGCGTAATCCCGATGCCCGCCGCGGCCTCAGTCCTTCTCAATCCTCGGATTCTCCGCCTCCGCGC
>DATKUA010000258.1:0-22755 GCA_035530855.1 Acidobacteriota bacterium | reverse complement strand
CGCAAGTCTGTTATCCGTAAATGCCTTAAGAGAGCTACATCAAGTAATCGACGGCGTTTTGGCAGATTCGGGAACCAGCGCAGTGATCATCACGGGCGGCAACAACAATTTCTTTTCCGCAGGCGCCGATTTGCGCGAACTTGCCCTCTTGGATAGCGAAACTTCACTCATGTTTTCTCGACTCGGACAGAGTCTTTTCGAGAAGATGGAGCAACTGTCGAAACCAATTATAGCCGCCGTTGACGGCTTCTGCATGGGCGGGGGCCTCGACCTGCTCCTCGCTTGTGACCTGCGATATGCAACGCCTGGGTCGACCTTCGCACACCCCGGCTCGCGTTTCGGTATAATCACCGGCTTCGGAGGGACGGTGAGACTGCCTGCTGAGATAGGCTATGCCAGGGCATGTGATATTTTTATCTCAGCGCGAGTCCTGGAAGCGCAAGAGGCGCTTGAGATCGGATTGATCAACGGCATAATAGGTAGAGAGCTTTTATTGGACCACTGCCTTGAAATTGCAAAGAGATTGAATACTTTAGATAGAGGTGTATTTCGGTTATTCAAACAAGGAGTAGTTCGCGGATTGTTTTGAAATTATTGAATTATTTATCATCCATGAGGGCAGTCTTGTCACGTCCAATGGGGTATGGTTTAATCCAAACGGCTTACAAAACAAGGTAGAGGAGGAAGGCATGCGCGTTGGCATCATCGGTTATGGTGCTCACATACCGCGCCGAAGGATCAAGGTTGAGGAAATCGCCAAGGTATGGGGAGCGGACGCGCCGAGCTATAAAAAAGGCTTGGAACTAAAGCAGAAATCTGTCCCGGCATTGGACGAGGACACGATTACTCTGGCGGTTGAGGCGGCGCGGAATGCATTGAAGCGATCCGGAGGCATCGACACGAGGGACATCGGGGCGGTTTACGTCGGCAGCGAATCTCATCCGTATGCCGTGAAACCCAGCGGTGTTTCTGTCGCGGAGGCTCTCGGAGCGACTCCGGACTGTCACTGCGCCGATTTCGAGTTCGCTTGCAAGGCCGGGACGGAGGGTATGTTCGTCGCCTACGGTCTTGTGAAGGCCGGACTGATAAAGTACGGCCTGGGCATAGGCGCCGACACTTCTCAGGGTGCACCCGGAGATGCGCTCGAGTACTCGGCTGCCGCCGGAGCCGCTGCGTTCATCATGGGTGCAGACGAGGATAAATTAATCGCCACTATCGATGAGACATTTTCCTGGATGACCGACACTCCGGACTTCTGGCGCCGCGAGCACAAGTTCTACCCGGAGCACGGTGGCCGCTTCACGGGAGAACCCGCTTATTTCCGAACGACGAAGGGTGCCGTGAACGGCATTCTCGAAAAATCGGGGATGAAACCCGAGGATTTCAAGTTCGCGGTCTTCCACCAGCCAAACGGCAAATTCCCCAAGCGCGTGGGTAAGATGCTCGGTTTCACACCCGAGCAAATCGAAGTCGGCCGCGTGGTACCTCTACTCGGAAACACTTACTCCGCCGCCTCGCCCATCGGCCTCACAGCGATTCTAGACGTCGCCGAGCCGGGAGACAGGATCCTGATGTGCTCCTACGGCTCGGGAGCCGGCAGCGACGCCTTCATCTACACGGTCACCGAGAGGATAAACGAGGTGCGCAACCTGGCGCCGACGACGCGCTGGCTGCTCGACGAGAATGTGATGTACCTCGAATACGGCGAGTATGCCAAGTACCGCCGCAAGATCCGCATGCGCGGCGAGTAGGAGGGACAAATCCGATGAGAGACGTAGCAGTGATCGGCGTCGGGATGCAGAAGTGGGGGGAGCTGTGGACGAAGTCGCTTCGCGACATCTTCGTCGAGTCGGCACTTCTCGCCATCGACGATGCCGGGATTGACCATATAGACAGCATGTACGTCGGCAGCATGAGCTCTGGCCTCTTCTCGGGTCAGGAACATATTGGTTCCGTTCTGACCGATTACCTCGGACAGAAACACATACCGGGGACACGCGTCGAATCAGCCTGTGCCTCGGGAGGGTTGGCCTTCCGTTTGGCCTGGATGGAGGTGGCCAGCGGAGTCAGCGATATCGCTCTGGCCGGCGGGGTCGAGAAGATGACCGACATCAGCGGTTCCGACGCGACTTACGCGCTGGCTACGGCCGCCGACATGGACTGGGAGGGCATCCACGGTGCCACTTTCCCAGGCCTTTACGCGCTGATGGCGGTCGCTCACATGAACCGCTACAAAACCACGCGCGAGCAGTTGGCTATGGTGGCGGTGAAGAACCACAAGCACGGCGCACACAATCCCCGCGCCCAATTTCCTTTCCCGGTTACCGTGGAGCAGGTGATAAATTCAGTCAAAGTTGCCGACCCGCTCAACATACTCGATTGCTCGCCGATCACCGATGGCGCGGCGGCAGTGATTCTCGTTCCGGCTGACATGGTTTCCAATTTCAACAAACCCGGCGTGAAGGTAATCGGCAGCGGTCATGCCACCGATACAATCTCGCTCTGCCAGCGTGAGGATCTGACCGAACTCAAGGCCGTTGAGCTCGCCGCAAAGCGGGCGTATGAGATGGCTGGAAAGAAGCCCGAGGACATCGACTTCGCAGAGGTACACGACTGCTTCACCATTGCAGAGATAATCGTCAGCGAATCGTTGGGATTCTTCGAAGCGGGCGGAGGCGGTCCCGCCGTTGAAGCGGGGGAGACGGATCGTGAGGGCAAGATACCGATCAATTGCAGCGGCGGTCTCAAGTCAAAAGGCCATCCTGTGGGCGCAACCGGAATTGCTCAGATTGTCGAGCTGACTGAGCAGATGCGAGGCGATGCAGGCGGGAGGCAGGTCGATAATGCGCGCATCGGCCTCGCGCAGAACATGGGCGGTAGCGGTGGCAGCTCCGTCGTTCACATCCTGGAGGTGATGTAATGCCCCCGTCGAGAGCATGGAGGGATTACCCTCAGAGATACAGGCTTGAAGCAGCGCGCTGCAAACAGTGCGGCAAAGTGTTTTATCCGCCGCGACTTGTCTGTGACAAATGCGGAGCCAGGCAATTCGAAACGTTCCGGTTGAAAGATGAAGGAACGCTGGCGACATATACGATAATCCGCACGCCGTCTCAGGAATTCGCCGAGGAAGCCCCCTTCGCGCTGGGGATAGTTGAGATCGAAGACGGCGTCCGCCTGATGGCGCAGGTTGCGGATGTGGAGTTCGATGAACTTCGTGTGGGAATGCCGGTAAAGCTCGAGTTCCGCAGGCTTTTCAGCGAGGGCTCGGCGGGAGTAATCCACTACGGTCACAAAGCTGTTCCCATCAGACGTTAGTCGGCTCCGGTGTCCTTAATCTTGGGGGAGGAACCGGCTGCGGATTTGTAAAGCCGGAGGGGGGGACTGGAATGGATTTCGCTACATTGCGACTGGTAATCGAGGGGCCGGTGTGCCGGGTGATCCTCAACCGCCCGGAAATACGCAACGCCTTCAACGACGAGATGCTCGACGACCTGCACACCGCTTTCAAGGAAATCAAAAACAATGAGTCACTTCGGGCTGTAATCCTCACCGGGGAGGGCAGAGCTTTCTGCGCCGGAGCTGATCTGCATTGGATGAAAAGGGTGGTCGATTATGACCTCGAGGAGAACTACCAGGATTCGCTCAAGCTCGCTGATTCCCTCGAGGAGATTTACAATTGCCCCAAGCCGGTGGTCGGGAGAATTAACGGGCCCGCCGTCGGAGGGGGGACAGGGCTCATCGCCGTCTGCGACATCGCCATCGCCTCCCAGGATTCCTGGTTCGCACTAAGCGAAACGAGGCTCGGTCTTGTCCCGGCGGTGATCTCACCCTTCCTTTTGAAGAGGATGGGCGAGAGAAACCTGCGTGAATTTTTCCTCACAGCCCAGCGGTTCTCCGCCGAGCACGCAGTCGAACTTGGACTTCTCAATGCGTCCGTGCCACCCGCGCGGCTTGATTCGGAGGTCGATTCCACCGTGCGTTCGATAATCGGCGGAGGACCATGCGCCCAGGCCAGGGTGAAAGAACTTATCCGCGACATCTCCGGTGGCGAGATGGCACTCCACAAGACGTACACCGCGAAGATGATTTCCGAGCTGCGGATGAGCGAGGAGGGGCAGGAGGGCATGAACGCATTCCTGGAGAAACGGATACCGGGATGGGTTAAGGACAAAGAGTGAGAGACTAATCAGATGTTCAAGCGAATTCTCGTGGCCAACCGCGGCGAAATCGCCTTTAGGATTATCCGAGCTTGCAGGGAACTCGGCATCGAGACCGTTGCTGCCTATTCTGAAGCCGATAGCGATTCTCCGCACCTTCGGGAAGCGGACACCAATGTTTGCATCGGCCCCTCGCGAAGTTCGGATAGTTACCTCAACATGGAGGCGATCATCCAGGCCGCCGAGCAGCACGACTGCTGCGCCATCCACCCCGGCTATGGCTTCCTCGCTGAAAATGCGTTGTTCGCAGAGCTCTGCGAGGGAGCCAAGATGACCTTCATCGGACCGACTCCGGCGGCTCTGCGGGCGATGGGCGACAAGGCGACTGCCCGAGAGACGATGCGTGCCAACGGGCTGCCGGTAATCCCCGGATCGCGCGGAACGATCAGGGAAAATGCCGAGGGCCTGAGGCTGGCCCGCAAGATCGGGTTCCCCGTGCTGCTCAAAGCCACCGCCGGCGGCGGCGGGCGCGGCATGCGCCGGGTGGACAAGGACACCGATTTCGTGAGCAAGTTCGATGAAGCGTCGATGGAGGCCGAGAAAGCTTTCGGCAATCCGGGGCTCTACATGGAGAAATACATCGTAGACGGACGCCACATCGAGTTTCAGGTCATGGCTGATGGCTATGGCAACGCGGTGCATCTGGGCGAGCGCGAGTGTTCTGCCCAGAGACGCCACCAGAAGCTGCTTGAGGAGTCGCCATCGCCGGTCATGGATGACAAGACACGGACGGAGCTGGGTGAGGGAATCCGGCAGGCAATGCGCAAGATCGGATACCGCAATGCAGGCACCGTCGAGTTCTTCCGCGACAGCAGCGGGCAGATTTTTTTCATGGAGATGAATGCAAGGTTGCAGGTAGAGCATCCCGTGACAGAGATGGTTGCCGGGAGAGACCTAGTCGTCGAGCAGATTAGAATCGCCGCCAACGAGCCGCTTTCTTTCAGCCAGCGTGAAATCGAGTTGTCTGGCCATGCCATCGAGTGCCGGATTAATGCCGAGGACCCCTACGACGATTTCAAGCCAAACTCAGGCGTGGTCGAGGAATTCCAGCCGCCGGAAAATGTCGACGGAGTCAAGGTCCGTGTCGACACCCATGTCAGCCCCGGTTACCGAATCCCCGTCTACTACGATTCGCTGATCGCCAAGCTGATTGTCTGGGGCCAGGATCGCGACGCGGCGCGCCAGGGAATGATAAGCGCCCTGGAGAATTTTAAGGTGGGCGGCGTCAAGACCACGATCCCGGTGCACCTGCAGATTCTGCGGGACAAGAACTTTGCAGCGGGTGATTACGATACGGGCTTCATCGAACGGCTTCTCGGTAAAGTCGAGTAGGGAAGGCCAATGGCAAAAGTAATTTTGCACCCGATAGGCAAGCCGGTCGAAGAGGTGATGGACCGGAAAACATACGCGGATAATCTCGAGCGCATGGAAGTGCTTCAGTCGACGTTGTTGCAACGCCGCAAGGAACTGCGCCTTGGTTGGGGAAAAAAGTACATCGACCGCGTTCACGCCAAGGGCAAGCTGACAACCTGGGAGCGAATCGAGCTGCTAAAAGACGAGGCAACAGAAGTCTTCCCGATCAATACCTTCGTCAACTACGGCCTTACATTCGGGGAACCGCCGCGAACGTCGCCCTCAGCCGGTGTGATCACCGCTTTTGTCAGAATCCACGGTAGGTTGACGGTGGTCATTGCCAACGACAACACCGTAGCCTCGGGCTCATGGTGGCCGCTGACTCCGGAGAAGATCGAACGCGCGCAGGAAGTAGCCCTGCGGCTGAAGATTCCCGTGATCTACCTGGTAGATTGCTCGGGCCTGTTCCTGCCGGAACAATCAAAGACTTTTCCCGGCAAAACCGGCGCGGGTTACATCTTCAAGATGAACTCGCTGCTATCGGCTTCCGGTGTGCCGCAGATCGCAGGAGTCTTGGGCGATTGCATTGCAGGCGGCGGCTACATGCCGATCATTTCCGATAAACTGTTCATGACTGAGCAGGCTTACATGGTCATCGCCGGGGCAGCGCTGGTCAAGGGCGGCAAGTCGCAGAAGATAACATCACTCGACATCGGCGGACCGAACATCCATGTCCACCTCTCCAACTGCGCCGACGAGCGCGTGCCGGACGACCCGGCGATGATCAGCCGCATACGTCAGGAAGTGGAGAAGCTACCCGCCGGCGCAGCTGATTATTACCGCCACTGCTATGCTCCAGCTGATCCTCTCTTTTCGCCGAGGGAGATCAATGGCTTGGTCCCGGCCGACCATCGCGTTGTTTACGATGTCAGGCAGATCATCGCCCGCCTTGTCGACAGCTCTTTATTCTGGGAATTGATGCCGCACAGCGGCGAGGAGATGATCACCGGCGTCGCGCGCATTAACGGCCTCTACGTCGGGATCATCACCAACAACCAGCAGCTCACTCCCAATCCGGAACAGAAGGAGAGATCGCGCCCGGGAGGCATCCTCTACAGAGAGGGAATCGCCAAGATTTCCCAGTTTTCGCGCGCCTGCAATTCAGACGGCATACCAATCATCTGGCTGCAGGACATCTCCGGTTTCGACATCGGGCTTGAAGCGGAAAAGCACGGGTTGCTCGGCTACGGCTCTAATCTGCTTTACACGAACTCGACCAACACGGTGCCGATGATAACCGTGCTGCTGCGCAAGGCATCCGGTGCAGGGTATTACGCGATGACGGGAAGGCCCTACGAGCCGATCGTCCAGCTCTCAACGCCGATAACCAGGCTGGCAGTGATGGAGGGGCGCACACTGTCGATAGGCGCGTTCAGAACCAAACTCGACGACAATTTCCAGATAATAACCAAGGACAAGGAGGAGAGGGCGCAGATCGAGGCCGGAATGCAGGCCGTTGAGGACCGCATCGAGGCCGACATGGATCCATACAAGTCGGCGCGACAGATGGACACCGACGAGATTGTCGCATTACCTGAGCTGCGCGCTTATCTGATGACTCTCGTCGAGATGTGCTACCAGAGTTACGGCTACAGGCGGGTGAAGAACCCGAGAATCTGGTCGATGCACGACCTCCATGTACTGACCGATTTCACCGGAAAGTAATACGGGGAAGAGATGGCGGAGAAGACGCTGATAGCGAAGCTGTTGGAAGACTGCGAAAGGCCGGGTATGTTGATCATTTCCTCGCCGGTTGTGGGCTACGCCGATGGGGCGCCGAAGAGAGGTCTTTTCCTCAACCCCTTCGACCGGATCATCGAACTGAAAATCCTGAATCAGCGCTACGTCCTTCGCCTGCCAAGGGAAACGCATGGGAGAATCACTGAAGTCTTCATTCCCAACAGTTTCGCGCCTGTCGCATTCGGCACTCCAATCGCGCGCATCGATACCAGGGCCATGAGCGAAGTGGCGGAGAGCGGAGCAGGCGGTGACGCATCGGCGGGAGAGACAGCAGGGGAAGAGAGCGGATTGATCTCCGTCAAAGCTCCGTCTGAGGGCATTTTTTATAGCAAGCCGGCCCCCGACTCACCACCATTCGTCGTGGAGGGTTCGGAAATCTCCTCAGGAAGCGTGCTCGGCCTGGTGGAAGTGATGAAGTGCTTCAATCAGATCACCTACGGAGGTATCGGCCTGCCCGAGAGTGGATCGGTAGTAAAAATCTTAGTCGAAGACTCCTCAGAAGTGAGCTTCGGGCAGACGCTCTTCCTGATCAAGCCGATGTGACAGGCGGGAAAAATGAAATTCTGCTGAATCGTAACTTGATAGTGAATACAAGTGGGGATACACTGAAAAGGACTCTCAGATTACTTGAAATCGATGAATGAACTGAGAGGAGTGAGATGATTAAAGAACTTGATGACAGCATCTTCAGCGAAGAAGTACTAAAGTCCACCACACCCTATCTCGTGGATTTCTGGGCTCCCTGGTGCGCCCCCTGCACTATGATAGCCGCCACGGTTGAGGCGGTGGCGGAGAAGTACGGCGAGCGCCTGAAGGTCGGCAAGATAAACGTCGACGACAACCCCGAATCGGTCGAACGCTACGAGATCATGGGAGTGCCCACTTTGCTGCTGTTTGTCGGCGGCAAGGTCGCCGAGAAGTTCGTCGGTGTAGTTCCACGAGCAGAGATCGAGAGAACGATAGAGTTCCATTTCTAGACTTCACCATCGTCGGCATTTCCTCCAGAATTTATTCAACTTTATCAGATAACAACAACACGGCAATGGCGTGTTCTCAGGCCCTATAATGCATTAAAGTGAAAGCCTCATTTCGTTTTTTCGGTGAAAATCAGCCGCTCGTGCTTTATCATGTGCGAACACTATTCAGATTTTAAAGGCGAATGGAGCAGGTATTCCTATGGCTACTGAGAGTTTCGATCTTGTAGTGCTGGGAGCCGGGCCGGGTGGGTATGTGGCAGCCATCAGGGCCTCCCAGTTGGGTATGAAAACCGCGATAGTGGAAAAAGAAAACCTCGGGGGCGTTTGCCTCAACTGGGGCTGCATCCCGAGCAAGGCTCTCCTCCGAAACGCAGAGCTGCTTAACACGATCAATCACGAGGCCAGGAGCCTCGGTTTCAGCTTCGAGAAGTTCGAAGCCGACTACGCCGTCGCATTCAAACGCAGCCGTGTCGCTGCGCTGAAGAATTCCAAGGGCGTAGAGTTCCTGATGAAGAAGAATAATATCAAGGTCTTCATGGGAGAAGGGCGCTTCACGAAATCCGGCGAGCTCGCGGTTTTCGATGCCGACGGTAAAGAAACCGCGAAGCTGAAGGCGAAAAACACGATCATTGCCACCGGCGGCCGTGCGCGTCCGCTGCCCGGTGTTGAGTTCGACGGCGATAGGATCATGCAGTACCGCGACTCGATTATGCTCGAAGCTCTGCCCAAGAGCATCATCATCGTCGGCGCGGGAGCCATCGGCGTGGAATTCGGCTATGTGATGAACGCCTACGGAACTGAGGTCACGATCGTCGAAATGCTGCCGCGGGCCCTGCCCCTGGTGGACGCCGAACTCTCTGCCGTGCTGACCAAGTCCTTCAAGAAGCGCAAAATCGAGATACTGACCTCGACGGCGGTGAAGAAGGTTGCCAAATCCAAAAAGGGAGTCAAGGTGACCGTTGAAAAGGACGGCAAAGAATCAGTGTTGGAGGCGGAGAAAGCGCTGGTGAGCATCGGCTTCATGCCGAGCAGCGACAACATCGGTTTGGCGGAAATCGGCGTCGAGACGGAGAAGGGCTGGATCAAGGTCGACGAGAACTTCAAGACCTCGCGCGAGGGCGTCTACGCCATCGGCGATGTTATCGGTGAGCCGTTGCTGGCGCACGCCGCTTCGGCAGAAGCCCTCGAATGCGTCGAGCGGCTCGCCGGTGAGAAGACTTATGGTTACAACAAACTGAGAGTGCCCAATGCCATCTACTGCCAGCCGCAGATAGCCAGCGTCGGCCTGACCGAGGAGCAGGCGCAGGAAAGGGGCTACGACTTCAAGATCGGCAGGTTCCCGTTCAGCGCCAACGGCAAGGCGCGTGCCATGGGAGAGATCGAAGGCCTGGTGAAACTGATAGTGGACAAGAAATACGGCGAGATACTCGGCGCTCACATCGCCGGACATGATGCCACCGAGCAGATCATCGAGTTGACGCTGGCGATGAATCTCGAGGTCACGCCGCTCGAGTTGCATAAGACGATCCATCCGCACCCGACACTGTCCGAGGCGGTTGCCGAGGCGGCGGCCGATGCGCTCGGGCACGCAATTCACATCTGAGTTAATCGATCCTCATCTTAGACGGAGCAACAATGGCAAGAAAGAAAGAGGCGGGAAAGACAGGCAAGAGAACCCCTTCCACAGCTGGCAAGCTACCGAAGCTCAAGTATCCGTTGAAGAAAAAGGACTTCGAGCAGCTCTACCGTTTCATGGTCACAACCAGGTTCTACGAGGACAAGCTGCCTATTCTCTATCGCCAGGGTAAGCTCTTCGGCGGGGTCTACCGCGGCACCGGCAATGAGGCCTTAGCAGTCGGAAGCGCTTATGCCCTCGAGCCGCAGGATATCATCGCCCCTCTTCATCGCGACGCAGGGGCTCACCTGGTCCGCGGTCAGACGCTCAAAAGGATGTACTGCAATTTCATGGGCCGCGCCTGCGGCCCAACCCGCGGCCGCGACGGCAACGTCCACCATGGTGACATGAGCATCAACATCATTGGCATGATCAGTCATCTCGGCACCAGCACGCCGCTCGCTGTGGGCGCGGCGCTCGGAATGCGTATGCAGGGCCATAATATCGTGACCATGACATATATCGGCGACGGCGGCTCCTCGATCGGAGACTTTCACGAAGGGCTCAACTTTGCTGCAGTGCGCAAGGCTCCGTTCGTGCTGATTATCGAGAACAATCAGTTTGCCTATTCGACTCCCAACCGCCTGCAATTCGCCTGTGAAAGCCTGGCCGACCGTGCCATCGGCTACGGCATGCGCGGCATGAAGATCTTCGGCAACGATGTGATCGAAGTCTACCAGGCGTGTAAGGAGGCAGTTGTGTGGGCCCGCGCAGGCAACGGCCCGGTGCTGATTGAGGCGGAAACGATGCGCATGCGCGGTCATTCCGAACACGACGCACACGAGTATGTACCGAAGGAGATGCTGGAGGAGTGGGCCAGGAAAGACCCGATCGCAATTAACCGCAATTACCTGACGAAGCACAAGATATTCATCGTGAAGCAGCTCGACAAAATCGACGAGGAGATCCGCAGGGAAGTGGATGAAGCGGCCGAATGGGCCGAAAGCCAGCCCTTCCCCGAGCCGGAGAGCGTCGAGGAGGGCGTTTACTACGAGGGCGAGATTCCCGGCGACCGGAGGTTATCATGGCTGAGCAGGTGACATACATCGAGGCGATCAGCCAGGCACTCCGGGAGGAGATGAAGCGCGACGAGCACGTATTCATACTCGGGGAGGACGTCGGCATCTACGGCGGGGCCTTCAAGGTAACCAAAGGCTTCCTTGATGAATTCGGCGACGAGCGCATCATGGACACGCCGCTGGCCGAAAGCGCGATTATCGGCGTGGGTATCGGAGCTGCGCTGGTCGGTATGAGGCCCATCGTCGAGATGCAGTTCATCGACTTCATCTCCAGCGGTTTCAACCAGGTAGTCAATGTCGCCGCCAAATATCACTACCGCACGGGTACGCCGGTGCCGATGGTCATTCGCGGTCCCAGCGGCGCGGGTGTCAGTGGCGGACCCTACCACAGCCAGAGCCCCGAGGCGTGGTTCTGTCATACTCCCGGACTCAAGGTGGTTGTTCCCGCGACCGCGCACGACGCCAAAGGCTTGCTGAAAGCGGCGATCCGCGATCCCAACCCTGTGCTCTATTTCGAGCACAAATATCTTTATCGGCGAATCAAAGAAGTGCTGCCGGACGAGGATTTTGTCACGCCGATCGGCGAGGCCGCGATTCGCCGTGAAGGGGCCGATGTCTCGATCATCACTTACGGAGCGATGGTTTGGGAATCGCTCGCCGCGGCCGACAGCCTTGCGGGAGAGGGAATCGACGCGGAGGTCCTGGATTTGAGGTCGCTGCTTCCCTATGACAAGGAGGCGATACTGGGCAGTGCCAGGAAGTCCGGCAAGGTGCTCGTGGTTACCGAACCAAGCCTCAGCTACGGCCCGGGCGCGGAGTTTGCCGCCTTCATCGGCGAAGAGGCGTTTGAGTATCTCGACGCGCCGGTCAGGCGGATAGGAGCGCTCGATACGCCGGTACCCTACAGCACTTCGCTGGAGAAAGAGTACCTGCCGGGAAGGGAAAAGATCGCCGCCGCGGTCAAAGAACTGGCTGGCTACTAATTGTTTATCGGCGGTGTTTGGGTGATACATTAGACGGTGTTGCAGAATCCCTGTAATAGCAGAAGGGTTGGAATAATGGCTCAGACAAAGGTCATCATGCCCCAGATGGGCGAGAGCGTTGCTGAGGGAACCGTCGCTAAGTGGCTGAAACAGCCGGGCGACAAAATCGAGAAGGACGAGAACATTCTCGAGATCAGTACCGACAAGATCGATGTGGAGGTTCCATCCCCGGCGGCAGGTTATCTGATCGACATTCTAATCGAGGAGGGACAGACCGTAGAGGTCGGGACTCCTTTGGCAGTCATTGCCGATAGCGTTGACGAGTCTGCTGCAGCAAAGCAAGCCGCACCGCCGAAGAAGGAAAAGAAGGCGGAGAAGGCCCCCGAGCCGGAAGCGGCGCCCAAACCTGTCGAGGAAAAGCCCAAGGCTGAGAAACCCGCCAAGGCGGACGAACCGGTCGACAAGCGCAAGTTCTACACGCCCGTTGTGCTGCGGATGGCTACAAAACACGACATCGATCTCGATTCGGTCGATGGTTCCGGCATGGGCGGCCGCGTGACCAAGAAGGACGTCCTGCGGTTTCTCGAGGAGCGCAAGGGGCGAGCGGAAGCCGCCGCGCCTGCAGGTGAAAGGGCTGAGATGCCGGCAATGGTACTCGACGGCAGCGAAGAAATCATCACGATGAGCAATGTTCGCAAGCGCACAGCCGAGCATATGATCCGCTCCAAACAGACCTCAGCCCACGTCACCTCGATGCAGGAAGTCGACATGACGCCGATCGCGCGCTACCGCGAGGCGGTCAAGGACGAGTTCCGCAAGCAGAACGGCTTCCCGCTGACCTACATGGCAATCATCACCAAGGAGGTAGTTGAGACGATAAAGGAATTCCCGAATATCAACGCCTCGGTCGATGGCGACAAAATCATCGTCAAACACTACATCAACATCGGCATGGCTGTCGCGCTTGCCGACGACACGCTGATCGTTCCCGTAATCAAAAACGCCGACGACCTCAGCATCCGCGGTCTCGCGCGAGCGATTTACGACCTCGCGCACCGGGCGCGCAACCGCAAGCTGACGATGGACGATATCGAGGGCGCGACCTTCACGATCACCAACCACGGCCTTTTCGGCAGTGTCTTCGGCACGCCGATCATCAGCCAGCCTCAGGTGGCCATCCTGGGCACCGGCGCCATCCGCAAGCGGCCTTGGGTTGTAGGGGGCGACTCGATCGCCATACGCGATATCATGTTCCTCAGTCTGACGTACGATCATCGCATCGTCGACGGCTCTTACGGCGGCCGCTTCAGTCAGCGCTTGACGGAGCGGCTGGAAAGCTGGGATCCTTCCAGAATGTAGAGATTTCCAACCGAATTCATAATGGAGAAGACAGATGACAAAAAACAGAGCGGATTTTCCCACGCTTGTCGAACGTTTTCTTACTTACGCGAAAATCGACACCCAGTCGGATGAGCACTCGGAGACGCGCCCCTCCACCGCCAAGCAGCACGAAATGCTCGACCTGCTGGTAAAGGAGTTGCAAGATCTCGGCCTGGAGGAAGTCGAGAAAACCGACTACGCAGCCGTGATGGCTACGCTGCCGGCCAACATGCCGCAGGATTTCCCTGCGTCAGAGAAGATCCCGACTATCGGCTTCATCTCCCACGTCGATACCTATCACGGTACTTCCGGAGCCAACGTCAAGCCGACCATCGTTGAAAATTACGGCGGGGAGAAGATCATCCTCAACGAGGAGAAGGGGATGGTGCTCGATCCGGCAGTGGACGAGGGCCTGAAAAAGCTGATAGGCAACGACATCATCCACACCGACGGCACAACCCTCCTCGGTGCCGATGACAAGGCCGGCGTGGCGGAAATCATGGATGCCGTCACGGAACTTGCCTGCAATCCGGATATTCCTCACGGCGAGATCAGGATTGCATTCACAGTCGACGAAGAGATCGGACGTGGCGCTGATGATTTCGACCTCGAACACTTCCGCGCCAAGTATTCATACACTATGGATGGAAGTGTGCTGGGCGAGGTCGAGGACGAGACGTTCTGCGCCGACAGCGCAAGAGTCAAGATCACCGGCTACGACGTCCACCCCGGCTATGCCAAGGACAAGCTGATCAATGCGATTCGCATGGCATCCGAAATCGTCGGTAACATGCAAAAGGACAAGCTGCCTGAGACGACCGAGAAGAAGCAGGGCTACCTGCACGCTATCGAGATCAAGGGCAATGTCAGCGAGGTGGAGATTACCTTCCTCGTGCGCGACTTCGAGGAATCCGGCCTCAGGACGCTTGAGGGTATCCTTGAGGGAATCTGCAAGGACGCCGAGAAGAAATTCCCCGGCTCAAAGGTGGAAATGTCGATCAAGGAATTTTACCGCAACATGAAGTACGAGCTCGACAAACACCCGATGGTGATGGAGATCGCTCGCCGGGCGATGCGCGACCTCGGCATCGAGCCGATCACAAAGCCGATTCGAGGCGGCACCGACGGCAGCCGCTTGACACTGATGGGTATGCCCACGCCGAACATCTTCGCTGGCGGCGAGAACTTCCATTCCGTCAAGGAATACCTCTCGATCCAGACGATGGAAAAGGCCAGGGATGTGATTCTGGAGATCTCGAAACTCTGGGCAAAAGCAGCCGCAGATGGAGAAATCTAAAGTAAAACATGAGCTGCCCGGTGGTGCGACAATTGCCGCCGGGTTGTTTTATGTCGGCCATAGCAGGAGAAGGATTTGACCGTTCGGAGACAGGGCTGGCGGCTCGATCTCGGCCTTGTCGATTATGACGAGGCCCTGGAGTTGCAAACCCGCTGCGAGGCGGCGCGCAAGGCCTGTTTAATCCCGGACTTGTTGATATTGCTGGAACATCCGCCGGTCTATACCTACGGGCGCGGAGCCGATTTGAAGCATCTTCTTCTGGATCAAGAGGACCTCGAGAAGCAAGGCATCAAGCTGCGCGAAATACGCCGTGGCGGCGACATCACCTTTCATGGCCCGGGCCAGATCGTCGGCTATCCGATTATCGATTTGCAAAATCACGGCAAGGACGCTCACCTGTATCTCCGCAAGCTCGAGGATGTACTTAAAGCGACACTTGAGGAGTTCGAGCTGCAGCCCTATACAGTGGAAGGCAAAACCGGTGTGTGGTGCGACGACGGAAAGATAGCGGCGATCGGCGTGGGAATCTCGCGTTGGATTACCACCCACGGTTTCGCTCTCAACGTAAACACCGATCTCAACTATTTCGGAGGCATCGTACCCTGCGGTCTCCACGGCATGCAGGCGACGTCAATGAAAGCGCAGTCGCGGCATACCATCGATATGGAAGCTGTCAAGAACAGACTGGTCGGAAACTTCGGGAGTCAGTTCGAGTTGGAAATGTCCGGAACAGAGCTGGCAAAATTGACCGAACTCCTGAATGCAGTTTAGCTCCGGCGGTCTCCCCTTGGATTATCCGCGAGCCTTGGTTGCGATTAAGTAACGCGACTCAACATCTGACCAGTTGATCACATTGAAGAACGCGGCCACGTAGTCCCCGCGCCTGTTCTGATAGTGCAGGTAATAGGCGTGCTCCCAGACGTCGAGCACCAGCAACGGGATGATTCCCTGAGCTGTGAGATCCTGATGCTTCTCGGCCTGAAGTATCAGCAGGCGGTCCGCTGCGGGGTGATAGCCCAGGATACCCCAGCCACTGCCCTCGACAGAAGAGGACGCGCTGCTGAAATGTGTTTTGAAGGCATCGAAGCCGCCGAAATCCTTGTCGATCGCAGAGGCAAGCGCCCCCGCGGGATTTCCACCGCCGGTGGGCGACATGTTCTGCCAGAAGATAGCGTGCAGGAAATGGCCGGAACCGTGGAAAGCCAGCTCGCGCGACCAGTGTTTGATCAGAGAAGTATCGCCGGTGACGTGCGCTTCATCCAGCTTGGCGATCGCGCTGTTTAGGCCCTTGACGTAGCCAGCATGATGGATGTCGTGGTGCAGGTGCATCGTCTCCTTATCGATATGCGGCTCAAGCGCGTCGTATGGATAGGGGAGATCGGGCAGGACGAATTCTCCGTCACTACTCACCGGCATCTCGGCAGCCACGCTCCAGCCGCCCATTGCCGGGGCGGCGATAACTCCTGCTCCCAGGCTGCCCAGAAAGCCTCTTCTCGTTATCACTGTTCTCCTCCGATGTTCAAAAACAAAACCCGGCGCGTACCATTGGGCAACGCCGGGATTATCATTTCGAATTCCTGCAACAACACTCTTTACTTGGCGGCCTCTTCAAAACGGCGAGCGACATCGTTCCAGTTGATGACGTTGAAGAAAGCTTTGACGAAGTCGGCGCGCTTGTTCTGGTATCGCAGGTAATAAGCATGCTCCCAAACATCGAGAACCAGCAACGGCATAATGCCCTGCACGGTGAGGTTCTGATGCTTCTCGGCCTGGACGATCAGCAGGTGACCGCCGTCGTCGTGCTTGTGGTAGCCGAGGATCGCCCAGCCGCTGCCCTCGACCGCAGTCGCTGCCGCCATGTACTGGTTCTTGAATGCCTCGTAGCTACCAAAATCCTTCTCGATGGCCTCGCGAAGCTTGCCGCCGGGCTCACCGCCGCCTTCGGGCGACATGTTTGTCCAGAACAGTGCGTGCAGGAAGTGACCCGATCCGTTGAATGCCGCCTCGCGCGACCAATGCTTGACCAGCGACATATCGCCGCTGCTACGCGCATCTTCAAGCTTCTTCAAAGCGTTGTTGAGACCTGCGACATAACCCGCGTGATGCTTGTCGTGGTGCAGTCTCATCGTGGCTTCGTCTATGTGGGGCTCGAGAGCGTCGTAGGCATAAGGCAGGGGTGGAAGTTCGAATTCCTTCATTTTCGGCATCCTCCGTTTAATTTCATTGGATTACCCGTTCATAGAATACTACCGGAAGGAGATGAGATTTATTCTCCCTCGTTTAAATCAGTTACACAAGCTGGGTTGAATGCCGGTAAATGACAGCTAATATCGCCAACTGCTCACATCCGCGCCCTCGGGAGCCGTCTCGAGCATGTGCTCGATCATCTTTGGCAGGAAACGCTGGATGACCGTGTAGAGACCGACGTTTAGATCGTGGTCCGGATCCCCAAACCAACAGTGCCCGTAGCGGTCACCGTATACTACCTCACCGCCGTAGTACGGATTCGCAGTCGATTCAAGAAAATCCTCGAGCAGGTAGACGGCGTTGTTCAGGTAGTAATCATCCATATCGCCGGTGAAGACATGCAACTTGCCGACGAGTTTCGGCCCGATCACAGACCAATCGCGTTCGAGGATGTAGCGCAGGTCGTAGTTCTCCTGCCAGTATTCAGCCACCTCATGGTCGATCTCGCCGGTGAGCTTGTTCCAGAGTGGTTTGGGATAGCCGTCCTCACCGACAGGGCTGAACAATGCCTGGTAGCAATCCAACTGATCGCCTGAGCGGCTCTTCGTTCCCAGCACGAGCTCGCAATGATTGCTCTCTTCCATGGTCGCCCGCAGGTGGCCTAAATTATCGCGTGCAAGCGGCTTGGGCGTCCTTTTCCAACGATAGTCGCGATAGTAGACGTTTTTGTCTTCGTAAATATTGCTACTGATAAATGCCCGGAAATCTACCGGGTCGGGCGCGAAGACCCAGGCGCCGTTGTAGTAATCGGGGTAGAAGATCTGCACGGCAAGCGCTGACCAGCCACCCGTCGATCCGCCGAACGCCGCCCTTGCCCACGGCTCGCCGATGCAGCGGAATTTTTCCTCGATGAACGGCAGGAGTTCGTTGTTGATCGCGTCGCCATACGGCCCCATATTGGCTGAATTGACGGCATAGGAATCATCGAAATAGGGCGTGGGATGCAAGATCCTTATGAGTACAGCGCGAGGGAAATCCTCGCTGCTCCAATCACGATAGAGCTTGTAGCAATAATCGTAATAGGTCTTCCATCTCCCCTCATATGCTGGATCCGGCGGCTCCTCGCGGAATCCCCAGAAGCTGCTTGGGAAATGTGTGTGGTGGATGATCAGAGGATATCTCGCCTCTGGATGCTCATCGAAACCTGCAGGCAGCAGAACGTGCGCTCCAATGCGCATCTCGCGGCCCCAGAAGTTCGAAAGCAGCTCGCTTTTGATTTCCACTCGCTTGAAATACTTTGTTTCCTTGAGCGGCTCGATCGGGTAAATCATTTTATCCAGGACAATTTCGATCGGCTCGCCGGATGCCGGATCGATGCTGATTTTCCGGGGCGTGCTGTAAAGATTACCAGGGGCTTGGTTCCAGAGTTGGCCTTCACCGCGATCCATCGGCAGTTTGATCGTGTGGCCGTCAGCTCTGTGGAAGGTCTCGTAGCGGTGCAGTAAGGCTTGAAAGTTGTACTCTCCGGCCGGAATTAACGAGATGCTTTTCAAGGGGTAACCCAACGCTTTCCCATCGATAACGGCCGCCTCGCCGGGAGCAAGGGCATCCACATCGGTTCCGAATACCAACTGCGAATCGCCATAGCCGTTGATCAAGAAGCGAGGCTCGGCAGAGTCGTCATCGGAGATCAACAACAGCAGGCGGCCGTCGACAGCGTCAGGGCAGATATCTTTATCAAACCGAATGCGGAACTCGGGGCCGTTGCCGACGGTATCGGCAACCAGGGTGGTTGACAGTAATGCGATCTGTAACAACGCAATAAGAAGTGCAGGGTATGGTTTTCTTGTTTTCGGTGACATTTAATGGCTCCTTTATAACGAACAGACAAAATCCTCCCTCAGTTTTTGACTCTTAAAGCTCCTCTTCGGTTGTCGGCAATGCGTGCGAAAAATATCAGCAACTCAATAGCGCCAGCTTTTCGTGTCGGCACCCTGCGGCGCGGTCTTGAGCAGGTGTTTGACGATTATCGGAATGAAGCGCTCGTGGTACCCCTTGTCCTTCGGCTGACCGAACCTCTCGGGATAACCGCTCCAGCAGTGCTCGAAGCGATCACCGTAGACAACTTCGCCGTCGTAATAGGGATCCGTTGTCGATTCGAGGAACTCCTCGAGGAGATAGACGCCGTTGTTGAGATGAAAGGTGTCCATGTCGCCAACGAAGATGTGCAGCTTGCCCTTGAGCTTGGGGCCGAGGGTCTGCCAGTCGCGCTGGAGAATGTAACGAAGATCGTAGTGCTCACGCCAATACTCCGCGACCTGATGGTCGGTCTCGCCGGTTTGTTTATCCCAAATCGGTACGGGATAACCGTCGTTGCCGACGGGTGAGAAGACGGCCTGCCAGATATCCCACTGGCCGCCCGAGCGGCCGTTGGTTCCGAGGGCCAATTCGCGGTGATTTTGTTCCTCCATCGTCGAGAGGATCTCCCCGAGGTAGTTTCGCGCGCCGGGCCTGGGCGTGTGCTTCCATTCGCTGTCGTAGTAATACGCGTTTTTGTGGTTATAGATATTCACGATCTGATAGGCGCGGAAATCCACCGGGTCGGGACAGGAGCCCCAGGCGCCGTTGTATTCGTCGGGATAGAAGATCTGCGCAGCCAGCACAATCCAACCGCCTGTCGAGCCGCCGTACATCGCTCTCGCCCAGCCCTCGCCGATGCCGCGGAATCTCTTTTCGATTTCCGGGACAAGTTCGTAAGTAATAGCGTCGCCGTAGGGACCGCAATTAGCGGAGTTCACGCCGTAGGAGTCGTCGTAGAAAGGGCACGGGTGCTGGATTACGGCCAGCAGAACGCGAGGAAAATCCTTGCCCGTCCAGACTTTATAGAACCGGTAAGCCTGCTCCGCTTGCAGACGGCGCCTCCCACTCAATCCTTTTTCCGGCGGTGTTTCGTGGAAATCACTGATCGTAGGCTCGAAATGACCGTGCATTATCACCAGGGGATAGCGCGCGTTGGGGTGCTCCTCGAAACCGTCGGGCAGCAGCACAGCAGCGCCGATTTGCATCGGGCGGCCCCAGAATTCCGTGAGAAGCTTGCTTTGGATCTTTATATGCCTGATGTATTTCGTGTCCTCCGGCTCGGGGATCGGCTCGATTTTACTATCAAGATTTATTGAAATACTGCCGCCGGTGCTGAAATCAAGGTATATCCGCCTGGGAGAACTGATTAGATTTCCCGGAGCGCGATTCCACTGCAGACCCTCGCCGCGGTCCATCGGCAGCTTGACTGCAAAACCGTCAGAGCGCTGGAATGTTTCGTAACGGTGCAACAAAGCCTGGACGTAGTAATCTCCCGCAGGCAAATCGGCAAAACTCGCGACGGGGTAACCGAACGCCGTTTTGTCGATAACGGCTTCGTCACCCGGGTGCCATCCATCCACATCTATGCCGAAGACGAGTTGGGTATCCGGCCGGTCTCCGATCTGAAATCTCGGCTCCCGTGATCCGTCGGTCGAGAGCAATAACAGCAGTCTGCCGTCCAGCGATTCGGCTGAAACATTTTCGCTGAAAGAGATTTTGAAAATAAAGCTGGAGGCTTGCTCGGATTCGACCTCTGCGTCAGTAAAAACTGAACTCGTGGAGACAATTGCTATAAAGATTAAAAACACCCATGAACCGCGCGGCATCGTCCACTCCAAAATATATTTGTTTTTTCGATTCTTAACTTCACATCACGTAGCCGCTCGGCGGACTCGAAGTGCGGCTTTGCTCGACAGTTTTAATTATCCAGCGGGCGAGCGCTTCGGCTTGCTGGACGGTCATTAGCACGGCGCACTGGAGCTCGCGCACTATATCTCCGCCGATCTGTGAGTGGGTGAGCTGAGCGCCGAGTTTGCCTTCTTCCGAGAGCTCATGGGTGACATCGGTGGGGATATTCGGCGCCTCGATGTAGAAGTTGATCTGATACATTTGCGACGGAGTAATGCCTCCCAACGCCCCCTCGGCTGGCATGATCCTGAAACCGTCGGCTTTTTTCGTCGTAATGGTAATCTTGCGCTTGATTTCCTCAGCCATGTAAATCACCTCTTGGATATAGTAAATCACTTAAGTTGAACACGAGCGATGGGAGTGGTCAAGAACCAGCTGATTCGGAGAAGGCAGAGATTAGCTTTCTTTCGATTTTTCCTTCTTTCGCTTACGGGCCGGAGGCTTAGCCAGGACCATGCGGAAGAATACGTAGGCCCATTTGGCGACAGGGACAGCCTTGAAGATCTCGCGAATCATGTTGAGTTCGCCCTTTACTCCCTGCCAGAAGCCGACTTTTTTGTGCTTGGGCGATACGGTGACGTTGTCCCATTTGACCACTTCGAATTTGAGTTTGTTCTCGATTATGTGTTGGTTGAGGATCGACTCGAAGCCGAAACGCGAATCCTCGTAATCATCGAGATTTTCGAGGATCTCTTTTGGTATGGCTCTTTCACCGGAGACTAAATCGAGGCCGAAGAGGCGGTAGATAAACAGCGAGTTTTTCCTGAGGCTGAGTGTCATATCGGTATCGCCGTCCACCACAGGTCGCAGCAACTCGTTGATGTTATCAGGGGTCAGACCGCGGAGATCGGCGTCGAGCAGCAGAATGATGTTTCCCTCTGCCGCTGTGATACCTTGTTTGAGGGCATAAGCCTTGCCTCGGTTAGGCTGGAGGTCGATCAGCTTTACTCGTTTGTAGCGGTCGACAACCTCCACCGTGCGGTCCATACTGCCGTCATTGACGACGATGATTTCATTGATATCTCTCGACTTGACGACGACATCGAGAACCCTGCCGATGCGTTTCTCTTCGTTATAAGCGGGGATTATGCAGGTGACGAATGGTTTTTCGCCTTGTGGAACAGCGGGTTCCAATGGTCTCTCAGTGCTCATTTCGGTTGTATTTTATGCTGATTCATAACTGGACAAATATTAAACAAGTGCGCAGCCTAATCCAACCCCCCGACTTCCTGGTTACATTCTAACCTCGCTGAGGATTTTTTCCAAACGTCGATGAAAACTTCGTGAGACTCTGACATTGTGTTATGCTTTGCCGTCAGATTATTTTCGGGGGATGAAATCATGAACAGGAGAACTCTGGTATCAACTGTAGTTGTCTTAACAGTCATCACTTGCCTTTTTGCCATTCCGTCATTTGCCCAAGTCAGACCTGAGAAACAGTCCCTGGCCGATAAGGAGTTCACCATTATCAATGAAGTCTGGCGTACTCCCGCCAAGCCGCAGGGCAGGACAGGGACCTGCTGGTGCTTCAGCACAACGTCGTTCCTCGAATCCGAGGCATACCGCCTTGGCCGGGGGGAATACAACCTTTCCGAGATTCACACCGTTTATTACGCCTATCTTGAGAAGGCCGACCGCTTCATCCGCTTGCACGGCAACAATGCCGCGGGGGAGGGTGGATTGAGCCATGACGTGTTTTACATCGCTCGCAAGTTCGGCCTGGTGCGTAAATCGGACTACGACGGATTTCTGCCCGATGCGGATAAAAGGCATAATCACTCGGAGATGTATTCGGCTTTCAAGGGTCTCATCGACGGCATCGTCGACAACAGCCGCAGTAGACCCTCTTACAACTGGCCGAATGCTTTGAAGGGGATATTGAATGCCTACATCGGAGCGGTACCCGAGAAGATCAACTACGACGGCGCGGAGATGACGCCGAAGCAGTTCGCTGACGGTGTCCTCAATCTGCCGTTGGATGATTACGTCGAGATCACCTCCTACTCTTACATGCCTTGCTGTAAGAAGGGCGAGCTGCTGATCCCCGACAACTGGATGCACTACGACGATTTCTACAACGTCCCGATCGATGCCTACAT
>DATKUA010000257.1:0-62071 GCA_035530855.1 Acidobacteriota bacterium | reverse complement strand
CCCCGGCGGTTCGTCCGAGGTGATGCCCGGGTATTCCCGGGCGCGATCCTGCCTGCCGAGATGGTCGCTTACGAAGATGAAAACAGCTATTCCCAGCACTACAACCGCTGCCGCGAGGCGGAACCAGGGGATCTTGTGCGGGGCGAGTTGGCGGTGCAACAGCACGCGCTTTTTCAAGCTGCCCCAAAAGCTTTCCCAGCCCGGAGATTTTGACTCCCGGGAAAGGAATACTGCTTCCGGCGTGTCGCTGCTCAGCGCCACACGGCGGCCTTCCGGCGTTTTCAGCAGCTCGACCAGCTTCCGGCGCTCGTCGCCGCTGAGGTTGTCGTCGTTGTACTTCTGCAGGAGTTGCCTGAGTTCGTCGTCCATCGCCGGCGTCTCCAAATCGTGCGGTGTTGCTCTTTCTAATCGGTGTGCGGCTCGTCCGCTGGGGCGTATTCGGGAAAGCGCCTGCGGATTTCCCGCCGCAGGCCCTGCCGCGCCTGGTGGACCAGGTTGCGCACCGTCGAATGTGCCACATCGAGGATTTCGGCCACCTCTTCGGTGGCGTAGCCCTCGATTTCCCGTAGCACGAATGCCGCCCGCTGCCGCTCTCCGATGGCTCCAGCCACGTCGATGAATACTCTTGCGGCCTCGCCGCGCTCGAGCGCTTCGTCCAACGGCTGCTGCGCCCACTCCATACCGCGTCTCTCGACGAGCTTGATCCTGCGTCCGACGTGACGCGCCAGGTCGATAGCCTTGTTGGCGGTGACGCGCACCAGCCAGCGGTCGATTCCCGCGCCGCCGATGTTGCGCGGCAGGCGCGGCAATTCGCGCCAAAATTTGATGAAAACAAGCTGCGCAACATCGTCGGCCTCGTCGGGCCCGACAATCCGCGCCGCAATTCGATGAACCAGATCCCTTCGCGATTTGATAAGCATCCCAAAGGCCTCGGTGTCACCCCCGGAAGCTCGCGTTACAAGCTCGCTTTCGTCCGGAACGGCAGCATCCGCGCCTTCGCGTCCGCTTGCCTCAAACCGCTTGTGGTGATCCTGTGGGCTCACCTCTCAACCTCTATAACGTCTGCCGGCGATGAATCGTCTAGTGCGATTCGGGTTTCCGTGATTCTCAGGGGGCGGCACCGCGGGTGTCAAGGCTCCATACGTTGACCAAGCCGATTCGCTGAAGTTAAGATCGGGAAACCAGGAGGGCGGTTGGGATGAAAGCGAAAGTATACGTCAGCTACAAGGACGCGGTGCTCGATCCGCAGGGCCAGGCGGTCAAGAACGCCATTGCCAAAATGGGATATCTAGGATTCAAGCGTGTGCGGCAGGGCAAGATCTTCGAGATCGAGCTGGAAGGGATGACCCGCGAGGAGGCCGAGAAGGCTGTCGACGAGGTCGCCGACAAGCTGCTGCACAACGTCAATATCGAAAAATACCGCTTCGAAATAGAAGAGTAGGTTTGCCTGAGGGGGCATTATTATAAGCCACATCTGCTTTTCATTGAATCATCCAGATTTCGTTGTCGTTCGGCTTCCCGCACCGATATCTTGTATTTTCTTGATTCCGCTCTCTTGACTTCCCCTACTTGCAGGGGATAATAAGACCTTACTTGGATCGTCCCACCCACAAGCGACAGGAGGCAGCGATGAAGGTTGGGGTAGTGGTCTTTCCCGGGAGCAACTGCGACCACGACACCCTCTACGCCTTCGGCGACATCCTCGGCGCCGACGCCTACGAGATCTGGCACAAGCAGACGAAGCTCCGCCGGCCCGACGTCCTGGTGATCCCCGGCGGCTTCTCCTACGGCGACTACCTGCGCTGCGGCGCGATAGCCCGCTTCAGCCCCGTGATGGAAGCGGTGATCGACTTCGCCGACAAGGGCGGGCCGGTGCTTGGCATCTGCAACGGTTTCCAGGTGCTCTGCGAGGCCGGGTTGCTGCCGGGCGCACTGCTGCGCAACCGCGGCCTGACATTCCTGGGCCGCGACATCCACATCGCCGTTGAGCGCTGCGACACCGCCTTCACCTGCGCCTGCGAGGAAGGGCAGGTGCTGCGCCTGCCGATCGCCCACGGCGAGGGCAATTACTTTGCCGATGAGGAGACGCTGAAGAAACTCGAAGGCGATGGCCGTGTGGTTTTCCGCTACTGCGGGCCGGGGGGCGAGACGGACGAGATATTCAACTACAACGGCTCGATCAACCGCATCGCCGGCATTTGCAGCGAGAACCGGCGGGTGGTGGGAATGATGCCTCATCCCGAGCGCGCCTCCGATCCCGAGCTCGACGGCAAAGGCGACGGCCTGGCGATTATCCGTTCCGCGGCGAACTTCGCCGTTCCCGCGTGAGGGCACGATGAGTGACGAACTTCTGCTGCAGCCGACGACGCTGGAGGACGCCCTCGGCGAGGGTTTGACGGAAGAGGAGTGGGGGAAGATCCTCAGGATCCTCGGCCGTGAGCCCAACATCACCGAGCTCGGCATCTTCGCCCTGATGTGGAGCGAGCACTGCTCCTATAAAAGCTCGAAGGCGCACCTGCGCCGCCTGCCCACTACGGGCCCGCAGGTGATTCAGGGTCCGGGCGAAAACGCCGGCGCGGTTGATATCGGCGAGGGGCTTGCGGCCGTGTTCAAGATGGAGAGCCACAACCACCCCAGCTTCGTCGAACCCTACCAGGGCGCGGCCACCGGCGTCGGCGGCATCCTGCGCGACGTATTCACCATGGGCGCCCGCCCGATCGCCAGCCTCGACTCGCTGCGTTTCGGCGAGCCCGACCATCCCAAGACGCCCGGCCTGATCGCGGGAGTGGTAGCCGGCATCGGCGACTACGGCAACTGCGTCGGCATTCCCACGGTCGGCGGCGACGTCGTCTTCCACACCTCATACAACGGCAACATCCTCGTCAATGCCTTTACCCTAGGTGTCTGCAAGGCCGACAGGATCTTCAAGGGCCTGGCCGCCGGGCCGGGCAACCCGGTGATCTACGTCGGCGCGCGCACCGGCCGCGACGGCATCCACGGTGCCGGCAACCTCGCCAGCAAGGCGTTCGAAGACGAGGAGGAGGAAAAGCGGCCGACTGTTCAGGTAGGCGATCCGTTTATGGAAAAACTGCTGCTCGAGGCCTGCCTCGAGCTGATGGCCGGCGATGCGATCGTGGGCATCCAGGACATGGGTGCTGCGGGGCTGACCTCCAGCTCGTTCGAGATGGCGGGGCGCGCGGGAACGGGTATCGACCTCGACCTCGACAAAGTGCCCGCGCGCGAGGCCGGCATGACGCCCTACGAGTTCATGCTGAGCGAGAGCCAGGAGCGGATGGTGATCGTTGCGAAGCAGGGCCGGGAAGAGGATGTCCGCAGGATTTTCGAGAGGTGGGATCTGCACGCCGAGGTGGTCGGGCATGTGACCGATGACGGAAATATGACTGTGCGCCATGGCGGCCGGGTCGTGGCCGTGCTGCCGGTGAAGCCGCTGGCCGACGAGGCTCCTGAATACGATCGCCCCGCCGAACGCCCGGCGTGGCAGGACGAGTTGCAAACGCTGGATCTGGCGGAGATCCAGCAGCCCAAGCCGGAGGAGTGTGGTGAAATCCTGATGCGCCTGCTGGGCGGCGCCAACCTCTGCAGCCGCGAGTGGGTCTATACCCAATACGACTCCACGGTGCGCACCAACACGATGGTCGAACCGGGTCCCGCCGACGCTTCGGTGGTGCGGATCAAGGGTACGAATCGCGCACTGGCGCTCAAGAGCGACTGCAACAACCGCTACTGCCTGCTCGATCCCTTCGAAGGTGCGAAAGCCGCCGTTGCCGAGGCGGCGCGCAACATCGCCTGTGTCGGCGGCAAGCCGTTAGCGATTACCGACTGCCTCAACTTCGGCAATCCCGAGCGGCCGGAGACGATGTGGCAGTTCTCGCGCGCAATCGACGGGATCGCGGAGGCATGCGAGGCGCTCGGCTGCCCTGTTGTCAGCGGCAACGTCAGCTTTTATAACGAGACCGCAGGTAAGGGAATCGCTCCGACGCCGATGATCGGCATGGTCGGCTTGATAGAGGACCGCTCGTCGATCTGCACCGCCAACTTTATCGGCGAGGGCGACGCGGTGATCCTGCTCGGCGAGACTCGCGAAGAATTGGGAGGCAGCGAGTACCTCGCCCAGGTTCACGGCATCGAGCGAGGGATGCCACCGCGTGTCGACCTCAAGCGAGAAAAGGCGCTCGGCGATACCCTGCGCGAGTTGATCGGCCTCGGCGTTCTGCGCAGTGTCCATGATATCTCCGACGGCGGTCTGGCCGTCGCCGTGGCCGAGAGCTGCATTGTCGGCCATAGGCGCTTCGGCTGCACGCTCGAGTTGGAAGGAACGCACAGGATCGATGCGCTGCTGTTCGGCGAGTCGCAGGGTCGCGCGGTTTTGTCCTGCCTGCCGGAGAACGTCGCCTACGTTGTCGAGACCGCCTGGCGGCACGGTGTTCCGGCGCAGCAGATCGGTGTGGTAGGCGGGCGCGATGGCAGGCTTGTGATTAATCGGAATGGTGTTACGCTGGTCGATATCGGTGTCGGGGAGGCATTCGATGCCTGGCGCGGGGCATTCGAGAAAATAGTTATCGGTGAGAACGGAGAGTAGAAAACAGAGAGGCGTAATGTCAGAAGAGGACAAGCTCCACGATCAATGCGGGATATTCGGCATCTGGAATCATGCCGATGCGGCGCGGTACACCTATCTCGGCCTCTATGGCCAGCAGCACCGCGGCCAGGAGAGTTGCGGCATCACCTCCACCGACGGCGAAAATATGTTCACCCGCAAAGGGATGGGCTTGGTGGCGCAGTATTTCGATGAGGCGAAGATCATTGAGCTCGCCGGGTACGGAGCCATCGGCCATGTGCGCTATTCGACCACCGGCTCCAGCCAGCCCAAGAACGCTCAGCCGATCTACTTCGACACCCACCGCGGCCCGATCTCCTTGGCTCACAACGGCAATCTGGTCAACGTAAACAGTGTTCGCGACACCCTCTCGCGTGCGGGCACGATCTTCATGACCAGCAGTGACAGCGAAGTGATTCTCCACCTCATCGCCCAGAGCGCGGAGAACGATATCGTCTCCGCCATTGTCGACGCCCTGCACCAGGTGAAAGGCGCTTACAGCGTGGTGTTCCTGACCCCGACAATGTTGCTGGCGGTGCGCGATCCCCACGGCTTCCGGCCCCTGGTGATGGGCAGGCTCGGAGGCTCGACAGTCTTCGCCAGCGAAACGACGGCCTTCGACCTCATCAACGCCGAATTCGTCAAAGAGCTGGAACCGGGCGAGGTGGTTTTCGTCGGCAAGGAAAACGAACAGCCGCAGAGCATCTTCCCGTTCCCGCAGGAGCGGCAGCATCAGTGCATCTTCGAGCACGTTTACTTCGCGCGTCCCGACAGCCGTGTCTTCGGCACAATCGTTCACGGCGTGCGCCGTAAGCTCGGAGAAAATATTGCCCGTGAGAACGCCGGCGTAATCGAAGCCGACCTGGTAGTGCCTGTTCCCGACGGCGGCAACTACATCGCCCTCGGCTTCAGCCAGGAGTCGGGCATCCCCTTCGAGATCGGCCTGGTGCGAAACCATTATGTCGGCCGTACCTTCATCGAGCCGGAGCAGGGGATTCGCGACTTCGGCGTAAAGGTCAAGCTAAACCCGATCCGGCCAGTGATCGAGGGCAAGCGCATCGCGCTTGTCGACGACTCGATCGTGCGCGGCACCACCAGCCGCAAGATCATCCAGATACTGCGGCAGGCGGGCGCGGCGGAGGTTCACTATCTCGTCGGCTCGCCGCCCTACGTCAGCCCCTGCTACTACGGCATCGACACTCCGGAAAAAGAAGACCTGATCGCCGCTAACCTCCCTGTCGAGGATATCCGCAAGTCGATCGGCGCCGACAGCCTCCACTATCTCTCACTCGAAGGGCTGCTGCAGTCGGTCGACCCTGACCGCGAGAAATACTGCATCTCATGCTTCACCGCCCACTACCCGGTGCAGACCACAAAGGATGCCGACGACCAGCTCAACCTCTGGCACCGCCGAGAGCTGAATGGAGATGGTAAAGACTAGGATTTCCCGGGGGGTGGGATCCAACCGCGCCTAAAAGAAAGCACTTTGTTAATTGGATATCCGGTTGCCGAAAATACTGTTGTGAGAACTGTCAGGCGAGCTCAGCTCCGTTTTCTTTTGCAGATGATGCCAGCAGGAAGTCTTCCATCCGGCGGCGGATGTCATCGCGCTCGACCTTGGATTTACCCTTGATCCAGGCGTCCATTTCCGCGGCGTCCTTCGCCGAATGATTGTTCTCCTGCTCGAAGAGGGCGCTTAGAAATTCCGCCTGCTTCAGCCTGATTTCCTCGCTTCCGTCGCTCATGATTTTCCTCCGCCGTTTTTTATCCGGTCGAAGTAAACTTCGAGCTCTTCGCGGACCAGGTTGTAGTCGAATCCGCGGCGCTCCAGGAAGGTTCCGAGATTTTTCAGCTCGCGTGGCTCGCGTGGCTCTCCTTTTACACGCACGCGCTTGGCGAGCACGTTTCGCAGGATTTCCAGTTCGTCGCGGTCCTCACGTGCAGCCGCGATGGCGAAGTCTGCGGCGCTTCCGGTCACACCTTTGTCCCGCAGCTCACGGCGGATGCGCGCCGGCCCGTAACCCTGCCCAAGCCGGAAGCGGACGTAGCCTTTGGCAAATCGCGCATCGTCAAGAAATCCTTCTTGCTTGAGGGTATCGATAATCGATTCGACCGAGATCTCGGGCAGCTTTCGCTGCCGCAGGTACTCCCGGGTTTCCGCCTCAGTACGCGGTATGCGGGCAATGCGGCGCATGGCACGAACGAGTTCTTCGCGCAGCAAGGATTCATCCGGCAGAAATTCCATAAGTTCTTTGGGTTCGGGGCGCGAGTGCCGCGGATCACTCATCGCCGAAGATCTCGCTCTCCATCTGCTTGCGGGCGACGTCGGAGGCGGATTCGATGCCTTGCAGCTTGAGCTTGAGGTCGGCCGGGTTGGTGGCGCCGCGCATCGCCTCTTCCTCGGTGATCATGCCCTGGCGGAACAGATAGAAGAGGCTTTGGTCGAAGGTCTGCATGCCGTACTGCGAGGTGCCGGCTGCGATTGCGTCGCGGATCATACCGGTCTTGTCCTTGTTCTCGATGCACTCTTGGATGTATTTGGTGGCGATAAGAATCTCGACGGCCGGGACGCGGCCCTTGCCGTCGGCGGTCTTCATCAGCCGTTGGCTGATGACCGATTTGAGCACCGTGGCGAGCTGGATGCGTATCTGCTTCTGCTGGAACGGCGGGAAGATGCTGATAATGCGGTTGATCGTCTCGGTGGCGTCGACGGTGTGCAGCGTCGAGAGCACCAGGTGGCCGGTCTCGGCGGCGATCAGAGCGGTCTCGATCGTGTCGAGGTCGCGCATCTCGCCGACGAGTACGACGTCCGGGTCGGCGCGCAGTGCGGCGCGCAAAGCGATGGAGAACGAGCTTGTGTCGGTCTCCAGTTCGCGCTGGTTGATGATACTGCGCTTGTCGCGGTGGACGTATTCGATCGGGTCCTCGATAGTGATGATGTGGTCGATGCGGTGCGTGTTGATATAGTCGATCATCGAAGCCAGGGTAGTGCTCTTTCCGCTCCCGGTGGTGCCGGTGACGAGCACCAGGCCGCGCTGCGCCATTGCGATGTTTTCCAGGATTGACGGCAGATTCAACTCCCTGACGGTGCGGATGTCGAAGGAGATGATGCGCAGTACGATTCCGACGGTGCCGCGCTGATAGAAAGAGTTGACGCGGAAACGTCCGAGGCCGGAGACCGAATAGCTGAAGTCGATGTCCCTGTTCGCCTGAAAGTACTCCTTCTGCGGCTCGGTCATGATTGAGAAAGCAATCTTGGCGGTGTCTTCTCCGGTCAGGCGCTTGACCTCGGTTATCGGTATCAATGTTCCGTCGACGCGGATCCAGGGATGCGACCCGGTCTTGAGATGGACGTCGGAGGCGCCGCGATCCAGCGCCATTTTCAGCAGAGTGTTGATATGCATGGCAAATCCTGCTCCGGGGTACCGCTGTAATTATATCACAGATATGGCTTTGTTTGCCCGTCAAAGAAAAGCGCCCGCCGCTGCGTGAGCGGCGGGCGCCGGCTATCCCTCTCCCCTCAATTAGACGAATGTGAGCCAGCCGTGGCGATCCGCGGCCTTGCTGGAGAGAATCTTCCGGAATTCCTCCTGCAGCCGCTTTGTGATCGGGCCGCGGGTGCCGGCACCGATCGTGATCTTGTCGATCTCGCGAATCGGCGTGATTTCCGCAGCGGTGCCGCAGAAGAAGACCTCGTTGCAGATGTAAAGCATCTCGCGCGGGATGATGTGTTCCTCGAACAGGTAACCCTCCAGAGCCTCCCCGGGCTTCTGCAGGTCGTGGATCAGTTCGATAAGCGAATTGCGAGTGATTCCCGGCAGAACGCTGGCGCCGAGCGGAGTTGTGTAAATCTTGTTCTTGCGGATGCAGAAGATGTTCTCGCCGCTGCCTTCGCTGACATAGCCTGAGGTGTCGAGCGCGATTCCCTCGGTGTAGCCGTCGAGTTTGGCTTCCATGGTAATCAGCTGGCTGTTCATGTAATTCGCCGCGGCCTTGGCCATCGCGGGCAGGGTGTTCGGGCTGAACCGCGCCCAGGTGCTGATTTTCACCGAAGCGCCGTGCTCGACCGCCTCCTTGCCGAGGTAATCGCCCCACTCCTGCGTTATCACGTATGCTTCGATGGGGCAATTCAACGGGTTGACACCGAGAGAGCCATAACCCCGGATGACAAGCGGGCGGATGTAGCATGCCTCGTGCTTGTTCTTGCGGATGGTTTCGAGGATGATCTCGATAAACTCATCCTGGCTCCACCTTAAGCCAGCTTCCATGCGGTAAATCTTCGCTGAATTGTAGAGGCGTTCGACGTGGTCGATCAGGTGGAAGACTGCCGGGCCGTCTTCCGTGGCGTAGCATCGGATTCCTTCAAAAACTGCACTGCCGTAGTGCAGCGCGTGGCTGGCTACGTGTATTTTCGCATCGTCCCAAGGCACAAACTCCCCATTGAACCAGATAAATTCACCGTTCTTTACTGTCATAGGAAGCTCCCTTCTGTATGGAAATGGCCTGAATCGGCCGCTTGTGTGATCGTTACCACAGGCCAAGTATACATTTTTGAAAACAAAGCTGGCAAGGCAATCCGACCATTACTTCACAATTGCGCTCGGTATCCTTATGATTGTATTACTGTGACTAGCAAGATTAACGAGAAAGCGGCGATGGCGGAGAACGAAACGAGGCGGCGCCAAATCCTGCGGAAACTGCGGAGGATCGTCCCGATCTTCGTCCCCGTCCTGATAATCACAGTACTGGTAACCGCGGCCTACTTCCTGACCACCAGCCAGCAGCTTCGCTATTCGCAGTGGTACAGCCCGCTGGTAGGCCTGGCGATCATCAATCTCAACATCATCATTGTTCTCATCTTGCTCGTAGTGATCTTCCGCAACCTAGTGCGGATGTTCAGCGATCGCAAGCGGAGAATACCCGGGGCCCGTTTCCGCACGAAGCTGGTTTTGGCGATGATCGCCGTCACCATCGTACCCACGCTCCTCGTCTCCTTTACGGCGATTGACCTGGTTGCCAAGATCATCGATTTCTGGTCGGCGCAGCCGGTCGACAAGATAGTCTCCTCCTCGAGCGAGCTGGCAGATGTTTACCTGGAGACCAGCCGGGATAAGGCACTTGCCCATGCCCGCGATCTCGCCCGCTATATTACCAACGAGAGCCTGCTCAGTTACGACAAGAACGAATTTCTCTGGCGGCGCTACCTGGAGCCGCAGATGGAAGCCAATCGCTATGACGTGGTGGACGTCTACTTCGGCTCGGAACCGCTGGTGCCGATGATCGTCAATCCCGATAGCCCGTTTCTGCCGTACCTTGAGGATCCGATCCCGAGCCAGGTCAACGCCGTGTTGAACAGCAGGCTGGAGGACGGCATCTACAAATTCACCGAGGAGGAGTTGCCCGCCGGCACGCTGGTGCGCTGCGCCGTGCCGGTGTTTACGCGCGGCGAGACATCGCCCGATGCGAGGCCGATAGGCGCGGTGGTTCTCGGCTTCGGCGTGCGACGCAATCTCACCAGCATCGCCGGTGCGATCGCCGGCGAATACAAAGCCTATCGCGAGCAGACCGAGCAGCGCGAGGTGGTCAAGCTTTCCTCCCAGGTCCTGCTGCTGGTGTTCATGCTCATCAGCATCTTCTCAGCCATCTGGGTCGGTATCTATTTCTCCAAAGGGATCACTGTTCCTATCCAGCAACTGGTCGAAGGCACAAAGGCCGTCGCAGCCGGCAATCTCGATTTCAGCGTCGATCCGGTCCCCACTGACGAGCTGGGCACACTGGTCGCCAGCTTCAACAAGATGACTCACGACCTCAAAGAGAGCCAGGAGGAGCTCGAGGAAGCCAACCGCAACCTGGTGGTGACCAACCTCGAACTGGAGCGCCGGCGGCGCTACACGGAAACGCTGCTTTCAAATCTCTCCTCGGCGGTCGTCTCGCTCGACGCCGGCGGCAGGGTGACGACGATTAATCCATCCGCGCAGGAAATGTTGAGGTTATCCGGCAAGGAGCTGATCGGACTCGGGTGGCGCGAGGCGTTCGAGGAGTCCGACCTGGAGCCGATGGCCGAGATGCTCGAGCGCTTTTTCGAGATCCGTACGGTCAGCCTGACGCAGGAGGTCGAGATCCGCTTCGAAGAGCAGATCCTACATCTCTCGGCCACCGTGACCGCCATACGCCATGACGACGGCTCCCTTCGCGGCACGCTGATCGTGCTCGACGACCTCACGCAACTCGTGCGGGCCCAGCGCACGGCCGCCTGGCGCGAGGTGGCGCAGCGCATCGCTCATGAGATCCGCAATCCGCTGACCCCGATCCAGCTCTCCGCCGAACGCATCCGCCGCAAGATAGGCGACAACAGCGAGGACCACCGTGAGCTGATCGCCAACTGCACCGATACGATCATCGAAGAGACAGGAACCCTCAAAAGCCTGGTCGACGCCTTTTCCTCCTTTGCCCGCATGCCCGCCAGCCGGCCCGAGCTCACCGACATCAATGAGGTGATCGACAAGGCGACTTCGATCTACCGCTCCGACAGCGACGGCTTCCGCATCGAGAGGGATCTCGACATCGATATCCCCGAGGTCAGCATCGACGTCGACCAGATGAAGATGGCCTTCGTCAACATAATCAACAACGCCATCGACGCCCTTGACGGCCGCGGGGTGCTGCAGGTGAACAGCCGCTACAACGCTGACCGCAAGGCGGTGGTGGTTGAGTTCGCCGACGACGGCCCCGGCATCCCCGCCGAGGTCAAGGAGAAGCTATTCATCCCCTACTTCTCGACCAAGAAGAAAGGCACCGGCCTCGGGCTGGCGATCGTCCACCGCGTCGTCTCCGACCACAACGGCTCGATCTCCGTCTCCGACAACCGCCCCCACGGCGCCCGTTTCACAATCGAACTGCCGGTCGACGGGAAATAATTCGCCGATTGAAATCCACTGATCCCAAATCGATATGGGCAGACTTCACATTTTTTGATACGTAACTTTGCGGGAGTTATACTCTATGAAATCCAGTTGACGGCGGAGCCTATGCCAGAGCGAATACTGATAGTCGACGACGAGAAGGGGATACGCACAACGCTGCGCGGTATCCTCGAGGACGAAGGGTTCGACGTGGAGGCGGTGGGCAGCGGCGAGCGCTGCCTCGAGGTGGCCAGGAACGGCGAATTCGAACTGGTCATCCTCGACGTCTGGCTTCCGGAGATGGACGGCCTCGAGGTGCTGGAGCAGCTGAAAAAGGAGGGAAATCCCGCGCAGGTAATTATGATCAGCGGTCACGGCACCGTTGAGAGCGCCGTGCGTGCGACGAGGCTGGGGGCGTGGGACTTCATCGAGAAGCCGCTCAGCCTCGACAAGACAGTGCTGGTGGTCCGCAACGCAATGCGCCAACGGCAGTTGGAACGTGAGAACGTCGAGTTGCAACGCCGACTCGCGGCCGAGCATGAGATGGTCGGCGAGAGCAAAGCGATGCGACGCCTGCGCAGCGAAATCGAGTTGGCCGCGCCGTCGGACAGCCGCGTGCTGATCTTCGGCGAGAACGGCACCGGCAAGGAACTGGTTGCGCGCGCCATTCACCGCGGCAGCGCCAGGGCGGAAGGCCCTTTCGTCGAGGTGAACTGCGCAGCGATTCCCGACGAACTGATCGAAAGCGAGCTGTTCGGCCACAAGAAGGGCTCGTTCACCGGCGCGAGCGAGGACAAGGTCGGCAAGTTCCAGGCGGCCGACGGAGGCACATTGTTCCTCGACGAGATCGGCGATATGAGCCTCAAGACACAAGCGAAGGTGTTGCGCGCGCTTCAGGAGCAGCGGATAGAGCCCGTCGGCGGCAACCGCTCCGTCAGCGTAAATGTGCGGGTCATAGTCGCCACGAATAAGAACCTCGAGGAGGAAATCGGCGAGGGCCGTTTCCGCAAAGATCTCTATTTCCGCATCAACGTCATCCCGGTCCGTGTGCCACCATTGCGCGAGCGCAGGGACGACATCCCGTTGCTCGCCGAACACTTCCTAAAAGATTTGGCCGAGCGTTTCGGCCGCAAGCCGAAGGAATTCGAAGCGGCGGTTCTGGATATGTTGAAGCGGCACGACTGGCCCGGCAACGTACGCGAATTGCGTAACACGATCGAGCGCCTGATGATTATGGTCCCCGGCGAGACAATCGGGGCTGAAGACCTCGCTTACACCGCAAGGGGAAGTGGTGAAGAACCGGTCGAGGAAATGGAATTCGACTCGCTCAAGGAGGCCCGTGAGTATTTCGAGCGGATGTTGATCAGCTCGAAGCTCGCGCAACTCGATTACAACGTCGCTGAGACGGCGAAGGCGTTGAAGATTGAGCGTAGCCATCTTTATCGCAAACTCAAAGCTTATGGTATCGAGATCGGTGGAGTGAGCCGTTGACGCTCCACCCTGCCGGCTCTAGAATCTTCCGCAAGCCTATTAGGAGTTAAGTATGAGATCCAGCATTGCATTTTTGCTGATATCATTGAGCTTGTCGTTACCACTAATCGTTATTGCGGCTGAAGATTCAAGTAGTCCCGATGTCGGACCGCCGGCAGCGCGTTTCAAGTTTACCGACGTCTCCGGATTTGCCGGCATCTATACCGCCGGTGACGAGGGCGGCCATGGCGTCGCCTTCGTCGACGTCAACGACGACGGCTTCCTGGATATCTGCATCACGAACACTCTCTACCCGCCGCAACGCCCCAATTATCTTTACATCAACCAGGGCAACGGCAAGTTTAAGGAGGAGGCAAGAACGCGCGGCGTTGACGGAGACGACGCCGGGTCCCATGGGGTGGTCTTTGCCGATATCGACAATGACGGCGATTTCGATCTCCTCCTCGGCAATGCGGGGGGTGGCGGCATCGGTGGGCAGAACCGCGTCTATCTGAATCGCGGCGATGGATATTTCAGTGATTTTACCAAAAAATCAGGGATCTACGGTCCAAAATTCCTGACCAGGGGTCTAGCCGCCGGGGATTTCGACGGAGACGGACGCGTCGATTTTGTCATCACCAACCCGGTGAGCAACTCCGACCGGCCCGATAATCTGCTGACGATAAGTCGCTACTATCATAACAAGGGCAAGGCTCGCTTCCAGCGCAAGTACAATGGCTTGAGTTTCAGCGGCTTTACTCAGGGGATAACCGTCGGCGATGTGGACAACGACGGCGATCTCGATCTGGTCGAGTCGAAATGGCCCGACAGCAACGTGGGCGGGCTGAGTAACAGCCTTTGGCTCAACAACGGCAATGGCGGCTTCACCGACATTGGCAGCCAAATCGGCGTAGATTTCAACAGTCACAACTACAAGTGCAACGGCGCCGCACTTGGCGACAGCGACAACGACGGCGACCTCGACATGATCCTGCTTGGCGACCAGCTTCGCTTCTTCGTTAACGAGGGCGACGGGGTGTTTGTCGAAATGACCGGCGAGTCCGGCCTGCAGGGTCAGGGCTTCACCGCGGCCTTTGGCGATATCGACAACGACGGCAAACAGGACATCATCATCGCTTACAGGAATGTGACGGAGAGCTTTGTCGTGTTCCAGAACCTCGGGGGCAATCGCTTCAAGCAATTAGGCAACATCGGGGCCGTTCCTCCAAGCTATTACGATCCGCGCGGCATGGCCCTTGGCGATTACGACAACGACGGCGACCTGGACATTGTGGTGGCTCATAAGGCAGGCACAGCCCAGCTTTTCCGCAACGAACGTGACAATTTTAATTACCTCAAATTGCGTTTGACGGCGCCCTCGGGTGAGACCGGCGCGATCGGAGCGCGAGTCTGGATTTATAGGGCAGGTGATCTCGGGAAAGCAATGTCGCTTATGGCTTACCGGCAGGTCGGCGGATCGACCGGTTACGTCTCCCAGAATTCTCCGGAAGTGCACATCGGGCTATCGAAGAAGAAACAGCGCGTCGATGTCCTTGTCCAATTCCTCGACGGCTCTACAGCTACGCTCACTAATGTTCTGCCTGGCAGGACGATAACCTTGGGTTTCAATTGAGCGCCATGAGGCGGGTCTAATCCCCGCGTCAGAGAGATGGATAATCAGGTTCTCAACCTTCTTGTCGAGAGGCTGAGGTCTGTTCTTGTGGGGGACCGCGTAGGGGAGGTCTATGCAGCACGAGACGGAGTCGTCGTACGCATGATTTCGTCCCACTTGTTTTTCTGCCTCAGGCCGGATTTGCCGCTGCTGATGGCGCGGGAGCAGGCCGAGGCGCGTCAGCCGTCACCCGTTTTCGGCACACTCGCTGCGCGAATGCGGTCGATGCTGGAAAAAGCCGAGCTGACGGCTATCGAAAAGGTTCCCTCTGATCGGCTGCTCACGTTTCGGTTCAAATTGCCTGAAGGAGAGGAATCGTTACTGTTTTTCCTGGCCGTCCCGAATAGGGTTGATCTCGTTCTTGCCGGCGCAGAGGGCATAGTCATCGCCGGCTTTAATGCCGATCCCGGTGAACCGTACCTGCCGCCGTCGCCGCCCCCGGGCGAATTCGATATCTACGAACCGGCAACGGAAAAATTGAAGGCGTTCCTGGAAAAGATTTCAGGAGACGATAATCCTGAAAAGTCGATCAAAGCCGGCATCAAAGGAGCCGGCCCGCAGCTCGCCGCAGAGATTGTTACCCGGCTTGAGGATTCTGTCGAGACTGCAATGGAATTCCTGGAGGAGTTGCGTGAGCTGCGCTTCCGGGCGGGTATCTTTTCGCCCGAGACCGGGGACGAAACGTCGCTGTTGCTGCTACCCGACAATTATCGCGTAGACGTTATTGAGCCGCCGGAACTTTTCGATGATCCCAACGACGCTGCGGACATATTTTTCCGCAAGCGGATGCGGGCCGCGGCATTTGCACTGGAGCTCTCGCAAATAAACTCGGTGCTCAAGCAACGGAGCAATCGCCTGAAAAAACTCGCTTCCAACCTGCAAAACGATCTGAAGAAAAATGAAAAAGAAACCGACATTGACCAATTAGGCAACTTGATTTTGGCCAACATCGGCAGGATGGGCAGGGGATTGGATAAGATTGAGGTTGAGGATATCTACAAGGGCGACGGCAGCATGTTGAGCATCGATCTCGATCCCGCGCTTGATCCTGCCGCCAATGCAAAGCGTTATTACAAGCGCGCCCGTAAAGCCAGGCGCGCCGTCGGCAGTATCAGTGATCGCCTGGCCGAACTGGACGGGGAATTATCGGATCTGGCTAAGATAGAGGGGCAGTCGGCGGCGTGTCAGGATTCGAGTGATCTGAAGGGAATCCGCGCACTTCGCAAGCAGCTCACGGACCGCGGATGGATCACTCAACGCCAGAGGAAGAGGGAAAAGATTGTGGCGAAGCCCGGGAGGCGCTTTCTTTCTTCGGACGGCCTCGAAATCGTGATCGGGCGTAACAATCGCGACAACGAGAAAGTGACATTCGGCGTCGGCAAGGACAACGATTTCTGGTTTCACACGGCGGGCTACGGCGGCTCGCACGTCCTTGTGCGCAACACGCACAAGCTGGAAAGGCTGCCTGCCGCGACGATGGCGGAGGCGGCCTCTTTAGCGGCATACTACAGCAAGGCCCGTCAGTCGAGGAATGTTCAGGTACACTGGACGGAGCGGCGTTTTCTGAAAAAGGTGAGGGGCGGAGAGCCGGGCAAGGTGCTGTTGACGAGTTATCGTTCGCTGACCGCGGACCCCGATATTCCGCAATCGGTGCGAAAACTATGATTTACCTGTTACTCAGCCTGGCGCTTCTCTTCCCCGCGCAAACGGGAGAGGAGTCGTTGGACGGCCTATGGGACCTGTTTATCGAGAGGTTCGAGCAGGCGAAGGTTTCCGCACTCCACAGGCTGACAGTCGAGTCCGGCTTGGCGTTCGTTGCACCGGCCTTGCCCGATGCGGGTGCCAATTCGTACCGCGTGTTTAGGCGTGTGCGGGAGAGAGACCGCCTTGTTTACAAGCCCGTCGCCAGACTGGCAGGCGGACAGCTGGAACAGCTTATCCGAGGCGAAGCCCCGGGATCAGTGAGATCGGGAGATCTGCTCACACCTGACGGGCGACCTTTGCGGCTTGCCGTGAGGCTATTCAGCCTTGCCCGGATAGCTTCGGCGTTGCAGGGTCAGCTGGAGAAGTCAGTGTCTTCCCGCCTGGAGGCCACGGGACTATTCAGAACGGGAGCAGTTGAGAATGCGGCGTACAGTGACAATCCGTTTCTAGTGGAGGATATCCCGCGCTTGCGCGAACTGCTCGAGCGGCAGGGATTCGCCGCAGTGCTGAACATAATCCTACGTGTATCCGGAAACAGAGTGTTCCTGATTTGCCAAGTGATTTCCGCGGATGAACAGAGCGACGAGATTTTCGGGATTTCGAGATCAATGACGCCGGAGCTCGCTTTGCTGTTCACAGAGGAAAGCCGGGAGCCCGAGATGGGCGGCACGAGGATGTTGTTTTCCGTGCCTCTTCCTGCCGATGTCCTGGATGTTGCGGCTTTTGATTATGACGGCAACGAGGGTGACGAACTGGCGGTGCTCAGGCATCGTGAATTGTTGATTTATTCCGTTGGCGAAGGCTCGACCGTTTTAATAAAAAAGATCGCGCTGACGGATCTGCCGAGAGCAACCTATGCAACCAGGACCCCCACGGGAAGGGTGATTCCCCTTGACCTCAACGAGGATGGGCATCAGGAACTTATCATCGGATCCAACCTCTGGTCGAGCGGTGCCGTAGTATGGCTTGATGAGCGCAATATCAGTTTCAGTTTCTGCGACCTGCAACCGCTGGAGGCGGCCACGCTCGACGGCCGGCCTGCATTCCTCGCCGGGCGTTACCGTCCGGGTGAAGATATCTTTGAGGACACGCTGTTTATAATCGATCGCAACCTCACGTCGCGCACAACTGCCGAGATCGGAAAAACCCGCGCATTAAGCAGTCTCGATCGAAACGGTGAATTGATGCTGGTCGTCTCGGTCTCCGGCGATCTGGCTCTATGGAATCGAGTTAGCGGCAATGTGGACCGAGAGTCGGTGAAGTCAGGTGGCGCCATACGAGTGGGCAGTGCACTGGGCGGTTTGAAGCCAGGATGGATCATTTTGGCCGAGGCTGCGCCGGGCGGAAGCGCAGTGACTTCGATGAATATTTGGTCGGGGGTCGCAGCTGAGCATAAAATTTCCTCGCGGCTCGACATCTTGGCTTTCACGGCATACAATCCGCCGGGCTCCCGTTCAATAGCATTGGCAATTTGCGGGCGGGATGCATTCGGGGGCGCGCAGTTGGTGGTCTACAGCTGGCCCTGGCGGTAGGCATAGAGAGGGAAGGAATCAGCAGGTGGGATCGACCAGAGGACCAGGACGGATAGTCAGGACAATCGACGCGGACCTCGACCATCCGGAAGAGACTTTCCTGTTCCCCAAGCTCTTCAGGATAAAGAGCTGGTACATGCGCAACGAGATCACTTCGCTGGAACTCCGCCTCGAATTTCACCACGGTGTTTATGTACTGGGCGAGTTGTCTTTCGACGACAGCGATTTCGGTGTCTTCAACATAGATTACATTGATCGCCTGATTGAACTCGACAGGAAACGCAGATCGATAGACTGGTCCAGACCTGTGGCGCTCATCGCCCGCAGATCCCTCATGCCTGTACCCGACGAGATGGTTGAGCACCTCGTTCGCGAGAGCGAGAACATCAGTGTCGACTACCACTCAGTTGCCCAGAGCTTTCTCGATTTCCTCGAAGAGCAAAAAAGCCTGACCCTCTTCACCAACAACAGCTATGGCATTACCTCTCTGCTTGGCGAGTCGGAGGATGAATTCCGCAAACTCTGCTATAGCTACGCCAATGCTGAGAAGTCCGAGCGGGCGTTGGAGTTGGGCATGGTGTTTGAGAGGAAGATTGATCAGATAGCGCGCAGCTACGAGAGAGTGGACCCGCCGGCGATGGACGCTCGGGAGGAGATAGCTCTTGCCTGGGTGGAGGATTTCCGCCTGGCTTGCAAATCATTACTGAACAAGGCGATAAATCTGCAGATCCTGGAGCAACAGGAGTACCAGGTGGAGGGCTCGCATGTTGATACCTATATCGACACGCTCAAGGCGGATGCTGAGTCCATCGTATCCGGGCTTGAGTCCCGCAGGGAGGATTTCATCAGCTTTGCCAATGGGCTGATAGAGGAATTCAAGAACCTGGAGAGCGAGTTTGTCACCAAGGCCGAGAGCATTAACTCTGTCGAGGCGCCGTTGTCGAAATTTTCCATTCAAATATTGCGCGTCGCGCGGGTTTGGCTACCTTACTGGGGTGCCGAATACAGCCTGGGCGACGAGGAGCGCAGCTTACTGATCAAGGCATATTGAGCCGGAGCGGTTCAGCGTTGGGAAATTTCTCCACACTTCCAATAGTGCTCGCCGTTACCGGCGCCAGCGGGGCGATTTATCCGCTGCGCACTGCGAGGGCGTTGCTGGAGTCGGGCCGCAGGCTGGAGGTGATAATTTCGCCGATGGGCCGTGCGGTGATGACCGAGGAATTGGGCAGCGAGTTTGATCGGGCCGCCGGTTTTCGCGGCTGGCTCGGCGGGAAACTTGGGCGTGAGATTACAGAAGATGAGGTGGTGGAATACGACCACATGGATCTGGCCGCTCCTCCTTCCTCGGGTTCGCACAAGACGGGCGGAATGGTCATCGCTCCCTGCTCGATGAAAACCCTCGCCGCGGTGAGTCATGGGCTATCGCGCAACCTGATCGAGCGCGCGGCGGATGTCACGCTCAAAGAGCGGCGACCATTGGTGCTGGTGCCGCGCGAGTGCCCGCTGAGTTTGGTACATCTGCGCAACATGACAGCCGCCGGGGAAGCAGGAGCAGTGATCGCGCCTGCGTCGCCTGCTTTTTACCAGCATCCGGAAACTTTTAACGATCTAGCCGATTTTATCGCAGGCCGAGTCCTTTCCATTCTGGGCATCCCCCATAATCTGTTCGCCTCCTGGGGCGATAGCGCCGAATGACGCTTTCCAGC
Source organism: Acidobacteriota bacterium (assembly GCA_035530855.1). GTDB lineage: Bacteria > Acidobacteriota > DATKUA01 > DATKUA01 > DATKUA01 > DATKUA01. The sequence goes on along the minus strand of DATKUA010000257.1, from coordinate 42,467 downwards.
AACGATCAAGAAAGGTCCGCTGACAGCACGGATGAAAAGCGGGGGCGGATCAAAACGATGTTCGGCGCAATCGCCGGCCGCTACGACCTGCTGAACACCATCCTTAGTTTCGGGCAAGACCGCAGGTGGCGTAAAAGCTCTCTGCGCAGGCTTGGGCTCGAACGTGGTGACCTGCTCGTTGACATCGCTGGGGGCACGGGCGATGTGGCACTGACGGCGGCGAAACTACAGCCGAGACTCGGAGCCGCGCTGGTTCTCGATTTCAGCGAGCCGATGTTGCGCATGGTGCAGCCCAAAAGAGAGCATTCGCGTATTCGACCTGCCGTTATACCCATAGCAGCCGACGCCGTCTCACTGCCGCTGCCTGGAGGTTGTGCCGATGCGGTGACCATCGCGTTCGGCATCCGCAATGTCGTCGACGTTCCCGCTGCGCTGGGCGAGATGAACAGGATATTAAAGCCGGGAGGTAAACTCCTGATTCTGGAATTTGCTGTCCCCAGAGGAAGGCTCTTCGGCCCCGTCTTTCGCTGGTATTTCATGCGTGTCCTGCCATGGATCGGAGGCCTGGTATCCGGCAGCCGCGCCGCCTACGAGTATCTCCCTCGTTCGGTGGACGAGTTCTTCAAGCCCGAGGAGATGGTAGGGTTGATGCGAGGAGCAGGCTTTAATACTATCGTCACCAAGCGATACAATTTTGGGGTGGTAGTTACTTATAACGGGGAGAAAAGCGTATGAGTCATAAACTCGACGATCGCCAGAGCGGTATGCTGATCGGTTTGATTCTGATTGCCATCGGCATAATATTCCTTGGCGAAAGGTACGACTGGTTCGGTCTGAATCTCGATCTTGGGATGGACAAGATCTGGCCTGTTTTCCTGATAATCGGCGGCTTCTATTTTATCCTCAAGCACCGCTAGGGCTACTGACCGGCTGAGGCTTCAACCGCCTTATTTTCACTAATTCGTTCCTCTTCATCGGGAGGAAAAAGGAAAACTTCCTCGCCCGGCCGTGCGAATCCCAACTCTTCGCGTGCGACCCTTTCGATCTCTTCGGGATCGCTGCGCAACGCCTCGATCAGAGCCTCCAGCTCAGCGTTGTCACGTTCGAGTTTCTTCACCTCGCTCGAAAGCTGCAAGTGCTCCCGTTCGAGTTCCCAAATTTTGATGATTCCCGACTCGCTGAAGAATGCGTCGAGGATAATAGCGGCGAGGAAAAGCAGCATCAGCAGGATCCACGCCACGCGGGAGAACAGCGTTTGCCTCGGCGCGGCTTGCGGGTCCTGCTGTTTGTCCATTGCTCAAGCCATTTTTAGGGCTTTGCGGCCCGGGAAGATGGCCGCCTCGCCGAGTTCGTCCTCGATACGCAGCAGGCGGTTGTACTTCGACACCCTGTCGGTCCTGGAAGCACTGCCGGTCTTGATCTGACCGGTATTGTAAGCGACCGCCAGGTCGGCGATTGTCGTGTCCTCGGTCTCACCGCTGCGGTGGCTGACAACAGCCGTATAGCCGGCCTTATGGGCCATCTCGATCGTGTCTGCGGTCTCGGTGAGGGTGCCAATCTGGTTGAGTTTGATCAGGATTGAGTTGCAGATGCCCTCGTCAATGCCGCGCTTGAGCAGCTTGGGATTGGTCACAAAGAGATCGTCACCGACAAGCTGGATCTTGCTGCCCAGCCTTTCTGTCATCAGCTTGAATCCTTTCCAATCCTTCTCATCGCAACCGTCCTCGATCGAGACTATCGGGAACTGGTCGACCAGGTTTTCGTAGAATTCCACCAATTCCTCGGATTCTTTGCGCGGCTCGGGCTCGGCGCTGAGGATATAGGCCTTCTCTCCCTTGTCATAGAACGAGCTTGCGGCGGCGTCGAGCGCCAACGCCACGTCTCCACTGTTACGGCCGGCTTTGTAGCCGGCTTTGCGGATCGCCTCCATGATCACCTCAAGGGCCGCGCGGTTGGAGACGAGGTTGGGGGCGAATCCGCCTTCGTCGCCCACAGATGTGTTAAGGCGGCGACCGTTGAGTACCGCCTTGAGATGGTGGAAGATTTCGGCGCCGACGCGCAGCGCTTCGGCGAAGGTCGGCGCGCCGAGCGGCATTATCATGAATTCCTGGATGTCGATGTTGTTGTCGGCGTGCTGGCCGCCGTTGACTATATTCATCATCGGCACAGGCATTGTCTTGGCGTTGGTTCCGCCGATGTAGCTGTATAGGGGCAGGCCGAGATAAGCCGCACTGGCTTTTGCGACAGCGAGAGAAACGCCGAGTATCGCGTTGGCTCCAAGTCGGCTCTTGTTCGGCGTGCCGTCGAGCTCGATCAGTGTCCTGTCGATCAGAACCTGATCAAGGGAATCCATCCCTACCAGTTGCGGTTCGATCTCGTTGATCACATTGTTTACGGCCTTGAGCACGCCCTTGCCGAGGAAACGGTTCTTGTCGCCGTCGCGAAGCTCCAGAGCCTCTGCCTCGCCCGTTGAAGCCCCGGATGGCACAATGGCGCGACCGTGGTCGCCGCTCTCCAGGTATATTTCTGCCTCCACTGTAGGGTTTCCGCGGCTGTCGAGTACTTCACGTGCATGCACATGTTCGATCAGACTGGACATCGTTTTCTCTCTTTCCTATGAATTGTTGTAAACGTTGCAAGTAAAGACATTAATAGCACATCTGGGTCTAAATTTCAAGTTGAGCCACCTAGACATTACGCTCAGGAATGATTGCTGATATGACCTTTGCGGCTGCCTCGCGCATCGCTTTGGCGGCCAGAGAGTCGGGCGTCGCCACGATCGTTGGGATTCCGCTGTCGCCGTGTGTGCCGATGTCCGGTTCGATCGGGACGGTTGCAATCACGTCAACGTCGTAGTCATGCACCACCTGTTCGATGCCGCCTTGCGGGAAGAGATGATGTTTCGCTCCGCAATCGGGGCAGACGAAGTTACTCATATTTTCGACAAGACCGATTACCGGCACCTCGAGCCTGCGGAACATCTCGATCCCCCTGGAGGCATCGAGCGCAGCGATGTGCTGGGGCGTTGTGACGATCACCGCGCCGTCGAGCGGGACGGTTTGCACCAGCGTAAGCTGCGAGTCGCCGGTCCCGGGCGGGAGGTCGACGACGATGACGTCCAGCGCTCCCCACAGCACCTGGCGCAGAAGCTGCTTGACCATGTTGGCAACCATCGGCCCGCGCCAGATCACAGGAGCGCTCTTTTCTTCCATCAGGAATGCCACGCTCATCATTTTGACGCCGTGGCGCTCGAGCGGGATGATCTTGTCGCCCAGCACGTTGATTTGCTCGCCCACTGGCACGCCCATCATCATCGCCACGCTCGGGCCGTAAATATCGGCATCCAGCAAGCCGACGCGCAGCCCTTCACCGACCAGAGCGACAGCAAGATTTACCGCGACCGTGGACTTGCCGACACCGCCTTTTCCGCTGGCCACGGCAACCACTTTCTTCACGCCCGGTATCGGGGCACGGTCTGCCCAAGGATCCTTGCCGCGCGCCTGCTGCTGTTCGCTCTGCTCTATAATGTTGACCGTAACCGCCGAAATGCCGTCGACGGATTTTGCGGCCTCCTCGGTATCTTTCTTGAGCTGCTCCCTGAATTTACACTTGTGCGCTTTCAACGCGAGGTCGAACGTTGCTACGTCACCTTCAACGCGCAGATTCTTGATATAGCCCATGCTGACGAGGTCGCCTCCCTTCTCGGGATGTGGTACTTTCTTGAGGGCCTCAATCACCAATCGTTGCTTTTCCTTATCACTCACTTTTTCCCCTCCGCCTTTTCCGGCTTGCACAAAAGACTAATTTCAGTAGTGCGGGAAAGCAAGGCCATGTTGGCGCGCATTGAGCCACAAAGCTATAATATCTCCACACTAATTGTTTCCGGGAGTTTCGCATGCGGTATGCTGTTGGATCGTTAACGGTGCTGATGCTATTACTTGCGGTCGCCTGCGAGCAGTCGGAGACCTGGACTGAGGCTCTGAAGCAAACCGCGCCGCCGAATCCCGAGCGTAGCGAGATCTCGGCACCCCGGAGAGCGGCAGCTCAGAAGCAGGCAGAATCCACGGCTCGATCAGCGCGGGAAACAGCAGGTTCGTCGGCTGAAAGCGAGTCCAGCGAAAGGCGTGGAATCCCCGCCGCAGTCGGCGATGCCACGCTCCTGGTTCTCCTGCAGGGGCCGCGGGACTGTTTTGCCGGTGCCGTGAGGTGCTACATCGACGGCCGTTATGTCGGGCAGGTCGGTGGCGACGGCCGGCTGCAAGTTGCTGTCAGGGCAGGCAATCGTTATCTGGAGGTCTGGGACAGCAGGGGTCGCTGGGAGGCGAGGTTTGATGTGGCGCGGGGCGATACTGCCACCATCAACGTTCGCTGTGAAGAGCGTAGGGGCGAGGGGGAGTATTGATGTTCAAACGCACTTCCCTTTTATCGTTGAGCTTAAATTCGCTGAATTCTTTGACTTTACACTGATCTCCGCTCTACCATGCGCCAACAACTAACAGGGGATAACCAGGAGGAGAGATATTATGCGTAAGTTCATTTGCGCGGCCATAGGTGTCCTGGCCGTTGTCGTGGCTGCCTCATGCGGAGGAGCGGGCGGCGGCAGCACGGCCCAAGTTGCGACAATGTTGCCGGCGGGCGATTACATAGGGATTTTCGGCTTCCATCCGGCGCAGATCTACAATTCGGGCATCTTCAAGAAATTCACTGAGGAATCCGAGGTCGCTCAAGCCCAGATGATGAAAGGTCAGTTCGACAACTCTGCCAAAGAGATGGGCCTAAAGCCGGATGAAATCGCCGGCATGACGGTTTTCATGTCCGCCGACATGCAGGACTTCCTCGGAGTGCTGGATGCTGCAGTGACCATCGAAAAGCTGATGGAGGCCGAGAAGGAGAACACCGGGGCGGAATTCGAGGAAACTGAAAAGGACGGAACCAAGATCTGGACCAGAAAGGGCTCCGATTGGAACCTGATGGAACACTCCGGCGTCAAGCTGATGGGTTCAATGAAAGGTCTCGAGGCTGTCTTGGCGGCCGAGAACAAGCTTGCTGATGACGAGAAATACAAGCAGGCGAGTGGCCTCATCGATACCGGCGCAAGCATTTACGGTGTTTACTGGGGCGACATCTCGATGGTCGCCGGCATGGGCGGTGCGATGCTTGCCAAAATAGATGGCGGCCCAGAGGCAGCCGAGACGCTGCAGAAGGTAACGGCGGCTGGCGGTTCGATCTATTTCCGTGACGACTTCGAGTTGAAAATCAAGATGGCGTTCGGCGAGGGCGCCGACGTGGGCAAGTTGGCCGACTTCTTCAACTCTCAGAAAACAGCTCTGGCAACGATGGGTGCCGGATCTGTGGGCTTGATGACTCCCGGCCCCGCACCTGATCCGGAGAAAATAGTCGGATTGGCGGAGAAGCTCCGTTTTGCAGCAAGTGGCAACGTCCTTGAGATCGGCATCAAGCTGACCTACGACGATATTATGAGTATGATGCCCAAACCGATGGAAGAGGAATCCGAGGATGTCGAGGAGTACTAACGGCTCCCGGGAATCACAATAAATAGCAGTCCAGCGAAGAAGGAAAGGAAGCCCGCGCAAGCGGGTTTCTTTTTATCCTGCGGTAACTTTCAGCCAGCGGCGTTTGCCGACCTTGATCACCAACTCATCGCCGGCTTTAAGGATCAGGCGCAGTTCCTCGTCGCTCACCTTATCGCCGTCGATGGAAACAGCCCCCTGGCGCACCAGCCTCCGGCCCTCGCCCTTGCTGGCGACCAGGCCGTTGTCGCTCAGAAGCTGAATGAGCCAGAGTTCTACACCGGCTTTGATCGCGGTTTCGGGGATGTCGTCGGGCACCTGACGCTTGCTGAAGGTACTGGAGAAGGCCTCCTCGGCCTCTTTCGCGGCGGCAGCACCGTGGTAGTCGCCGATGATCAACTTCGCCAGCCTGATCTTGGCCTGCATCGGATTGAATTCGCCCATCGCCGCTTCGCGCCGCATCCCTTCGATCTCGTCCATCGCTAGGTCGGTCAGCAGTTCGTAATAGCGCCACATCATCTCGTCGCTGATGCTCATCAGCTTGCCGAACATCTCACCCGGTGCCTCGTTGATGCCGACATAGTTTCCGTAGCTCTTGCTCATCTTCTCGAGGCCGTCGAGGCCTTCCAGCAACGGCACCGTCAGCACAATCTGCGGCTTGAGGTCGTATTCGCGCATGATGTCGCGCCCGACCAGCAGGTTGAATTTCTGGTCGGTGCCACCCATCTCGACATCGCATTCGAGCGCCACCGAATCGTAAGCCTGAGCGAGCGGATAGAGAATTTCGTGCATGAAGATCGGTACGTTGCTCTTGTAGCGGTTTTCGAAGTCGTCGCGCTCGAGCATGCGGGCGACCGTGTAGCGCGCGGCCAGCTTGATGAAACCCTCGGCGCCGAGCTCCCCGAGCCAGCGGGAGTTGAAGTCGACGATCGTGCGCTCGGGATCGAGAATCTTGAACACCTGCTCCTTGTAAGTCTCGGCGTTGGCCTCCAGTTCCTCGCGGCTCATCGGCGGGCGCAGCTTGTTGCGACCGCTGGGATCGCCGATCATGCCGGTGAAGTCGCCGATCAGGAAGACGACGTCGTGGCCGAGGTCCTGGAAGTGGCGCATCTTGCGCAGGATGACAGTGTGGCCGAGGTGCAGGTCCGGAGCAGTGGGGTCGAAGCCGACCTTCACTTTCAGTCGGCGTCCTTCCTTTTTGGCCTCAGCCAGGCGCTCCTTGAGGTCATCGCGCGTGATCAGGTCGACGGAACCGCGCTCCAGGTAATCGAGCTGCTCTTCGAGCGTCATCTCATCAGGATTCATCAGTTTCTCCTAGTCAACAGGCGCATATGCTAGCGAATGCGGACAAATGCCGCAAGGCGGGAAGCGGCTTCCGGTTAAGTTATTTTAGAATCGTGTTGCGAACCAGATCGAGTTCACCAAGCAGAATAGCCAGATCAGGCTCGGCCGTGTAGAAGTGGATTACGTACGCTCACTGCACGGTGATTTCTTGCTTTCTCTGCTCAGGAGTTCTTCTTTACGATCCACTCCCCAGCGGTAGCCGCCGATGGTGCCGTCCTTGCGCACCACGCGGTGACACGGAACGACTATGGCCACCGGATTGCCCGCGCATGCGTTGGCGACGGCACGAACAGCCCTGGGGCGACCGATAGCCGCGGCAACATCAGAATAGGTCCGGATTTCACCGAAAGGTATTGAGCGGAGTTCTTCCCACACTCTGCGCTGGAAGGCTGTAGCTCTGACATCGGAGGGGAGCTCGACGCTGGGAGTGTGTCCATCAATTCTCGCCAGAACTTCTTCCACCCAGACTTTGAGTCCTTTATCGTCGCGTTCGATTACGGCAGAGTGGAACTCCTGCCTCAGAGCTGCGGTCATTTCCTTTTTCGCCTCTCCCAGCCGTATGCGGCAAATCCCTCTGGCCGTTGCCGCGAGAAGCAGGGTGCCGAGCGACGATTCGACAATGGTATAACCTATGTTCTGTTGCGAGCCGCCGCGCCGGTACTGATCCGGTGTCATGCCCAACTGCTCCGACGACTTCTCGTAAACGCGGCTGCTCGAGCCGTAACCGGCGCCGTAGATCGCGTCGGCGACGTTTCTGCCGTCACGCAGTTCTGTTTTGAGGCTCTCGACTCGTTGGGCATCGGCGTATTGACGTGGCGTTATACCAAGAAGTTTCTTGAATACCCGTAAGAGATGGTAGCGGCTAACGTCGAGTTGTTCTTCAAGGGCCTGCAGGGATGGTATTCCATCGACGTCGGCATCGATCAGCTCACATGCCTTGAGCACAATCTTCGCGCCGGCCGATACAGCACCGGGATCGTCGGGACCGCATCGCTTGCATGCCCTGAAGCCGGCTGTCTTCGCTTCCCCGGAAGTCCTGAAGAAAATTACGTTTTCACGCTTTGGTCTTCTTGCCGGGCATGACGGCCGGCAGAAAACACCGGTTGTCTTAACGGCTAAATAGAACAGCCCGTCGAAGTCGCCGTCGCGCTCAAGAAACGCCCGCCAATATCTCATTTCCATCAAGGTGCCTTCTCCTAATCACTTCGGAATCAGGATATCGGCGGGTGAGGAAGATATCTATCCGATTATTGCTGTCGAACTCGTTTCGGCGGTCCCTTCAACCCCAACGGCGCCGAACCAGCCAGTCGTTCTCAGGCAGATCCTGACCAGCATCAGCATCACCGGCACCTCAATCAGCACGCCCACGACGGTGGCCAACGCCGCGCCCGAAGAAAGCCCGAAGAGCATTGTCGCTGTCGCGATGGCGACCTCGAAGTGGTTGCTGGCGCCGATCATTGCCGAGGGTGCGGCGTCGACGTAGGGCAACTTCATCAGCCTCGCCAAGCCGTATGTAATGGCGAAGATCAGCAGCGTCTGGATGAACAGCGGAATGGCGATCCACAGTATCGTCAACGGATTAGCGAGGATCACCTCCCCCTTGAAGGAGAACAGCAGCACGAGCGTGAGCAGCAAGGCGGTAATCGTTACCGGCGTCAGAAACGGCAGGAATTTCCTGGTGAACCACTTTTCGCCAAGAATTCCGATGATGAGTTTTCGCGTCAGGTAACCCGCTGCAAGAGGCAAAGCGACGTAGATGCTGATCGATAGCAGCAACGCCTGCCACGGCACCGGCAGTTGCCCGACGCCGAGCAGGAATCCGCCAAGGGGGCCGTAGAGGAGCAGCATCGTCAGCGAGTTGATGGCTACCATCACCAGCGTGTGGGCGTCGTTGCCGCGCGCGAGGAAGCCCCACACCAGCACCATCGCCGTGCAAGGAGCGATCCCGAGGAGGATGCAGCCGGCGAGGTAGCTGCGCCACAACGGCACCTCGAGCGTCTTGACGCCGTTCACCATTACAACTGTCCCGGAACCGTATTGCGCTCCGACCTCGAAGTCGAGACCCAGCGGCATTTTTACGTGATCAACTGCATTGGGTCCGATCAGCCCTAGGAATAACACTCCGAGAAACAGCAAGCTGATAGCGTACATCGTGAACGGCTTAATCGCCCAATTGACGAGCAGCGTCAGCCCCACCGGTTTGATGTTCCTACCCGCCCGGACCACCTTGGCGAAATCGATTTTCACCATGATCGGGTACATCATGAAGAAAAGGCAGACAGCGATTGGAATGGAGACAACCGGCGCGCCGTCGACATTTATCGAGAGGCTGTCGAGATAACTCGCCACCCCCGGCGCGACGCTGCCCAGGGCGATACCCGCGACGATACAGAGCGCCACCCAGAGGGTCAGATACTTTTCGAAAAATCCCAGGCCCTTTGCCTTCTTATCGTTATCCTCACCGGATTGCATTGGTTCCCCTCCCAAAATTTTTCTAACGAGTATGTAGCCGACGCCTTGGATTTGATTACGCGGCTCGTAAATGCCTCAACCGCAGCAACAGCCCGCGGGCTTGCGTGCGTTCACGTAGAGGCTGGTGACGTAGTCGCCGAGAGTTTTGCCCTTCGGAAGATGGGAAATGATCTCCCTGTAAAGCGGGTCGCTCCACTCGTCCATTTGGTCGATGTATTCAGTCTTGGATTCCAGGTTGATGTCCACAAGGCCTGCCTGCCTGACCATTCTATCGGTTTCGTCGATCAGCGCAGCACCGGCTACACAGCTCACCAGTGCCTCCACTGAATCAAGAACCGCCTGTGGCAACGGCTGGTGCAACGCTAGATCGGAGACAGCGACTCGCCCGCCCGGCTTTAGTACGCGTGCGACCTCGTTCCAAACCTGTTGTTTATCCGGTGAAAGATTGATGACGCAGTTGGAGATGACCACGTCGACGCTATTGTCGGCGACAGGCAGATGCTCGATTTCGCCAAGCCTGAACTCGATGTTATCCATCCCCGTTCGCTTCCTGAAGTCTGCGCCGTTCTTTCTCGCCAGGTCGAGCATATCGGGTGTCATGTCCACACCGATCACCCTGCCTTCAGGCCCGACCTTCGAAGCTGTGATAAACACGTCGAATCCTGCCCCGCTGCCTAGGTCGAGGACTATCTCGCCCGGTTTTAGCGAAGCCAGGGCTGTCGGATTACCGCAGGAGAGCCCCATGTTCGCGCCATCCGGCAGCGCTCCAAGGTCATCATCGGTATAGCCGACGGTTTTTGCCAATTGGTTTGGAGAGCCGCAGCCGCAACCGCAACCGGTACTCCTCTGCGCGACCTTGGCATAGCCCTCGCGTACAGTGCGGCGTATCTTTTCCGTTTGCTCGTCGTTTCGTTTCATCTTCTCACCCCAGATTTTCGGGAAAGCCCTCGACAAAGGCACGGATCTCGTCTCGCACACGCCTGTAGTGCCCGAGGGCTTCTTCTTCGGTTTTTAAGTCGGCGGCCAGCCTTGGAGGATCTTCAAATTCCCTGTGAAATATGGAGGTCCTGCCCGGGAACACGGGGCAGTTCTCGCGAGCGTTTTCGCAGACGGTGATCACATAGTCGAAGTCGACATCGAGAACTGCATCGATGGTTTTGGACACCTGAGCGGAGATATCGACGCCGGCTTCCTTCATCACATGCACCAAAGGGATCGAGCCCATGGCTGACCATTCCTGCGGAATAAGGCTTGAACACATCACCCCTGAGATGGCGTGCCCAGCCTTCAGTCATCTAGCTGCGGCAGGAGTTGCCGATGCAAAGAAACAGGATTTTCATTTTTCCTCGATCAAGCGGCATAAAATCTCCGGTTCGGTGTTGAGAATCTCCTCTAGCCGGGCGTTGTCGTGTTCGATCTGCTCTAGACCCTCGATCTGTTTCATGGCCCATTTCAGCGCAGAGCTTGCCTCCGGACTGGTGTCTTTGTCAGCGAGCCGGTAGTAAACCCAACGCCCCTGCTTGCGGCTGTCAACAAGGCCGGCGTTCTTGAGGATTGACATGTGTTTGGAGACCGTTGAGGGAGCCAGCTCGAGCAGGGCGATGAGCTGGCAGACACAGAGTTCCCCACGGCGCAATGCTGCGAGCATGCGTACCCTGTTTTCGTCGGCCAGGGCCTTTGTGACCGCCATCAGTTGCCGCAATTATTACTCCTATAATTCGCCATATAACGAAATATAATGTTAAGAAGAGGGGCTGTCAAGCGGATTTCGTCCTGTTGCGACTTGGGGGGATTACTTGTCGTGGATGAAGACTTTGCGTCCCTCGACGTGAAGACGATCGGCACAGAAGAGTTTAACCGCTTCGGTGTAAATTTGGTGCTCGATCTTCAGGATGCGCTCCGCAAGCGAATCTTCGGAGTCGTCATCGCGGACTTCGACGGCGCGCTGGATGATGATCGGGCCGTGGTCGAGCTTTTCATCGACGAAGTGGACAGTGGCGCCGCTGATTTTGACCCCATGGTCGACGGCCTGCTTCTGGCCGTGCAGCCCGGGGAAGGAGGGCAGGAGGGCGGGATGGATGTTCATGACCCGGTTGCGGAAGCGGGAGACGAACCAGGGGCTGAGTAGGCGCATGAATCCGGCGAGGCAGACAAGGTTGACTTCACGCTTCTCCAGCTTCTCGACGACGGCGCGGTCGAACAACTCACGATCGGGAAAGTCGCGGTGCGACACGGCGAGTGCCTCGGCGCCGCGCTCGGCTGCCTTCTGCAAACCCTCCGCATTGGCCTTGTTGCTGATCACGACGACGACGTCACCGTTGATATCACCGCGCTCGCATGCGTCGAGGATACTCATCATGTTGGAGCCGCGGCCGCTGATCAGCACCCCTATCTTTTTTCTAGCGGGCATATATGACCTCCCTTTCCGCGCCGTCGGCCTCGGCTATCTCACCGATCAGATAATATCCCTTCTCCCCGAAGTGGGCGGCCAACTTGTCGATAGCGTCGGGATCCGCGACCGCAATCATGCCGATGCCGTTGTTGAAGACGCGCAGCATTTCGTCCTCGGTAACGTTGCCTACCCTGCGTATCATTTCGAACACAGGGAGAACCGGCCAACTCCAGGGTTTTATCACGGCATTACAGCCACCAGGGAGCACGCGCGGAAGGTTGTCTGTGATTCCGCCTCCGGTGATGTGCGCCAACGCCTTGATCCAATCCCGTTCGAGCGGTTCTCTCAACCGAGGTGCGTAACTAAGGTGAGGTTCTAGCAACTCCTCGCCGACGGTGCGGCCGAGGTCTGTGACGTAATCGTCGACGCCCAGACCAAGAACATCGAAGAAGATCTTTCGCGCCAGACTGTAGCCGTTAGTGTGCAGACCGCTGCTTGGCAGCCCGACAAGCAGGTCGCCTGCAGTCACGGCTTCGCCGGTGAGCACGCGGTCCTCTTCCACGATGCCGACGATCGTGCCCGCCAGGTCGTATTCCCCCGGACTGTAAAAATCCGGCATCTCAGCTGTCTCGCCGCCGATCAGGGAGCAGCTGTTGTCGGCGCAGGCTTTCGAGAGGCCCTCGACAATTGCCACGGCCACATCAGGCTCTAGTTCACCGGTGGCGATGTAGTCGAGGAAGAACAACGGGCGCGCGCCGGTGGTCAGGATGTCGTTGACGCAATGATTGACGAGGTCGATGCCGACAGTGTTGTGACGGCCCGCCATGAATGCGACTTTCAGCTTGGTGCCGACTCCGTCAACGCTGGACACAAGCACCGGCTTGCGCATGCCCTCGGGCAAGCGGAACAAGCCGCCGAAGCCGCCCAGCTCGGTCAGGACTGACTCGTTGAACGTCGAGCGGGCCATCGCTGCCATCCTGCGTTTGGCGGCGCTTGCTGCGTCTATATCCACCCCGGCATCGCGGTAGCTGAGATGTCTGGGTCCTTTGTTATCCTGCATGGAATCCCCCGTTGTTGCCTGAGCATTCTACGCTGAGGCGGACTTTGGAGTAAACTGTTGATGCCCTCATAGATAGGGGCCGAAGTAGGGATCAGGGAATAGTGATGTTTGACGACCGATACAGCGACGACGCGATCTTCAACGGCCGGATCAAGGTGCGCCAACGGCGCGAGGGCTATCGGTTCAGCATCGATGCGCTCCTGCTGGCGTGGTATGCGTCAGCCATCCCGGGCGGAAGCGCGCTGGAACTGGGCTCGGGATGCGGAGTCGTTTCCCTGGCGCTTGCGTCGAAGCGTCCCAGGATGCAAATTGACGCAATTGAGATTCAGGATTCGTTGTTCGAGCTGGCTCTGTTTAACGTCAGGGAGAACGGCCTGAAAAACGTCGAAATATCCCGACTCGACCTTCGTGAAATCGAAGGAGCGCGGTGGGAACATCGCTACGACCTCGTTTTCAGCAACCCCCCTTTCCGCGCAGTGGGGCGGGGGCGGCTGAATCCGGAGCCGGAGAAGGCCCGCGCCCGACATGAGCTGTTGGCAACCCTGGACGATGTAGTCTCCTGCGCCGCCCGCACGCTCAAACCCGATGGCTCAGCTGCTGTTGTCCTGCTGCCCGAGAGGGAGGCTGAGCTTGATAAGGCCGCGGCAGATAACGAGCTAGCTATAGTCCACAAATGCCTGGTAAAGCCTTATGCAAGCAGGATGGCGAATATCTTGCTGGTTTTGCTCAGAACCGGCTCTATCCGCAAAGCGATCGAAAGCGAACTGGTGCTTTATGATGAAGCGGGGGATTACTCGGCGCTGGCACGAGCGATCATCGACGGGCAATGGGACAGGATCGAGCACCCTCTTTCAGAGACGGCCGGTTTATTGCCGGAAATCAGAACGAATAACTGACTCCCAGCCGAATTGAACGCGGAGGGATACGCAGCAGCGGTTCGCCGAAGAGGTCTCCATCGATCTCGAAGCGCTTGGTTACGGCTTTGCTGTTGAGCAGGTTGAAGATATCCAGGATCAGCGACAATGAGCCATCACCCGCGACAATGATCTTTTCAATCCGCAGGTCGATCGTGAGCTGATTGTCGAGCCGGTAAACGGTCCCCCGTGGATCGGCGAAGATTGTCTCGGTGTAGGCCAACGGATCGCTCTCAGGCGGAATCCGCAGGAGGCGGTTATATGGCGCGCCTGACAGGTATCGAGCCACCGCACCGAAGCAGAAGCCGTAAGGCAGGTCGCCATAAAGCAGGAGCTTCAGATCGTGGCGGTGGTCTGCGGAAAGATAACCGTAGCTGTTGATCAGAGAATTGGGGCTGTTCAAAAGGTAGGAAAACGGCGAGTCCTCCTGGAGTGTGACATCGACATTGCCTTCGGTTTTCGACCACAGATAGCGGAGTTGGGCGTGAAGGAACGGTAGTGGTTTGGACTGAAGATTCACACCGAATCCGACGTATTTGCGTTTTAGCCTAGGGTCTGAAGTCCAGTAAAGTTTCGGGAGATATGTGCCGTCTTTACCGGGTGTGCGCACTCTAAAAGGGTACGGCTGCCCCCGGCTGTCGATGCCGGATGCGTTGATGTAGCTGTCCCACAGATTTGTTTCCAAATCCTCAAGCATATTCCTGGTCTTGCGAAAGACCAGGTTGACCTCCAAATGAGTCTGGGCTCGTGGCTCGTATTCCGCCGCGAGGTAGTATTCGTCGGTCCTTGGTGCCTCGGTGTTCAAGTTCGCATCGTTCCAGTCCTCGGCATATCCGTATCTCGTTGCCGAGTCGAAGATAGATGACGTCATTTCTCCGTTAATACCAGCGAAACCCAGTTTCTCAAGCGTAGAGGTGTTGAACCTTCTTGCGATGTAAAACGGATCGGTCGGCGCCATAGCCGTCATTGCTGAGGCGTGATAGCTGGCGTAACCGGCTCGAAGCACTGTTTTGCCGTTTCCGAACGGATCCCAACTGATCCCCATGCGAGGGCTGATTTCATCCCAGTCGATTACATGCGCTGTGCTGTTATCGACAACGACCCCGTCGTACCTGACCCCGAAGTGGACTGCCAGTTCAGGGAACAGCAACCAGTTGTCACTCGCGAAAACGCTGAAGCGGGAAAGATAGTTTTGGGTTTCGATCGGACCAGCGAAATTCTCCTGCGTTCTAAGAAGCTCAACGTAGAGCTCTCTCTCGTTGGGCCATTCGGGTCTGTTGATGAATATCGCCCGATTGTCGCCGGTAATATCCCTGCGGGAATTGTGCAGACTTCGCTCGTACTCGGTTCCGAGGGATATATCGTGGGTACCCGCAAGCTCGTCCAGGTAGTAATCGAATCCTCCTTTCAACAGCCACCGGCTTGTCTTGCCGTCCTCCCATTCCGTAAGCGGTGATCCTTCGTAGACCACGAGTTCCACGGGATCATATTTCGACCTGTAATTCTTGTCCCCCGAAGAGGGAAGAAGCTCGACCTTGCGCCAGAGCCTCTCGGCAGTCAGATGCAGTGTTACGGTTTCCGAGAGCCTGTGTTCGACGCCGAAGAAGAGGAGATTTGTCGAAGAGTATTGATCCCAGTCGACTCGGTCGGATTCGGGCTCAAGAATAGTCCATACGGCGGTGTCGGGGGAATAGTATTGATTCCTGTCCGCGCTGTCGCGCAGGTAGGCCGCTCGCAGGTCGGTGCGGTCGTTCAGTCTGAAGAAAACCTTGGAATTTATCAGATGACCCGATGTTTCCTCGGGTGACAACCGGGTCGGCGAGTCGGTATAGCGATTGCGGATATAACTGAAACCTGCATAAAACCAGCTTCTTCCACTTAGTACCGGGCCTCCAAGAGAAAGGCTCGGTGTTACCAGGTAATCGTCGGGTTTGATCGCACCGGGATAATTAATGCTATTGAGGTCGCTAGAGTTCATGAAGAAACTTGCTTCGCCGCTATAGCGGTTCGGCGACATCAATGTGGTTATGGTTACGGTCCCGCCGGTTGCGGATCTGGATGCGGAATCGAGAATTGCTGAAGTTAGATCAACTGCGAAAATCAGATCGAAAACCGGCTGTGCCGATGGTGTGCCATCGTGCGGATCGTTCAGTACGACACCATCGAGGATATAGGCGTTGTCCACTGGAGCCCCGCCGCCGATTGCGATGCCATCGCCGACTTCGAACGCACCGGAGAAAAACTGGAGAGCATCGGTCAAATTCCGCCGGTTTGGGAGCCGCCTGAGCATGTCAGGCGATAGAATTTCCTCGAGGTTGAGAGCGGCTATATCGACCAGCGGAACGGGCTGCCTGGGGATTTCAACCGGTTCCTCTCCTTCCGCTTGCAGGACTATCGTTATCCTAACGATTTCATCAACCTTCAGATAGACATCGTTCAGAACCTGGCGGATGAAATCTTCGTGGAAGATTTCGATTGAGTACACGCCCGGAGTCAAGCCGGGAATTCTGAACCGACCCTCACCGTCGGTGATGGTCGAAACTTTACTCCCGAGTAGTTCGATATTGCTCACCGTGATCCGCGCGGCGACGATCGGTTCGCTGTCGCTATCGAAGACCTGGCCGGCGATCACTCCTGTCTGAGTGACCTGAGCATAAGGAACAGACCCTGTTGCCAGCAATATTGCTGCGGCCAGCAGCGCGGCTGTCAAAAGACTCTTCAACATTTCCCCTAATAAGACAGATTACCGAATTATAAGCATAGAGCGAAATTACGCAATTTGCCTAGAACGAGTAGCGGATACCCCAGCGGATTGTTCTAGGCGCCCTCCGGCTGACGGGCAAGCCGAATCCGGTGTCGCTTGTGGTGTAAGCTGTAGGCGCGTCGTCATCGGTCAGGTTGATTGCATCCAGAAGCAGCGAGACGGTTCCGCAGGGTAGAGATACCTCCTTCTCGATCCTCAAATCTACATTGATATAACCCTCGGCCCGATACACGCTTCCTCGCCCTGCCGAGCGGATTTCGTAATGCCCGTTGTCGGGATTCAGCAACATGCGGTCCAACGGGTTTCCGCTTGCCACTTGCATCACGAGCGAAACATAGAATGCCTTGGGGGCGGCGTAGACGGCTGCCAGGCGGAGCTCATATCGCCTATCGGACGAGAGGTAGCCTTCGGCGTTTATGCGCTCGTTAGGGGTGTCATAAGCGAAACTCGAACCGCTGCTCTCGGCGGCGTTGTTGTCAATATTCCCCTCGGTCTTTGACCAGGTGAACGCGCCGAAGAACTTCAAGCTGGGGCTTAGATCGGACCTCAGAGTAATCTCCAAGCCCTTGTACTTTCGGAACAAACCAGCGACATTCGTCAGAAATAAATACGGATTGCGGGTGCCGTCGAGGCCCGGCTGCTGAGTAAAAAAGTTATACTCGTTGTCGTATATGTCCTCCGTTTTGTCCTTCTTGAAATTTGGCCAAAGGTTCCGCTCAATGTCTTCGAGAATCCGTTTCTGCTCGCGATGGACGTACGAAAGGGACAGGACCGAGGCACCCGGCAGTTCTCTCTCCACACCTAATGTCCACTCGTCCCAGTACGGCGCTCCGGTGTCGGGAGCGACCATGTTGGCAACGTAGCCGATTGTCTCTGTCCTGTTCAGCGGCGAGGTCGTCCACGAACCTGTCGCGGCGTCGAAGAATTCGGTCGCCAACTCATAAGGCGTGCCCGGGATGAACGAACCTAAAAGGGGATTATTGTAGCGCGAAAATCCCGCGCGCAGCAGAGTCATCCCGTCGGGGAACGGCGCGTAGGCTACGCCGACACGCGGTGCCAGGGAGTTCCACACGAAAACATCGGCGATGGCGTTTCGACCGGTGCGGCGCTCCAGCCGCGCTCCCAGGTTTATGGTCAGCCGGTCGGCGGGAGTCCATGTGTCTTCCACGTAAACACAGTAATCCTGCAGTTCGCGGTTGTCTTCGTATTCCAGGCCGCTGTTTTGACGGAAAGAAAGCCGGCGGAAGGGTAAACCGGCAGGCGTATAGAATTCGGTCAGGTAACCGCCGTTGAATCCGCCCGAGAGCTTTATTTCGGTCCATTCGAGTTCTGCGCCGCCGAGCAGATCATGCCGGCCTCCGGCGTTCAGCGACGTGGCATAGCTGCCTGACAACGAAACGCGTTTCGAACCGTCCTCTCGCCAGTCTGGCTTGATCGAACCTTGATACAACGTAAACCCACCTTCAGGGTAGGGATCGATTACCGTCGGTACACCTCTGTCTCCGGATGTGGGTTCCGTGGTTTGATTCCTTGCGGTGTAAACGAGTTGAGCGCGCGCGATCGAGCCGGGCGAGAACCTTCTCGCTGCCCCAAAGCGTACAGCGTTGCCCGATTCCCGCACGTCGGCGGTGATAAGATCAGGATTCGATTCGGCGATCTCGAATACATCGATGTCTGGAGAGTGGAATCTGTGCTTGACCTGGACAAAGCCGAGATAGGTTGCGCCAATGTGCCAGTCGCTGCCGGCCGACCAATCGAGTTTGCCGATCGTTTCCGGCCCCCGCAATTCCAAAGGCGAGAACCGGCCGTTGGTGTCTTTGATGTCTGCGTGCCGGTAGGTGACCGCTCCATAGAACCATGCGCTCTTCTCGATCAACGGCCCGCCGATGCCGAATGACGGGGTGTATTCGCTTATTTCTTTGTCTTCCCGGATGTTGTCTTTGTTCTGGAATGAACTGTTCGAGATGAAGATGTTCGCCTCGCCGCGGAACGATCGGCCTCCGCGCCGGGCAACGAGGTTCACCGCCGAACCCTCGGCTGCGTCAATCTCCGCGGATGCATTTCCCAGCACCACTTCCGCGCCGGCGATGGCGTGGAAGGGGACTTCGATCAAGCCCAATCCGTCCTGAGGGTCGGTGAGATCGATTCCGTTGATAGTATAGCGCAGGCCGCGCACCGTCCCCCCGTGGACGTTGAACAAATCCCTTCCCGCCGCACCCGGGATTAAGGTAAGCGGGTCAGCGATACTGCGCCGCAAGGGCAGCGATTGGAGCAAATCGCTGTCGAACCGGATTGCCTGCCCTGCTTCGGCGACGTCGAGGAGACTGAGGGCCGGGAGGTAAGAGGATCCGGTCAGCCGGAGATCCAGTGACAACCTTTCGCCCGGCTTGATATCGATCGACAGTTCGAGCCTCCCGTGACTCGCATGGCTGACAGTCAGGCGGTAAGTCGCGGGATCAATCGAGGAGATGACGAACCGGCCGCCGCTATCGGTTCCGCTGCTGATTTGGACCGATGGACGGTCGACGGACCTGAGAATTATTTCGACCCCGGGAAGAGGATTACCTGCACCGTCCCTGATCAATCCGGTCACATGGCCATCGCCTTCAAAGGCGGATGCCGCTACGCAGACCATCAGCAATGTAACCAGTGCCAAAGATACCGGTCCAATATCTCTCAAGGGATTCTCCTGGTTCGACCGCAGATTATAACCGCTGCTTTCTTATAGGGAAAACAGGACCCAAGCAGCCGCGCTCAGGTCTTTTCGGCTTCATCTGTATCGGAGTTTTCGCAAGGCGGAGAACGAAGCATTGAGTGTTAGCTCGAAGCCCTCGAGATCCGGGCGCCCGACTACAAAGTTGTCCCTGTACCAGAGGTCGATATAAGGCAGGTCCTCGGCCAGTGTCTTCTGCAACCGCGCGAGGATCCGCCAGCGGTGCTCCATATCCTGCTCGGCTTCGGCTTGTTCAATCAGCAAATCGACTTCGGGATTGTTGTAGCGGCCGCGGTTGAAACTACCCCGCCTCTGACTTTGTGCCGGAGCCATCTGGCCGGGAACGTCGGGGACGCTGGTGCTGTGGAAGGCCGCCCCGAAGAAGTCGGGATTGGCGATGCCCACCCAGCGAAGCTGGTAGAGAGCAAAGTTGCCGGCGACAATATCGGCATAGAAGGTCTGGAACTCGAGCGAGCGCACATCCAGATCGATGCCGATTTCGGATAGTTGCTGTTTGAAAATCGTGGCCAGGTCGCGCCCGCCGCGATTGGTCGAGCACTTGTAGATGATGCTGAAGCGCATCTCCGGCCCGCCTCCGTCCGGATCGGGATAACCGGCGGCATCGAGGAGTTTTTTGGCTTTCTCCGGCTCGTATTCGTAGTAGGCGAATTCGGGTTTCCCCTCCCACAACCGGGGCAGCAAAGGGCAGACTGCAGGCCTGGCCAGGGAATCGAGGTAGGTCGATATGATGGCTTCTCTGTCTATGGCGTGCGCGATCGCCTGCCTCACCAGCCTATCGCCGAGTACCGGATGGCGGTGGTTGATCCCGATGTACTCGTAGGGCAGTCCCGGCGCGGTGACCACATTGAAACCCCTGCTGCGCATCAGCGGCACGGCGTTGGGCGAGATGTCGTTGACGATGAGGTCGATGCTGCCATGCATCAACTCGAGGGCCATTGTGGTCGGGTCGGGAACCACCTTGAGAGTGAGCTTTTCGATACCGGGCGCTCCGAGAAAAAAGTTTTCGTTGCCGGCGAAGAAGAAGCGCTGCGATCCCTCGCGCCCTTTATAACGGAACGGTCCCGTGCCGACCGGCTGGTCGTTCTTGCCGAAGCCCTCAGGCACAATCCCCACTGCGGCAAGCGCCGCAGGAAACCACGGCTGCGGCTTGTCGAGCGTGAAGACCACGCTCAAAGGCGATTCAGCCGCGACCGATTCGACGAAATCGAACGCCGCTTTTTTGCGGCTGACAAATTCCGGGGATAGCAGTGAACTGTAGGTGTAGACGACGTCGTCGGCGGTAAGCGGCCTTTCGTCGTGGAAAAGGACGCCGGAGCGGAGCTTGAAGCGCCAAATCCAGCGCGATCCGCTGTCACCGGGAATTTCCTCGCTTTCCCAGCTTTCAGCGAGCGAGGGAACAATCCTGCCGTCGATATCCTGGTCGGTAAGGGGATTGTAGATTAGTTGGTGAACTCGGTAAGAGGCGAGCGAAGTGCCGATGCGCGGATCGAGGCTCTCGGCGGCTTCGTCGACGCCGACAATCACCTCGCCTTCGGCCGCCCGCCGTTGGTGATCGTCCATTCCAGGATTACAACCGCCAGCGGTCAGAAAAACAA
The DNA here is from genome assembly GCA_035530855.1 of Acidobacteriota bacterium. GTDB lineage: Bacteria > Acidobacteriota > DATKUA01 > DATKUA01 > DATKUA01 > DATKUA01. Next base: position 21,661 of record DATKUA010000257.1, on the reverse strand, counting down.
AGACGAGCGTCGCGAAGAGAATCCGGATTCGGCAGGAATTATGGCTTGTCTTCATCGAGCGGGACATTCCAGTAAGCGTAGTCGATGAAATTTCGCCAGATCGGGTAAGCCTCGCACTTCTTTGCAAGGCGGGAGAACGGTATCCAAAGGGGGCGTTTCGCTTTGCGAATCAGCTTCATGCTCACATCGTTGGGCAGCCTGTTGCCTTTTCTCTTATTGCAATCGACGCAGCAGCAGACGACATTCTCCCAGGAGTTCCCTCCCCCGCGGCTGATGGGGATAATGTGGTCGAGCGTAAGTTCCTTCGGATCGAAGTGCTGACCGCAGTACTGGCAGCGGTTCTGGTCGCGCAGAAAAATGTTTTTACGCGAGAAGCGAACGCGGAAGCGCGGCGGTTTTTCGTAGTAGATAAGTTGGACGACGCGCGGTATGCGGAGGACGAGGTTTGGTGTGTGAATTGAATCCCCGTTGGGAGGCAGGTCGCGCCAGTCGTTGAAATTATATGTCAGGAAGCCCTCATCGACGGCTTTGACGTGGCCCTTGTAGAAGAGGCTGAACGCGCGGCGTACCGAGGTAACCTGTACCGCCTGAAAGAAGCGGTTGAGCACCAGGACACCGGAATCTAGCACCGCGGTCGTCATCGCGCACCATCTAACTCAGAATTTCCAGGCGGCCTCCTCGATCAACAACTCCTTCTCGTAGCGTTGCTGTATACCGAGGTAATTGATAACGATTGTGTAAGAGAGCTGGACCTTGACCTTTGTCGAACGGACGGAGGCCTCCAAAACCAGATCGTCGATATTGAACTCGTGATCGGGAGCCAGGAGTTGGTTGATCGCAGCTTCGACATTCTGCTTGAATTGCTTGAGTTCCGATTGCCGGCGATAGCGCGGCGGCGTCCGGAGCCAATCTTGGCTGAGTTGCTTGACCTTGCCGTCGAGGCTGAACGGTAGATTGACAAGAGGAAAGTAAGAGGTTGCCGTGTAGATGAGAAATAGAATAACAAGTATTCCGAATGCGGCTTTACCTGTGATGAACCCCCGATCGTTACGTGAGAAAGTCATCTCCGCTCCGCCCCAAGATATGGTAATAATCCGGGCAAATCCTACCGCATAAGCAGACGTTAGTCAATGCGGGGTTGCGGCGGGTTTGACACGCTTTACCGTCACCGAGTACAATGATTGAATACTTGGGGGAGACCCTAAACCCATGACAGAAGCCGTGATACAGTTTACTTGTTCCCAGTGCGGGACGGTCTATCAAGTCAATAGTACCCAGCTTGGAGACCATGGCAAGATCGCCCGCTGCGTTGTCTGCAACCATCGCTTTGCCGTCCGCTATGTGACCGAACCGGCTGAAGCTGCCCCGCCGGAGTCTGTTCCGAGTGAGACGGTAGCCGCTGAGCCCTATCCGGAAGCGCCTTTGTTCGTTGAAATGACCGAAGACGCGGGCGAAGTGGAAGAGGTCGAGGCGACCGAGATCCGTCTTGGTGAAGCAGCGGTTTCGGAAGTGGACATGCCTGAAGAGGTTGTCATCGGGGATATTGATAAGCCGGAAGAAGCCGCGGCGACAGACACACAGAGGCGCGCACGCAGCCCCTTGCAGGACGTCGAAATGCCCGATCAGGTTGCTTCGCCGGTTGGAGTGACGCTTGATGGAGATAGGGATGAGTCAACGGAAACGCGCCGCCGTTGGCGGGATCCGATGCGTGCCGAGAAGAAGAGAGGCGCAATCTTCGGCATTTCCGGCGACGCGGCACAGCCTTCATCCGGCGTTCTTTACAAGACCATCATCATTGTAGTTGGATTACTGGGCTTCTCAACGTCCCTGCTCAACATCGGTGCGTGGCAATTCGATCCGATCTGGTCGTTGACGCTGGTCGCGCTGGGGATAGCCGCGTTCTGGATGCAGAGCCTGTCAGGCCTCCTCGTTGCGGGGCTGTTCTGCTTCTTCTATCCCTTGTCCCTCTTTTCCGGGCAGGTGCAGGCAATTGCAGCAGGAGAATTCACTGGAGTGATCCTGATCGCGGCGCAGACAGCATTCGCCGCAATCATCCTCATCGTCTACGGAATATTGATGGCGCGTAAGGGAGCGCTCTTCGTGCTTAAGGAAGGCAGCGTGCAGAGCATCGTTGCTATTGTGTTCGCGGCGTTGACCCTGCTGCTGTTTGTCTGGGCGCATCTGGAAAGCTCTGTGCTGCCGATGATGAACAATCTATCGCTTGGGGGGGCGACTCTGGGATCGACGACTTACTACGCTCAGACCCCGGAATACGGCATGCCGGTCACCGTTCTCATCCTGGCTTCGGTCTTGTCGCTGTCGATAGCCTTCGGATTCTCGGCGCGGGCCGTTCGCAACAGGTTGCTTATGCTGGCCAACGTGAGCCTGGCTCTCGGATTCATTGCCCTGCTGCTGCTTTACGCACCGCTTGTCATTGGCAAAATCCGCATCCCGCTGTTCTAGGATTGCAAGATGCTCCTGGTGATTGACGTCGGTAACACCCATACAGCAATCGGGACATTTTCCGACAAGGACCTTGTGGCAGATTGGCGTCTGGCCACCGACAGGTATCGCACCGCGGACGAGTGGGGCCAGCTGATCCTCAACTTACTCCACCTTGAAGGCATGTCGCAGGAGGAGATTTCCTCGGTTGCGATTGCCTGCGTTGTGCCTCCGTTGGAGGGAGTGCTGGAGCGGATGAGCGGGCGGTATTTCAAGATCGAGCCGATGTTCGTCAATCGCGGCGTCGACCCCGGCATCGCAGTGATTTACGACGCCCCGACGGATGTGGGTGCCGACCGCATCGCCAACGCAGTGGCGGCAGTTGAGAAATACGGCGCTCCGGCGATAATCATCGACTTCGGCACAGCTACCACCTTCGACGCAGTCAATGGGCGGGGGGAGTACATCGGCGGTGTGATTTGCCCGGGCATCGGAATCTCGGCCACCGCCCTTTTCGAAAAGGCCGCGCGGCTGCCGCGAATCGATATCGTTAGACCGGAGAAAGTAATCGGTGGAAACACTGTCGGCAGCATGCAGTCGGGACTCTATTACGGATACCTTGAACAGGTGCGCGGCATCACAAAGCGGATGAATGCGGAGCTTGCGGGTGAGGGCAGGATCAAGGTTATTCTGACAGGGGGGCTTGCCAGGGTGTTCGCGCCGGAGATGGGGGAGGAGGCGGTTTACGATCCCACGTTAACCCTGGAAGGTCTCAGGCTGATTTACCAGCGCAATAGAGGGTAGGCAGGATGGAAGCGGGGGGTCTTTCTACTTCGCTGAGGGACCATTATTCCGTTGCTAGATAACAATTGCTCCAATGCAGCCGACGGAGGTCTCATGAGCACTAGTAATAAGTTCTGCTGACATAAGCAGCAATCCTAGAACTCGCTTGCTTTACACCCTGCACGCGGAGCCCCAAAATTCATGTGTTCGTAACCAGAGGTTGGATCAGATGTCGAGTGCAATCCCCAGATCTAATAAGCTTCAGGTCACGTTCTGGACCGAGCCGAGGCTTGACGCGATCTGGATGGGGGTTGTCAGCTTCCTCTTTGCTCTCCTGCTGATCTCGCAGGTCGTCGGACCGCTGAAGGGCTTGACCGGCGACGAGCCGCACTATCTTATGGTAGCCCACAGCATTGTCAGCGACGGCGACCTCGACCTCCGCGACGACTATGTCGAGGAGCAGGCGTGGAGGGATTTCTACTCCGGCCCGGCACTCCCGCCCCACTATGCCCCGGGACTGGGTGGCCATTACAGCACGAGGATGATCGGCCTTGGAGTATATCTTGCGCCGTTTTATTGGTTGGGCACGCTTGTAGGCGACGTTGTGTTCTTCGCGCGCCTGAGCATGGCGATTCTCTACACGCTGCTGGTCGTTAACATATACTTGCTCTGCAGAGACCTGGCCCTTTCCCGAGATGTCTCAGCCGCGGCCTGGCTTTTCGGCGCCTTTTCCGTCCCTTTGGCATTTTACAGCTATAGCATCTATCCGGAAGTCGGGGCGGCGTTGCTGCTGATCCTCGCGCTGCGGTTGATGTTTAACTGGGACGGCTCAGGAATACGAGCCCCGCTATTGGCCGGCGTGTGCCTGGCGGCAATGCCCTGGCTGGGGATCAAGTACACCGCGATCGCACTTGTGGCCGCAGTGGCCTTTACCGTGAAAATAATTCGCCGGGAGCAACGTTCGATTCGCCGGCTTGCTGCACTTTTCGCCGCCCCCGTGCTCGCGATTGCCCTGCTCGCGCTCTTTCTGCTTACGCTCTACGGCTCGTTAAGCCCGACGGTGATTTACACCGGAGTCGGCGAAGACGCGAAGCCGCTGGCATCGGTCAATCTGCAAGCGATTAGGGGCGCCGATGGTTTCCTTCCGCCTGTGGGCGACTATGTCAGGGTCGCCCTGATGTACTTCTTCGACCAGCGTGACGGCATACTGTTCTACAGCCCGGTGTACTTATTCGGGATCGCTGGGCTACTGCTGATGCTGTATCGCAAGCATCCGCTGGCCTTGACCATGGCCTCAATATTCCTGGTCCATTGGATCGCCTATTCGCTCAGTGGCTGGAGCAGCGGCCACGCACCCGCGGGGAGGCCGTTGGTGGCTGTTATCTGGGTTCTGGTAGTGGGGATGGCGGTTGCTTACGATAAGGTAAGAGGCAATCTAGCCAACGGTATCCGCATCGTAGTCTCGACGATAACGCTGGTATTTTTTGCATTAATCGTCACTCACAACCACATCATTTATCATGTGCTGCTTGGGCATACTGAAAAGCACGGGAACAATTTCTTCGCCAGCATTCCGGCGCCTTTTGATCTGACTGCGCTCTTTCCGAACCTTTTCAATCCCAATGACATACATCCTCTACCCACGATTCTTTTCATCGCTCTGGCGGTAACGATCGTGCTTGTTATCTTCCGGCTCGGAAGTCGCGAGCAGCGTGGGGGACCGTCCACTCCCGGCCCGTGGCTCGTTGCTTTCTGCGGAGGGTTTCCGCTGCTGATTCTGGGTGTGAGCTACCTGGGAGCCGAGTTGATCGCTGATGAGGATCTCCTAGGCGGCGGCAATATCCGCATTGCCTTCAATGACGGAAATACATATGGTCTGGAACCGGTAGATGCTGATCGACAGATCGGTTTTTGGGTCAAAGGCGGCGGGAAAGCGAATGTCAGCATCGTATGCGCGGAAAGCCCTTCGACGCTGCTGATCGATGTCCACAGCCGCGTTGTGCAGACTGTCGAGCTGGAAGTTGAAGGAGCCGCATTTAAATTGAATTTTGACAGGCCTCGCTGGCGACGCCTTGAGGTTCCGGGTAAGCTGGCAGTACCATGGAGGCATCGCAGTTTGTTCAGAATAGCCATCGCCAGCCCAAGCGGCTTCCACCCGGTCGAAGCAGGTGAAAAGACCGGACAGGCGGATACGCGGAATCTGGGATGCCGCGTGGGTATATCATCACAGGAATAGATGAAATGGCGAGACGCTTTGCTGTCATCAGCGATATCCATTCCAACATTGTGGCTCTTGAGGCCGTGCTGAAGCGGCTGGAAGAGGAGGAGCCCGACGAGATTTACTGTCTTGGAGACGTCGTCGGCTACGGCGCCGAGCCTGAGCAGTGTGTTGAGGCGGTTCGAAAAATCGCAGACGGCAGAACCATTCTTGGCAATCATGACCTTGCCACGGCAGATCCGCCGCCGGGATACCTGGATATCTTTAATCCCGACGCCCGCGAGGCGATAGGGTACCAACGGAGCGCCCTTTCTCCCGAAAATCTTCAATGGCTCGCCTCATTACCCAAGAACCTGGCCGAGGAGGAGTTCCAGTTCTTTCACGGATCGCCGGTGGGGACCGATCACTACCTGATGTCGATCACCGATCTGTACAGGGCTCTGGAGAAGCTTGACGGCGTTCATTTCAAACTCGCGTTTTTCGGCCACACCCACGTGCCGACCGCCGCCGCAATCAGGCCGGACGGAGTGCTCTTCACAAATCTGGAGTACAAGAGCGGCGGAGACACTGAGAGGATCCTTCAGCTGGAACCGGGAATCAGATATTTGATCAATCCGGGCTCGGTCGGCCAGCCGCGCGACCGTAATCCGGCCTCCGCATACCTGATCGTGGATTTGGCCGAAGGACTGTTGCATTTTCGCAGAGTCGAATACGACATTACCGAAGCCCAGGGCGGGATTATCGCCGCGGGCCTGCCTATTTTCCTCGCGCAACGCCTGGAATTCGGTTTTTAGCCGGATTGTATGATGAGTCGATGACCAACAAGGATATAGTCACTATTATCGGCGGTGGGCTGGCCGGTTGCGAAGCGGCGTTTCAACTTCTGCGGCAGGGGCGACGCGTCCGGTTATTCGAGCAACGGCCCCGATCAAAAACACCCGCACATACCGGAGGCAACCTGGCCGAGCTTGTCTGCAGCAATTCCTTCCGCTCGAACAGCCTCTCCAGCGCGCCGGGTTTGCTCAAGGCCGAGATGCGAATACTCGGCTCGCTGACGATGGAAGCGGCCGATAACTGCCGCGTGCCCGCCGGCCAGGCGCTGGCAGTCGACCGCGAGCGCTTCTCATCGTATACAGAAGAGAGACTATCCTCACATGGCAACCTTGAAATCATTCGAGAGGAAATACGAGAGATCCCTCAAGAAGAGCCGGTGATTGTAGCCACGGGTCCGCTGACCTCCGAGGCTCTCGCCGAAAACCTGGCGGCTTTGATCGGTGTCAAATATTTGCATTTCTACGATGCGATTGCCCCGATAGTCTTCGCCGACTCAATCGACGAGGAAATAATCTTCCGCGCCAGCCGTTACAACAAGGGCGAGGGGGAATATATCAACTGCCCGATGAATCAAGAAGAGTATCTCTCCTTTCTGGCGGCGTTGAGATCTGCCGAGCAGTACCCGATCCACGATTTCGAGGGCGAGCGGTTCTTCGAGGGCTGTCTCCCTATCGAAGAAATGGCCGTTCGCGGTGACGACGTGATGCGCTTCGGGCCGCTAAAGCCGGTCGGCCTGCCCGATCCGCGAACCGGCAAAGAACCTTATGCCGTAGTGCAGTTGCGCCAGGACGACATCGCCGCAGAGCACTACAACATCGTTGGTTTCCAAACCCGCATGCGGCAGGCGGAACAGAAACGCGTGGTCAGGGAAATTCCCGGCTTGCAGAACGCCCAGTTCGCGCGCTTGGGTCAGATGCACCGCAACACCTACATCAACGCGCCGGAGGTGCTGGAGCCTACATATCAGGTGCGAGGCAAGCCGGGGCTATTCATCGCGGGGCAGCTCTCTGGCGTCGAAGGCTACGTTGAATCCGCGTCCTCCGGTCTTGCTGCCGGGTTGTATATGGCACAGTTTCTTGGCGAGGGGAAGGTCGATCCGCTGCCACCTACCACAGCTATAGGCGCGCTTTCATATTACGTCGCCAACGCGGAGTCGAAGATCTTCCAACCGATGAACGTTACATTCGGGTTGCTCCAGGGTGAGGAAGGCATTCCGCACAGGCCGAAGAGGAAGCGCAGGGAAGCTCAGGCAGAGCGAGCCTTGAATAACGTGCGGGAGTGGGCGGGACGTCACGACATCGTAACGCGCGTAGATTAATTGTCCCAGACTGTCTGCTGCACTCAGCTCTTGCCGAGGCGCCGCGCATCGCCGTCGCGGTAAGTGATTCCTGTGGAATCGAGGTATTCCAACAGGGGGATGGCGTACTTGCGTGATATACCGAACCAGTCCTTGAACTGCGGGACCGAAAAGCTCTCCCCCTCGACCTGATCCCTAACTGTCGCGATCAATCGTTCGACAGTATCGCGGTGATAATAGAGGTCAGCGGAAATCTTCAGCAGCAGACCACGTGAGACCAGCAGTTCGAAAAGCGGACGGGATTTGGAGCCGCCGTGCTCCGCTGTGATCTGGGAAGCGGGGGGCGGCGCAAATCCGGATTCGAGAAACGCTGCTTCCAGGTCCTTCAAGATATCCTGCTGCCCCGGTGTCAGATTCAGCCTGTGGCCGCTCAGAGAAGCGTGGCCGCCGGTGACGGTCACTTTTTCCGCATCCCGGAGTTGAGCTATCGCTGCCCGGAAAATCGACTCGTCTGCGCCGCGCGGCAGGCCCCGCCTCACAACATCGAAGGGTATGCCCTCGGCGTACGGCGTTTCCGCATGGGCCTTTTCCAGTGTTTTCAGGAGTTTTCTTGTCACGCCTTCAAAGTAAACCGTGCTGCAAATTGTGAGGGGCTTGTCGCCTAATAAGACGGCGTCGCCCTTTGCCACGAACTTTTGGAGGATAGACTCTCCTTCGCGCTGGGTCAGGCCGAATCTCCCGGTCAGCTCTCCAGCGGTCAGGCCGCCCCGAAAAGATTCCAACAGCAGTGCAATTCTGCCAGGCAGATCCGCTTGCTCCAATTTCTTCAAATGCTCGAGATACTGCTCGCGGTTGCGGACTCTCCCGGGTCGGTTATCCAGAACGGTGCCGCCGGCGATGGTGACCATGGGCGAATAACGGCGGATGACATAGCGGTCGCCGACCAGGGCAGGCGCCGGCGATTCCAGCCTGACCCGCAAGTAGCCGGTTCCGCCCACGTCGATCTTCCGCCCTGAGATGATCTGGAGCCTGCCAATCAACTCCGCGGAGCCGATATGGAGCCGCACGCGCTGGTTGGGCTCAAGAGCGCAGGGCGACGAAGGCAACACCCGGCAGTGGAGGTCGAGCATGGAGGTCGGGCTCTGGCTCCCGGCTGGAGCGAGGATCTCGCCGCGGTCGATTTCGTCCTTGCCAAGGCCGGCGAGGTTGACTGCGACGCGGTGTCCGGCCAGCGCTTCCCCAACGCTTTCGCCGTGCACCTGCAGGTTCTTGATCGTGGTCTTCTTGCCCGAAGGTTGCAATTCAATCTGCATCCCCTCGGTGAGCTTGCCTGAAATCAGTGTTCCCGTTACGACCGTGCCGAAGCCCTTCATGGTGAAGACCCGGTCCACGGGCAGTCGCGGTATCAAAGTCTCACTCCTGGCCTCGACACTGCCCGCCATAGCGCTGAGCTCAACCTTGAGTTCTTCGAGACCGGCTCCGGTTTCCGAGCTGACCGCCAGGATTGGCGCTCCGGCGAACCTGGTCTGCTCTAGAAACTCACCGACCTCCAGCGTGACAAGCTCCAGCGTCTCGTCATCAACCAGGTCTGTTTTGGTGATCGCCACAACGGCCGCATCGATCTCGAGCAGGTCGCAAATCTCGACGTGTTCCCGCGTCTGCGGCATGACGGATTCATCGGCCGCGACTACTATTAGAATGGCATCCACGCCCCCCGCGCCGGCGAGCATGTTCTTGACGAAGCGCTCGTGGCCGGGAACGTCGACGAAGCCGATGTGCACGCCGCCTACCAGTTCGAGCGGCGCAAAGCCAAGCTCAATGGTGATTCCTCTGCGCTTCTCCTCGTCGAGTCGGTCGGTGTCGATGCCCGTCAGAGCCCTGACAAGGGCGGTTTTACCATGATCGATATGCCCGGCGGTTCCGACGACGATTGATTTGTTCTCCAATGCCATCTCCCGAGGTCAGGCCTCGCCGCGCAGGTAGCGCATGGTGAGCTTCTTGCTGGCCTCCACGCCCGGCTGGTCGAAGGCGTCGATGTCGTAAAGCTCGGCAGCGTAGGCGGTGCTCAACTCGAAGAAATAGAAGAGCTGCCCGAGGGCGTGTGCGTCAAGCCGCGGGATACGGATGGTCGCGCTCGGTCTCCCTTCGCTTGCGAGAGCATCGGCGGTGCCGCGCAGCTCCGCGTTGAGCAGTTTCCCAAGCGTCAGGCCGCGTTTGTGTTGCGGTTCCAGCTTGGGGTGGGGCAGATCGTCAAGTGGCTCGTCGTTGCGGAAGTTCTCGATCTCGAAGAAGGTGAAGAACTTGTCGTCAGGACCTTCCATGTAAAGCTGTAGCAGGGAATGCTGGTCGACCGTGCCGATCGACGCCATCGGCGTCTGGCCGACGTGCACCACCTCGCCCTTGCGGTTGACTTTCTTGCCCAGGCTTTCGGCTAATAACTGGCGGCACCAGAGCGCGAAGCCGCCTAGCAGATCGCTGTATGGGAAGAGCACGTGGATATTGACACCCCGCTGTGCCAGCAGGTAGGGGATCAGTGCCGAGAGGAAGCAGGGATCGTGAGGCGATTCGGCGGCGAAGCAAGCATTGCGCATCGCTGCCGCTCCGGCGAGCAGTTCAGATGGATCGAGTCCCATCGCGGCTGCCGGCAGTAACCCGACAGCGGTGAGGATGGAGAAGCGCCCGCCGACGTTGCCGGGCAACTGTACAACTCGCGCGCCGTACTCGTCAGCCAGCTTGCGCAGCACGCCATCGGGATTCTCGGTGGAGACGATCAGCCGCTCAGCAAGTTTGCCGGGTAGCAGCGCTTCCTTCATCCTGGCGAGCGTCGCCGTCAGCAATGACAGAGTTTCGATTGTTCCGCCTGATTTGCTGACGACGTTGACCATCGTACGCTCAAAATCGATCGAAGCGGCATGCAGTGCGAAGCCTTCCGGATCGACGTTCTCATGAACTACTACGCGTTTGAACGGCGTCGGCGTTTTCGGCGTCAGCGAGTTGTCCAGAGCGTTCTGGATTGCTATCGGTCCGAGCGATGATCCACCGATGCCGAGGTGAAGGAAGGTTTCGACACCTTCGGGCGCGCCGGCGACGATCTCGCGGGCTTCGCCGGCGGCGGGATTGCTTTCCGGCAGGGAGAGGAAACCATAGGTGCCGTCGGCGTCCCACCGCATTATTTGAGCTAGGGCCTTGTCGAATTGCTCGCCATAGCCGTCGATTTCATCGCGCGGGATGCCTAACTCTTCGCCGACGCGCGAGGGGTGGCAATTACCTGCGTCAAACGTGATCAAGCTTTTACTCATTGGGTACTCCGGTTCAGGCGGTCTAGGGAGACATTAGAACAGAGTTTTCCCCAGTGCAAGTTGGTTACGCGTCAGCAACGACGGCGGATCAGAGGATGTAGCGGCTGAGGTCCTCGTCCTTGACGAAGCCCTCGAGCATCTTGCGGACGTATTCCCTATCGATCTTGATCGACTGCCCGGCGAGGTCGGGTCCCTCGAAGCTGATCTCCTCGAGCAGCTTTTCCATGATCGTGTGCAGGCGGCGGGCACCGATGTTTTCGGTGCGCTCGTTGACCTGCTCGGCAAAGTCGGCGATCTCGCTGATGGCGGACTGGTCGAATTCCAGATTTACGTTCTCGGTCTCCATCAGAGCAGTGTACTGCTTGATCAGCGCGTTGCGCGGCTCGGTGAGGATCAGTTCGAAGTCCTCTTTGGTGAGACTGTCGAGCTCGACACGAATCGGGAAGCGGCCCTGGAGTTCGGGTATCAGGTCGGAGGGCCTGGAAACATGGAAGGCGCCCGCGGCGAGGAAGAGGATGTGGTCGGTGCGGACGATGCCGTATTTGGTGGTAACGGTAGTTCCCTCGACAATTGGCAGGATATCGCGCTGCACTCCCTCGCGGCTGACGTCGGGTCCGGATCCCTTGCCTGCGCCCTCCCTGCCGGCAATCTTGTCGAGTTCGTCGATAAAGATGATGCCTGATTCCTCAGCCCTCTTGCGCGCTTCCCGGGTAACGGCGTCCATGTCCAGCAGGCGGTCGACCTCCTCGGAGACGATGTACTCGCGGGCGTCGCCGATCTTCATCTTGCGGCGCTTGCTACGCCCGCCGAAGATGCCCGGCAGCATCTCCTTGATGTTGATGCCCATTTCCTCGACACCCGAGCTGGTGATCACCTCGAGGGAGGGGAAGGAACGCTCTGTAACCTCGACCTCGATCTCGCGCTCGTCGAGGCTGCCGTCGCGCAGCTTGGAACGCAATTTTTCGCGGGTGGCAGCGCGCTGGTCGACGGCGTCGGGGCTGGCGTCACGCATCCCGCTGGTCGGTAAGAGCTTGTCCAGGACACGCTCCTCGGCGCGGCGCTCGGCCCGGGTGTGTACTCGTTGGCGATGCTCGTTCTTGACCATGTTGACTGAGATCTCGACCAGATCGCGAATCATCGACTCGACATCGCGGCCGACGTAGCCGACCTCGGTGAACTTGCTCGCCTCCACTTTGAGGAACGGCGAGTGGGTGAGGCGGCTGAGGCGGCGGGCGATCTCGGTCTTGCCCACGCCGGTGGGGCCGATCATGATGATGTTCTTCGGCGCGACCTCTTCGGCCATCTCGGGTGTGAGCTTCATTCGCCGGATGCGATTGCGCAGAGCGATGGCGACGGCGCGCTTGGCATTCTTTTGGCCGATGACGAATTTATCGAGCGCGCGGACTATTTCCTTCGGAGTAAAATTATCGCCCTCCACGCTTTTGCCGACTATTACCGGCAAGTTGGAATCCATAACTACACCTCTTAATCGATCGGTGGATGTCTGTCGACGAGACCGAGCGCTTCTTCCAGAGCCGCCGCGGCGCTGAGCAAACGGTCCTCGGCGAGGTGCGGCGCGATCAGTTGGAAACCTATCGGCAGGCCATCTTTCGAGAAACCGCAGTTTATCGAGATTGCAGGAACACCGGCCAGATTCGCCGTTACGGTGAAGTAGTCGGCGAGGTACATCTGCACCGGGTCGTCGAGTTTCTCGCCCAGCTTGAATGCCGTGGTTGGGGAGGTGGGCATGGCGATCAGGTCCACCTGCTCGAACGCCTTCTGAAGATCATGCTTGATCAGCGCCCGCACTTGCGTGCCCTTGCGGTAGTAGGCGTCGTAGTAGCCTGAGCTGAGGACAAAGGTGCCGAGCATGATGCGGCGCTTGACCTCGGGGCCGAAGCCCGCCGTGCGCGTCTTGCGGTACTGGTCGCGAAGATCGGTGAAACCCTCGGTGCGCAGGCCATAACGTATGCCGTCGAAGCGGGCGAGGTTTGATGACGCCTCGGCGCAGGCGACAATGTAATAGGCCGGTATGCCGTAAGCCAGATGAGGCAGTTCGACGCTCGCGGTGGCCGCGCCGATGCCTTCGCTTAATTTCAGTGTGTTCTCGAACGCTGCACGGACTTGGTCATCGAGGCCTTCTCCGAATGCTTCCCGGGGAACGCCGATTTTCAAGCCCTTCAGGTTGCCGTTCAACGCCGCCAGGTAGTCGGGTACCGGTTCGGTGCGGCTGGTGCTGTCGTTTTCGTCATGACCGGCCATAACTCCGAGCAGGATCGCTGCGTCGCGCACACAGCGGGTGAGGGGGCATACCGTGTCGAGTGACGAACCAAATGCCACCAGGCCATAGCGCGAGACGCGCCCGTAGGTCGGTTTGAGTCCGACAATTCCGCAGAAAGAGGCGGGCTGACGGACCGAGCCGCCGGTGTCGCTGCCCAGCGCTGCAGCAGCCAGGCCTGCTGCCGTGGCAATGGTGCTGCCACCGCTGGAGCCGCCGGGAGCGAGATCCGCGTCCCACGGATTTCGGGCGATGCGGAAAGCCGACCACTCCGTCGACGAGCCCATGGCGAATTCGTCGAGATTGGTTTTGCCGAGAAACACCGCTCCGGCAGCGCGCAGGCGCGCCACGGATGTCGCATCGAACGGTGGAATGTAATTCTCGAGGATGCGCGAGGCGCATGTCGTCTTCTCGCCTTCGAGGCAGAGGTTGTCTTTGATTGCCAACGGCACTCCCGCAAGCGGGCCGGGGTCATTGCCGGCGGCACGTGCCTCATCGGCTTTCCTGGCTGTCTCGAGTGCCTTCTCCGGCATCAGCGTGAGGTAGGCGCCGAGATCGGCATCGAGTTTTTCGATTTGATCCAGGTATGCTCTGCAAATCTCTTCCGCCCCGGCCTTCCCGGACCGCTGAAGCTCCTGCAGACGCCAGATTGGCTGTAAGGTCAGTTCTTCCATGGCGGTTACTCGTCGGCTATCACTTTCGGAACGAGGAAGAACTCGCCGTCCCTCTCCGGCGCATTGGCGAGAGCCTGCTCACGGCCGAGCAGCTTCTTAGGCTCATCAGCGGAGAGGACATTGTCCGCACGGCCGTGGATGTCGTCGGCCTCGACGCCGGACGTGTCGACTTCAGAGAGCTGCTCGACGAAGCTGACAATACCAGCGAACTGCGCCGCGAATTCCTCTTTTTGCTGCTCATCGAATTCGAGATTGGCGAGCGCTGCAACCTTGTCCACGAGTTCGGCGTCGATCTTCATTTCCTGCTATCTCTTAGGTTCTTTTCAGGTCGGGCTACGGGTGGGAAACTATAGTGGAGTGAAATGGAAAAAGCAAGCCATCTCAAGACATCTGCGGGCTTTGCGCCGCAGCGTTTCTCGGCTATGCTGTTGCTTGGGAAATATAAGATATGGAACAAAAATTATTTACCGAGAGATTGCCCAACGGACTCCAGGTAGTCGTCGAAGAAATTCCGCTGCTGCGATCGGTTTCCATGGGCTTATGGGTGAGGCAAGGCTCGCGGCACGAAACCGACGAGCAGGCGGGCCTGTCCCACTTCATCGAACACCTCGTCTTCAAAGGGACTGACCACCGTTCGTGCCTCGAGATCGCAGAGGCGATCGACAGCATGGGCGGAAACCTCGATGCCTTCACCGGCCGGGAGTACACCAGCTACATTGCCAAGGTGCTCGACGAGCACTTCGAAGACGTCCTGTCCCTGCTCACAGAGGTGGTCTTCCAGCCGAAGCTGGGCGCGGACGACATCGAGTTGGAGCGCGAGGTAATTCTCGAAGAACTAAAAATGGTGCAGGATTCCCCCGAGGAAATCGCCCACGAGCTTTTCCTCAGCACATTCTTCAACAGCCACCCGCTCGGGCGCTCAATCCTGGGTCGGGAATCCACCGTCAGGTCATTCAACACGGACGATGTCATCCGCTTTTTTAACGAAAACTATCGGCCCGGAAGGGTAATTCTGGCAGTCGCCGGAAATGTAATGAGCGGTGATGTCTTCGAGATGGCTCAGCACTACCTCGGCGGAATGGAAGCGGGTGGAAAGCAGACTGTAGAGACGCCGCCCGCCTACCAGCCTCGATCCGAGATGCTCGAACGCGAGCAGATGGAACAGGTCCAACTGCTGCTGGGCGCAAACGCATTCGGTAAAACCGATAACCGCCGTTATGCCCTCGATACGCTGAATACTTACCTCGGCGGGTCGATCTCATCGCGGCTGTTCCAACACGTGCGTGAACGCAACGGCCTGGCCTATGCGATCAACTCTTTTACCAGCACTTTCAAGGATTGCGGCCTGCTGGGCGTCTACGCTGCGACAAGCCCGGACAGGGTGCAAAGGCTGGCAGAGGTCGTGCTGCAGGAACTGCATGCCGTTGCTGGAGGCGATATCGACCCCGCTCACATCAGCCGGGTCAAGACGTTCGTCAAGGGCGACATAATGCTCGGTCTCGAAAACAGCGCAAGCCGCATGGCCTTCCTCGCACGCCAGATGATCTACTTCGGCGCTGTGACCCAGATGGACGAAGTGCTGGCCAAACTGGATGCGGTCACGGTCGAAGACGTGGCGGCTATAGCCGCGGACGTCATCGAAGGCTCCCCGCTCACGGTTGCCGCCGTCGGCAATCAGGACGGCTGGAGAAAGCACTTGGCAGAGCTTTTCCCTAATTAAAGCCCATACGCATCGCCCTCCATATTCACCAATGCATGCAGTCGCGGTCATCGGAGTGAAAACCACAAAAGCGATTGCACGCTGCCCCGTCGGCGATTAGGATCATTGGATGATAGAGGTAACCGTTCTGGGGAGCGGGAGTTCCGGTAACGCGACGCTGATCCGCTCGGAGCGGACGTCGATACTGATAGACGCCGGTTTCTCTCACCGCCAGCTGAAACTGCGAATGGCTTCTGTGGGTTGGGATCCCGCCAGGCTCGATGCGGTGATCATCAGCCACGAACACACCGACCACATCTGCGGCCTCCGCGTGCTCTGCAAGCGCCATTCCATGCCGGTTTTTTCCGCTGAGGCGACGTTCGCCTCGCGCAGATTCGACGAGATGGGTCTCACACGGATAGAACACGTCAACGCCGGCGAGGAATTCAGCATCGGCGATCTGGATATCAAGCCCTTCTCCGTGCCGCACGACGCCGCCGACCCGCTCGGCTTCATCGTCCGCTGCAATGGGATGACACTGGGCCACGTCACCGATCTCGGCTACGCACCGGAACTGACAGCGCGCAGTCTCCAGGAATGCAACATCCTTGTCCTGGAGAGTAATCACGATCCGGACATGCTGCTATACGGGCCGTATCCATGGCCGATCAAGCAGCGCATCCTCAGCCGCACCGGCCATCTCAGCAATTCCGCCTCGTCAGAGCTGCTGGCTAAGGTGGCATCCTCCGATCTGGCCGTGGTTTTTCTGGCTCACCTCTCCCAGCAGAACAACACGCCGGAGCTCGCGCTACAGGCTCATACTAAGGTTGTTGGCGCGGCTGCCGGACTCTATGGGCCGGAGATCGTCGTCACTGCTCAGCATGCACCTTCCAGGTCAATCCGTCTCTGTTGAAGAGGAGAATTGGTTGACGTGCGCCTGCGGCAATGTCAATTTATATCGACGGTTCTGAACCGATAAACCAATATGAGGCCGCGGTCGCGAGCGGCGAACGTTGCTGGTTTTTACTGGGGGAAGGTGATGATACCGCGCTACACGAATCCCGAGATGGGACGGCTGTGGACCGACGAAAACCGCTTCGCCGCCTGGCTGAAGGTGGAGATAGCGATCATGCGAGCGCTCGGCGAGCAGGGGATCATTCCCGCCGATGCCGCGGATGAGGTCGAGGCGAAGGCTAAGATCGATGTAGAACGCATCTCCGAAATCGAAGAGACGATCAAGCACGACGTGGTTGCCTTCACGACCTCTATCGCAGAGCAAGTAGGCGAGCCGGCGCGGTACTTTCATTACGGCGTAACCAGCTCCGACGTGATCGACACCGCGCTCTGCCTGGTCGTGCAGGAAGCGGCGGAGATGATCCTCGGACGGCTGGACGAGATGCGCGGAGTCCTCAAGCGGCGAGCCCTGGAGCACAGGAAGACCGTGATGGTGGGCCGCACGCATGGCATCCATGCCGAACCTACAACCCTCGGGCTGAAGTTCGCCCTCTATTATGAGGAATTAGGCCGGGCGCGGGCTCGGATCGAGGCGGCGAAGGAAGGTCTCGCCTTCGGCAAGATCTCGGGCTCGGTCGGCACCTATGCTCATCTCGGGCCGGAGATCGAGGAGCGCGTTTGCGAGCTGCTGGGACTGAAACCTGCCCCGGTTTCCACACAGGTACTTCAGCGCGACCGCCACGCAGCTTTCCTCAGCAGTCTGGCCCTGCTGGCCTGTACTTTGGAGAAGCTGGCCGTCGAGATCCGCGGACTGCAGCGCACGGATATCCGCGAAGTCGAGGAGGAGTTCACCAGAGGGCAAAAGGGCTCCTCGTCGATGCCGCACAAGCGCAATCCAATCGGCAGCGAGAACATCAGCGGCTTGGCACGAGTGGTGCGTGCCAATGCCCTGGCGGCGATGGAGAACGTTGCTCTGTGGCACGAGCGCGACATCAGCCACAGCTCCGTCGAGCGTGTAATCTTCCCTGACTCCTGCATCCTGATCGAGTACATGCTGCGGCGGTTGACGAAGATCGCCGACCGCCTGGTCGTCTACCCGGAGCGGATGCTGGAGAACATGGGCCTCACCCGTGGCCTGGTTTACTCGCAGCGCGTGATGCTGGCTCTGGTGCGCAAGGGTATGACGCGGGAGGAAGCCTATGCCGCGTCACAGCGCAACGCGATGCGCTGCTGGGAGGAGAAAGTACCGCTGAAGGATCTTCTCGCCGCGGATGATGAGGTGATGGCGAAACTGACGCCGGCCGAACTGGACGACCTCTTCGATCCGCACTCGATGCTGCGCAATGTCGACGCCATTTTCCGCAGGGTTTTCGGCGAATGAGTGGAGACGGGCAGCCTTCGCTGAGGGCGGCATTTTTCTGGCTGGCGCTTTTTTCCATAGCATTCGCCTGGATAGAGTCGGCGGTGGTGCACTACCTGCATTATCATTTTTATCCGGAGGGTTTTGCCTTCCCGCTGGTGCAGTGGCCCGCGGGGGTATTGGTCGTCGAACTGGGACGAGAATTCTCAACGATTGTTGTGCTTGCGGCCGTCGCTTTCTTCGCCGGGCGGAGTTGGTGGCGGCGCTTCGCCTGGTTCATGTTTGCTTTCGGCGTTTGGGACATCTTCTATTACATCTGGCTGGTGCTTTTCGAGGGCTGGCCGCAGTCACTGCTGACACCCGATCTGCTTTTCCTGCTGCCGGTGCCGTGGGCCGGGCCGGTAATTGCGCCGGTGCTGGTGTCTGTGTTTCTTGTGCTCTCAGCGATTATCCTCGTCTGGATCGAAGAGAGGACCGGCCGTGTAGCGCTGAGGAAGGGGTACATCATCACCGTGCTCGGAGCGTGGGCTTTGATACTTTTAAGCTTCATGCTCGATTCGGTCAGGATCATCACCTCCGGCGACATCGGCCCTTATCACGGTGAAATATTCGTCCCCGGTTTGGCGCTCTGGGCTGCAGTGCTGGCCCGGATCGCGTTAGCGCGTAAAGACTTCAGCGATATTCAGAAGGCCTCCGAATAGCCATTCGTTTATTTGTGATTAAACGCGGCTGTGAGTGTATCCCGCGGGTAATGGCCTTTGCGGGTGCTCACAACCAGGCCGGGCCTCTCAACTTTCACGTCCAGCGAGTGCCAGCGGTCATTATTTATGGAACAGGACTATAACCGAGCGATTACTGGTTGGATAATTCCCGGTTACAGCCCTTGGAAAAATCCAGGGCCTATCTCTCCTCGTCGGGGTAGTAGCCCTTACGGGTGCGAGCGATCGCGCCGCGCCGCTTCAGTTTCACGTCGATGCTGCGATAACGGTTGTCCTCCGCGCGCGGCGGCACATAGCCGAGCGAGTACTGGCTGCGTAGTTCGGCGGCTATCGTCTGGAAGATGTTGAGGAACTCGCTGGTGGAGGTGGGGAAGTAACTGTCGCCGCCGGTAGTGTCGGCGAGGCCGCGGAGCAGGTAAGCGGCCGGGTCGTCGAGGCTGCCCAGCCGTCCTTCCATGCCAACCTGGCGGATGGCGATGCCGTAGATCCTGACATCAACTTTTTTCGCCGCTTCGTGAACCTCGGTTGGGCCGATTTTGCTGGCTGTGTCGGCGCCGTCGGAGATGACGATGATCGCGCGGCGGCCGATGCGGTCCTTGAACTTGTCCATCGTTTCGTAGAGCGACTGGTTCAGCGGCGTGAGCGCGTTTTCGATCACGTCGATGCCGCCGATGAGGTCGAGCAGTTTGTCGTAATCGTTTGTGAACTCACTGAGCACCTGCACTTCGGGCCCGAAGGTGACAACCATCGCTTGATCGGCCGGCTTGAGTTGGTTGATGAACTGCTGGGCGGCGAAGATAGAGCGGCGGATCTTAGCGCCGCGCATCGAGCCGCTGGTATCGATGAGAACCGCCACCCAGATCGGGCGTTCCTCGGAGCTGAAGTAGCGAATCTCCTGCTCGGCGCCGTCGTCGAACACCTGGAAATCGTCCCTGGTGAGTTGCCCGATCAGTTTGCCGCGGTCATCGCTGACGATCACGTCGAGGGTGACAACTCGCGTTTCGATGTAGTAGCCGCTGCGCTCAAGCGGCGTTGTGGTGACGGCGGCGGCCGCGCGGCGGCCGAGGTTGTCCATCGCGGTAATGCTGATGCGGCGGCCGTTGAATTTCCGGCCGAAGTCGTGGACCAACTCCCACGGCTCCTGCGTTACCGTGCCGACCGGCTCGTCGTCGACAAAGAACTGCACCGTCTCCAGCCGTGCTCCCTCCTCCTCGAACTCCGCTTCGACGACGATCGGCGTGCGGCCGAGGACGTACGTGCCCTCCTGCGGATTGGTGATTGCGATCTTGAACGTGCCGCCCGCCGCCTGCCCGGCCTCTGCTGTCTGTTCAGCCTCTGTTATCTCGAGTGCGATGTCGCGTACCGCGACGATCAGGATCGAGTGCTTCTTCGTATAGTCGCCGACGTCGACAGTAGCCTCGAACGGCGCGTCGCGGTCGATCACCGCCAGCTCGCCGTCGAGATAAAACTCGACATAATCGGGTATGAAGCCCGCCAGCAGTTCATCCGAAACCTGCAGGATTTGCTTGCCTTTGAGGTAGCGCTCTGCCTGCACGAGAATGCGCGAATAGATCTCCCTCGTGCCCCGAGCGTAGCGCTTGCCGGCGTCCTGCGGATCCTCCTGAGCGAGGAGGGGGAAAATGACGGTGAGCGCAAGGGCGACCAGCCCAACGGCGAGAATCATCCATATCGTTTTCGCGGCGGACATCTAATTCTTCCTTCTTACTTATTGTCGAACATGGTAGAGCCTTGGGCGCAGGGTAACTATAACGATTATTACATAAGCCGGGCTGATCCGCTGCATCGGACCACGCTGCAGTCGTGAAAGGATGGATTCGCGCATATACCGCATTGAAGCGTCGTTTCTAATCCATGCTAAGCAGACTTTGAGGCTTTTGGATTTAAACTCTGCGTATTTATTCGGTGATCCGCCGGGAGCGTCGGAAGGTCAGACGTAGCTCAGAAGGGCATCTGCATCGTTCGTCTCACCCGACGCAAAAGTCTCGGGTTGCGTAGACAGCTCCGCCGCGCCGGACGTCATCCGCCCGAGCATAGACAGAAGCTGATCGGGCACAAGCGCCAGAGAAGATTTAAAGCTGCCCTCGAACTGCGTCTATCCCTCAATCACCTTATCGGCACTTTCTGACGATTTGTTTAACTACAACGGGGAGCCGTTGACAGAGATAGCCGGTCGCGAATATCTTAAGACCTCGGTCATTCTTTGCAATTCTTTCCCGAACTGTATTCGAGCCGGGGTGATGGGGTACCGACTTTGAGCATTCCTAACTACATCACACTGCTGCGTATTTTCCTCGTGCCCCTGCTGGTGGCGGTGCTGCTCACCGGCCGCTCGGAACAGGATTTTCTCACGCTCAATGCCCGCATCATCGCGCTGGCGATATTCGCCGTCGCTGCGTTCACCGATGTGCTCGACGGCTACCTCGCCCGCCTGCGCAACGAGGTCACCCGCCTCGGCAAGCTGCTTGATCCGGTCGCCGACAAGCTGCTGATCTCCGCCGCGTTTGTCTCGCTGGTCCAGCTTGGGCTGGCGCCGGCCTGGATCGTGGTGATCATCCTGGGGCGCGAATTCGCCGTCTCCGGACTGCGGCTGATCGCCGCCACCGAGGGCTTCCAGATTGAGGTCTCCAGCTTCGGCAAGTACAAGATGATCGCCCAAGTCTTCGCCGTCGGCTTCCTGATCCTCTCAATTCACACCTACGTGCTTGGTTTGGCCTTCCTTTACCTAGTGATGGTTTTGTCGATAGTCTCCATGATCGGCTACATCGGCAAGTTCTGGCGCGGGATGCAGCCGGAACTGCGAAAGGTATTGCGCCGCCGCCGAACCTTCCGCGAGATGAAGGAGCAGATGGTGTCAACCGCGCGCGCCTTCAAACGCCTCCGGCTTGAGAAACGACAAAGGCGCAAGTTGCGACGCGTCGTGCGAAAAAAGCCGGTGAAGCAGCTCAGATTCAGATTCAAACGGAGTGAGCAATCGACGGAATCGCCTTCCAAGAAAGTACGGAAGGCCGATGCGTAGATAGTAAAACCTGTTCCTTCCAGAATTCGTATCTTGTGGCATTAAATTATAAGCCGGTACTCCGAAT
>DATKUA010000256.1:0-3742 GCA_035530855.1 Acidobacteriota bacterium | reverse complement strand
CTCCCCGCTCTTGACAGCGGCCTTGACCAATCCCTCGAGATCGTCAAACCTGAAAACGAAAAGATCCGCGCCGCTCTCGCTAAACCGCCGGAACACCCGATTGCCGTCGGCATCCTCGAAAGAAATCTCGATAGGAGACAGCCGCTCACGACGCCCTTCTTCAGCCTTTCCGCCTTCTCCCTCTGTCTCGTCTTCAGCTAATTCGTACTTAACCAGATGCGCTAACGTGACCGATTTGTACTTCTTGAAGAATGAGAGCGGCAGTGAATGCCCCGATCTCTCCGCCATCTCAGCGGGTAACAGCCGCGATCCAACTAAATCGGCGCCCTTTAAGGCTCTGAATTTCTCAATATCTACATGGGAGACGGCGTCGTATGTTCCCTCGGGAAACCACCTCAACAAGTCCTCCGCTTTTGGCACATCTTGAGGCGCACTGACCGCAAGAAAAATTGAAACGATCAAGCTCACACAAACCATCGGCAATACCTCTCGCCCCGGGCACCCTGAGGCGATCACATCACCCCTTCTTCACCGAAAATATGTATACAACTGAGCTGTTTTCAATCTCAACTGTCGCTCGCAACGTCACCGCGAAATACACATCACTCCCGTCGGCAAAGGCTGCCATGTGATGAACGTATACTTTATACTCATCGCTATCAGCATAATTATAGTAATATATATTATTCATCTTCAGCTTATCGTCAAACTCAATTATCGAGATGTAGTTCTTGTCGCGCGATATCTTGAATGCAGACATTGCATATAGTTTGTCCCCGAGCAAAGCGGCATCGCTGAATATCCTCTTGCTTTTATAATTTGTGGGATCTTCCAAGTTCTTCTTGTTATTTTCCTCCATTATTCGTATCTCATCTCCGGCATCCAGTCTCACCTCTTCTATGTCATAGCTTGTCGTATTCATAATGCCAAACGTGACACAATGAGATGGCACCACATATATTCTGCCTCCAACAGCATTTACATATGTATCAGTAGTTCGATCGTCGTCACTGATGAAATACATCTGCTTCCCGACACTCTTGATATGTTTCAGATCGTAATCGAGGATGTCGAACATCACTTCCCTTGAGCTCAACACCCACCCCCAGTTGGGAGAGAGCAACTGGTTGCTAACTGGTATCAACCTCTGCAGGCGATAATAATTTTTCAATTTTCTCGGACTTTCTCCCGAGAAATAGATGTCTCTCAGACCGGTAAGAACCACGCAGCCTTCGTCATCGACACGCAGGCACGTGACATTCTCCCCAGGATCGATATAACCGTCTCCGAACACACTGCCCAGATATTCCAGCTTGCTGTCAAACTTCACAACGTTTTTCGAATATTCATCATAAACGTACAGCACACCATCCTTGTATCTGAGATATGCCGGCATGAAGGGCTTTTCTTTAAAAGGATTTTTAACAAAGCCTGTGACTTGTAGGGGATGCACCTTTTCCTGCGGGCAATTCCACATCGCTGCTATCGCTTCGTGAGCGTCGGTGCTTCCGGGCTCGAGCGTCCAGCCAAGCTGCTCTTTGTCAACTTGAATGACGGAGAGAGCCGAATCGCTGTTCTCCGATTTCGTTGTACAATACTGAAAGAAAAAAACCGCACCAGCCGTAAAAACAATGGTAGCAGCCCTCAACATTGCCACGAAGCCTTAATAAATATCAGAATAGCAAAGCGTAGTATTCTACATCCAAATTTAATGATTTTTGTTCAATTTGTCAAATGCGATCTTTAAACAACACTACATGATATTTTAAACACACGATTGCTTTTCTGTTAGATAAGGACCGTGGATTCAAATATTTTAGTGTTATGAAAACAGAATTTCTACAGCTAAAGTTCTTGATGACTTATGGGTGTCGAGCAATGAGGTCTTGAGATCCGTCAAATCCCGAACGTCCTTTGAGCTCCGCCTGGACACTTTCGGCAATGAAAGCCCGGTTCAAAGGAGATATGAAAAACCGGGCGCGGTTGATATACCGCGCCCGGCTGAGCATGCAACGTCAGTGAACAGAAGGCCCTTACAGACCCCATATTCCTTTTCTGCCTTCTTCTCCGCCTCGAGCTCGCGCGTGAAGCGGTCCTGCAGCAGCAGCCACTCCCAGCGCTCGTCGACCGCCTCCTGGATACGGCCCAGGAACTCCGCGTTCTCCGGCTTGAACATGTGGCGGAAGCGGCCCATGTGCTTCATGTACTCGGCCACGGGCAGCTTCTCCTTCGGCTTGTAAGTCACACGCACCAGGCCGTTCTCCACCTCGAAGAGCGGGAACATGCACGAGTCGACCGCCATCTGGGTGATCTCCATGCCCATCGAGGCGTCGCTCTTCCAGCCGGTCGGGCAAACACTGAGCGCGTTGATGAAGGCCGGGCCCTCGTAGTCGAACGCCTTGCGTGCCTTCTTCATCAGGTCGCGCCAGCGGCTCGGCGCAACCTGGGCGGCGTAGGGGATGTGGTGCATGGCGCAGATCATCGTCAGGTCCTTCTTGAACTGCAACTTGCCCGCCTTCACCTTGCCCGCCGGGGCGGTGGTCGTCGACGAACCCATCGGCGTGCCGCCGCTGCGCTGGCCGCCCGTGTTCATGTAAGCCTCGTTGTCGAAGCAGATGTAAACGAAGTTGTGCCCGCGCTCCAGCGCTCCGCTGAGCGCCTGCAGGCCGATGTCGTAGGTGCCGCCGTCACCGGCCAACGCCGCGAACTTGATCTTCTTGTCGGCCGGGATGCGCCCGCGCCGCTTCAGCGAGATGTAGGTCGCCTCGGCGCCGGATATGGTTGCCGCCGCGTTCTCGAACGCGCTGTGGATGAACGGGATGTTCCAGGCCGTGACGGGGTAGCCGCTGGAGATGATCTCCAGGCAGCCGGTGGCCACGCTCACCACCAATGGATCCTCGACCTGGCTGAACGCCTGCTTGCAGATTATCGGCAGGCCGCAGCCGGGGCAGGCTTTGTGGCCCGGCGCCATCTTCAGCGGCATAGCCGCGGCTGATTTCAGTGTTATCGCTGCCATGGTCTTCTCCTCCTACTCGCGCAAGTTCAGATAGTCGACGTACGGTCCGGTCTCGCCGCTCGTGCCGATGTCCTTCAACCGCAGGAAGGCCCTGCGCAGGTGCTTCGGCTGCAGGTCGCGCCCGCCGATTCCGTAGATGTAGTTGACCACGGAGGGCTTGACGGCGAAGTCGTAAAGAGCGCTGCGGACTTCGTTGAACAACGGGCCGCCCATGGCGCCGTTGGGAAGCATGCGGTCCAGGCAGGCAACCGCCTTCAGCGGCTTCAACGCCTGCGCCACGATCTCGTAAGGGAACGGCCGGTAGACGCGCACCTTCAGCAGCCCCGCCTTGATACCTTCCTCGCGCAGCTCGTCCACCACATCCTTGGCCGTGCCGCAGGTGGCGTTCATCGCTACCACCGCGAACTCCGCGTCCTCCAGACGATATTCCTCCACGAAACCGTAGGGGCGGCCGGTCTTCTCGCCGTACTCCTTGCCGACAGCCTCGATCACCGCAGGGGCTTCCAGCAGGCCCTGGTGCTGCTCCCGCTTGTGCTCGAACAGGTAGTTGGGCAGGTCGTAGGCACCCATCGTCGTCGGATTGTCGACATCGAGGAAAGTTGTGTAGGACGGCTTGTAGGTGCCGACGAAGTCCGTGACGAACTTGTCGGGCTCGATAACGATGTTCTCGGCGCAGTGGCTGCTCTGGAAGCCGTCCATGCAAACCATCACCGGCGTGCGCACATC
>DATKUA010000255.1:0-52759 GCA_035530855.1 Acidobacteriota bacterium | reverse complement strand
GCCTGGTCTGATAGGGCCTTGTATTCCGCAGAGAAGGTCTTGTAGGAGAGCTCGCCAAAGAAAAATGCCGCGACTACCGCCAGAATGGCGACGACGGCGAGAGCAATTCTTAATGCGGATCTCGATCCAGGCTTTTCCCGGGTGAGCGGCGCTTCCGCGGCCAGCAGTTCCCGCGCTTCTTCGTTGTCGGGATCTGCGACGATTACTTTTTCGAGCAATGCGGCTGCCCACCGGCTTTTCCCGGAATCGATCATTAATTTTGCCAGAAGCAGGGCGGCGGGAATGGATGCCGCCACGCCATGTAAACTGACGGCTAAATCGAGGGAGCGGACCGCGGCATCCCGATCGCCCTGATCGAGGTGGTGTTTGGCGTCTTGATAGAACGACCCTCCGAGTTGCCGCACGCGCCTGAGCGGTGCGAGATCCACGCCGCATTGCGGACAACTGGAGTTCTCCGGTGGAATGTTCTTTCGAGGGCATACCGGACAATCGATATTCATTGAGCTCACCTAATCCCACTTCAAAGACTCGATTTCTCTTCTGTATTCCATCTAATTGCCGGGTTTTTCCAGAATTGAGCCTCTCCGGATCGCAGGAACGGTTCCTTTTTTCCTGTTCGATGCGAACTCGCCAACCTGTAGTTATGAGGCATTCTTATCCGGTCCCACGTATGTATTTCTTTTAACTGTTCAGTTTGTACATCAGGACGAGGAAAGCCGAACCGCCCAGAGCCGTCAGCGAATTTCCGAGAATGTCATCCGGATTGAAATCCGGATTCCAGAGGGCTGAAAGGTAAAGCAGGCCGAAGATGATTATTGCCATTCCCAACCATACGGCTCCGAGCAATAACCAGCCCATCACCTTCTCGACCGCGTCGCTGTAAGACGAGTATCCCTGGTAAGAGGTCGGTTGCGATGAGACGCTGTAGCCTGAGAGGTCATCCATGGTGAGAATCTGTGCCAGCGGTGAGCCGGCGATGGAGTTGAGGAAATTGTCGACCTCCGCGTTGTACGGATCGAGCTTCTTTGCTTCTCCGAGGTCCTCCAGGATCGCTTGAAGTGTGCTTTTCAGGGTCCACAAATCAGGCGAGGAGCTTGACATTTCGCGCTGTATCACTTCCATTTTCTTGCCGGCCCGGTTGAGGTAACAAACAGCCATGTTTTTCTCAATTTGGTTTCTTGCTTCGCCGGAAACCTCGTTTCGCATCTGCCTGAGGATGTCGATAGCGTCGTCCCAATCCTGATTTTTAAGGGCGGTCTCCAGTTTCTTCTGGTGCTTGCCGGCCCCCATCGCTTGCTTGAGGATATCGAGGAAATTTTCAGCGGCGCTTAGCTGTTCGGCGGCTTTCTGCGAGCCGAGCTTCCTGGCTTCCTGCAGGTCGGCGACACCCTTTTTCGCCTTGGAGATCATGCTCTTGGTGGGTGTCTGATTTTTCTCGAATTCCTGTTGCACTTGCACAACGACTTCAATTCCTCTTCTGGTCAGCAGCTCGGCCAGGTTTGATTTGGTCTTCTCACTGGCGACGAGCTTGTAACCTCTACGCAGAAGTCTGATTCCCCCCTCGAGGTCTGTATCCGCCTTTGCCGCAGCATGCTTGGTACACGACTCGGAAACCGCGTTCCTTATTTTGTCCTTCAGCGAGGGATCGTCGGCGGCTTTGAGGGCTTTTTCCCAGGCCTCCATGGCCTCGTTCGATTCTCCCGCGCTTTCCAGGTCCATTCCCAATCCGAAAAGAGCCTTTGCTTTAAGCGCATTTGTTTCGTCGCTTTTCTTTTCACCGGCGATGGCCTCCAAGGCTTCCTCGAACTTGCCGTCGTCGATGAGGGTCGCGATCCTCGAGTGCGGCGACAGGCTGTCGCGCAGACTACGAAGAGTTTCATTATCGGGATAATGTTCCAGGGCCTTGTCGAGTTTGGACCTTATCTGATCGATTAAGCCGAGCCTTTCCAAAGCGAGTGCGCCGCAGCTCAGAGGTGCTCCCGCTCCGACTTTCACACCGGCGGAGGACATGGCACGCGCCGTCTTTTGTTCGACCGAGAGGGAGAGGATTAGTTCTTTGTAAAGTGCAGCCATTGAAATGGCGCCTCGGTTGCGGTACTCGCTGTTGTACTTCTGGAGCGAACTCTTAAGCATTTCGACGCCGTGGCTCCTGCGGAGTTCGTTTCTTTGCCTCTGATCGAGGCGATCGAAGGCGTCGCAGAAGGCATCGGAGCTCACCAACATGACCCAATAGCCGATGGCGGCTTTCCAGATATCGCCCAACGGGGGAATTCCCGGAAGGCAATCGTTACGCCACTCGAAGCTCTCGGGGCAGCCGTTTCCCGATTCCGGATCGATATCCAAGCCTTCGGCTTCTCCGAGAAAGAGAAGCAATTCCGCCTTGCCTTCGATTTTCTTCAGTTCAATACCCAATTCCGCAGCGCGGATAAGCATGGCCTGCACGCGTTCCTCTTCATAACGAGCCCACCAGTACCAGAGAAGAGCTATGCTGTGTTTCAGGCCATGATCCGCTGTATTACCTGCCAACGCTCGTTCCCACGCCTTAGCCGTGGCAAGACGCTGGCCGGGTTCAAGGATTTTCTCATTGTTTATAGGGGAAGGCGTCAGCCTCTCAAGCACCGATGTGTCGTAGAGCAAAAGATCAGTACCAGCGCGTGAGACAGGATCCATCAGCATCTTGTTGGCAAGAGTGATTTCCTTCATCCGGCGGGGATTGAGCATACCCTTTTTGAATGCGCCAATTATTTCGGAATCGCTGGCATCACGTTCGATGCCAAGCACCTCATAAGGCGTTTGCTGCGTTTGGAGTGGATCTTTCACAGTTAACCCCTTATGTAATAGTTATTTATCAATCGCGTTCATAGTACCTGCTCATAGGCAATCGATATCACCCGGAGAAACTTGAAGAGGAGGACTTGACGATGTTGACCGGATGACCGTCCGGGCAGAAGAAAACGTCGGCACGCACCATGTGCTTGCAGCCCGGATGGGGGCAGGGGATGAGCATATCTTCCGGCTCGGGATGCGTCTCGATGAAGTTGGAGAGCTCCTCTGTGACCTCCTTGAGCAGCAGTAATCCCATCGGATTCTCCTGCATGATCATTTCTTCGGCCTCGTTCAGTTTCTCCTCGAAGTTGGCCGCAGTGGCGACATCGATCGGCCTCACTCTGCGGGCAATCGCCATTCTCATGCCGAGAAGCATCTGGACGTGCTGTGGAATCCTGTCGGTGGTGGCATCGAGCTGCTCGAAGGCGGTCTGCATGTCTGCTTCATCGCCGGATTCCAGCGCATGCTTACCGTCTTCTTTCATTTTGTTAAGCTGATAGGCCAGGTCGGGGTCCATCATCTTATCATAGCGGTGAAGCAGGAATTCTGTGTAACCGACGATGCCCATCAACTTCTCTCTAATGCCGGTCGGGCCCTGTGTGATGGCCTTTGCAACGTTCAACAGTTCCTCTGCGATTTCCATCGCTTTTTCAAAATCGTGGGCTTCCATGGCAGCGTAAAACTTGTCCCGCAAGGCATTTAACTTGATCTGAACATCGGGTGAAATGAAATCTCTTTTGCTAAACGCTTCTTCTTCTCCCTGCTGCATGATTTCCATCGCCTTCTGATCCTTTTCTCCTATCATGCGCCAGGGGTGTAGCGGCCGCCCGTCTTCAAGTTGGGCATTCACCTTGAACTCTTTGGTTCCAAGCAGCTTGAGCGTAACCAATATAGTAAAAGGCTTTCTTTTCGGATTTGGCGGCAGCACCGCAAATACAATACCCTGCTTTTCATCCAACTCCGGATTCTCGATGCTGTCTCTCCCATATATCGGGATTGCGATCATCCGGGCTTCCGCGCTCGAGGCCGTAAATGTCTTGGTTTCAGGATCTTGCGTCGGGCATGGATCACCCTTTCTAACAAATACTGCGAATCCGCCACCGCTTGTCAGGGCTCCGTAGAAATATGGTGCCGCCTCAATATAGGGTAATTCACCGCTGATTGGGCCGAAGGTGATTTCATCGCTGACCGGTTGCTCCTCTTCTTTCTTCTCGACCGTCGGCTCCTTTGGTTCAGTGGTTTTTTTTATCACTTCGAGGGGTCCGTCGCATCTCTCGCATACGGTTGCTCCCTCCGGGTTCGGATGATCACAGACATCCTTGGGATTTTCGGGGTCGGGATTTGTGCAGAACACGCACTCCGAGACGGCCGCAAAAATCGAGGCGCCGTAAGCAACACAGTGCTTGGGGTGGATATTTCGCAGGATCTTCTTCGGGCCGAATCGCGCCTCAATTTTCTTGTGTATCAGAGGGATACCGGTCGAGCCGCCGGCCATCAGGATGTGATCGACATGTTCGTCGGTAAGGTTTGCATTAGCTATGGATTTATCGACGAGTGCGAGCGTTCTGTCGACCATCGGATCGATCATTGCCTCGTATTCATCGCGCGTTACGCCGAAGTCGACATCGACCAGATTGCCGTTTTCATCGGTCATCAGGCTTGAAACAATAAAGTCGGCATCGAGCGATGCAGAGAGCTGTTCCTTGACTTCCTTTGCCTTCTTCTTCAAACGAACCATTGCCTTGTGATCTTTAATCGGATCGAGATCATACTCGCCCTTGATCCATTCGACGGCCTTGTCCACCAGGACCTGATCAAAATCATCGCCTCCGAGCCACATGTCGCCTTCGAGGTTTATCTGCGCAAAGGCTCCTTTGGCCATCATCAGCACCGAGATATCGAAAGTCCCTCCTCCGAGGTCGTAGACCAGGATGGTTTTTGCTTCGTCGCCTTTCAGAGCATCGATCCCGAAGGCGATTGCCGCCGCCGTCGGTTCGTCGAGCACCTTGATCACCTTCATCCCTGCCAACTCGCCGGCCAGGCGGGTCGCCTGCTTTTGGATCTGGCCGAAATAGGCGGGGCAGGTAATGACGGCCTGGTCGACCGTCTCGCCGACCTTAAACTCGACGTCCTCCTTGATCTTCTTCAAAATCATTGATGAGATTTCAATCGGTGAGTACTCATCGCCGCCCATGACCACGCGGATGCTGTCCTTTGTGCCGTCGGAGGGTTCTATGATTTGGTAACTAGAATTGCCTTTCATACGTTGGATGACAGGATCGGCTACGCCCCGACCCATTAGGCGTTTGATGGAGACGATCGTGTCCTGCGGGCTGTTTTCCCAATTGTCCACGGCGATATCGCCTACAAGAATCTGTTCCTTGACCTCACCTTTTCTCTTGCTTCTTCTCAAGCCCACAACGGAGCGTATCTGCGGTTTCGCTTCCTTGCTGTCGATGATTCTCGGCTGCTTTCCTTGTACAATAGCGGCAGCCGAGTTGGTCGTTCCCAGGTCGATACCGATTTTGATTCCCATGATTCATCCCCTGTCAGAGTCCAAGATTATTCTTTTTGATCGAGTCTTGGGTTGGGAAGCCGGGAAGGCCCCCTCCACCCCGGTTCTCTTTTGCGAACGGCTGCTCTCTGGAATCCCTGCACCGATTAGTCTGGAGTAATTCGAGTAATAAGAACTTATGCTTCCTCCCTAACGATTATTACCTCGGCCTTACGAAGACACCTGTTCCCAATCATGTAACCCTTTCGAGCAATCTTTAATATTGATCCGGGAGGTTCCGGAGAGTCATCGACGGCGTCGATGGCCTTGTGCCACCGAGGATCAAACCACATGTCCACCATCTTTATTTCGGTGACTCCCTGCTTGGACAAAATATCTTTGAATGAACGATAGATCGTCCTGAAGTTACGAACCCAAATCTGCGTCTGCTTATCAAGCAGTTCCTCTTTGTTTCGAATGTTGTCAAACACACGTTCAAAGCTGTCCATTACATCAATCAGCGAGAGGAACATCTCGTCTGAGCGCCGGCGGGTCTCTGATTCCTTTTGGTCCGCCGTGTCCTCCAGATCCTTGCATTTCTGCATCAGGGCAATGATGTCCTGTTCAATAAAGGACAGCCTTTGCTCGGGCTTCACATCGCGCCAAACTGGATTTTCGATTTCCATATCCACCCCATTCAAAGTCAGTTCCACACGCGGATAGTCACCAAAGCTTGACGCTTACTGCTCTGTGAAAGACTGGGAAAACCCACGAGTCCGTGAAAATGAGATTCGTCCCTACACCAAAATATTTATTAAGCTGGAATCCCGACTGCCAATAACTTACGTCAATCACTCGATTAATTCAAGCAGTGAATGCATTATTTTGTTGCCGGCACAGAGGGAAATGGACACAGTCGCCAGCGAATTTTAGAGTGGGATCGTAATTCAGGGTGGGCATCAAACAACGCGTCCCGTGATTGCATGGCGCGGGTCTCGAGCCTTGGTCGAAGGCTACCTTTCCAGTGTACTGAGCAGGGTTTTTGCGTAGCGTTGCAGGCTCGGCTCAAGACCTAATACCAGAGCCTTTTTCAGCTCGGCGGCTGCAGGTTTGATCAAGCCCCTTTTTTGCAGTACAAGCGCCAAATCCCAATGGTAGATGGCATTGTCGGGATCCAATTCAATGCACTGTTTAAATGCTTTGATGGCGTTGGCATGTTTCTGGCGTCGGTTATGCAGCTCGCCATGACACTGAAACACTCTCGCATCGTTGGGGTAGCTTTCCATTAGCTCCTGGAGTTTTGCCGATGCCTCATTCATCTGATCAGGCGATGCCATCAACTCCCTGACATATTCCAATTCCCGCTCAATTTCCTTACCGGATCCCAATCCTAGATTTCTGAGTGCGGCGAGCATTTCGCCCGCGTCGGCAAAGCGTTTTTGCGGATCTTTGTTCAGGGCATGAATGACAAGCTCTCCCAGCTCTTGCGGTACTGCCGGATTGATACAATGCGGCGAGGGGGCTTCGTGGTACCTGATGTTATCAACAACAACCGTGGTGGGCATTCCCGCGCCGCTGAATGGCAACTCGCCTGTCAGCAACTCAAAAAACGTCACTCCCAGTGACCAGATGTCGGCGTTGTAACTAGCTCCTGAGCGGGCGACGATTTCCGGAGGGACGTAGTCCTCAGTGCCGTACTGCGAGTATGCCATGTCGCTTTTCTCGAGCATCCTGCCGAGGCCGAGGTCCGCTATTTTCGGTATGTCTCCATCCATCAGGATGTTTTCCGGCTTGATATCCCGGTGGATAAGGTTGACATTGTGGATTGCCGTCAAGCCTTCGAGGATGCCGCAAGCAATCTCCACCGCCAACGGCGGATCGAGCGGTTTTTGCATGCCCCGCCTGCCGAGGCGGTCCCTGAGGCTGCCTCCCGAAACATACTCCATCACCATCGACCAGCGTTGGTCCCGTGGATCATCGCTCCCGAACTTCTCGAAGCCCAGGTACCGCACAATGTTGGGGTGCTCGAATTTACGCAACGACTTGTGAAGACTGGCGTTAAGGATTAATTCGTTGATTAATACGCGCTCCTCGTTGTCGCTGAGAGGATTCTTGATCGCAACGAGCTCTCCCCAGTCCTTCACGCGATCGGGGTCGAGGACCTGCACCAGAAACGTTTGGGCGAATCCACCACGGCCGAGGCACTTAATCTTCTTGAACAGCGGGGGATCGGCCAGGGGAGTCATGGTCGACTTCATTCCTTTCTTGCCTGAGAGATTTATTATCTCTTCGGATCAGCAGTCTTTATCGCTGCCCCAAACTGGAAGTGAGCTGTTTTGCTGTTGGCGGATACTAAGCAAGATTGAGACTCGGAGTATTGCATCAGCACAATTTATAGTCAACTTGAGAGTAGGTGTTAAGGGGTTGCGCAAGTTACAGTCAGCCTTGCCATCAGGGGTGTTGATCCTTAGACTGGCTCCGGCGAGCGACGTACCCTTTCGCTGCTGACGGTTTGCGGAGGTGTGGCCGAGTGGATTAAGGCGACGGTCTTGAAAACCGTTGTAGGTTGATAGCCTACCGTGGGTTCGAATCCTACCACCTCCGCCATTTCCAGAATCCCGCTTGCCCGGCCTGGGGGAAGTCGGTAAAAGATATTCTTTCCCAAATTCGCAAATTATTTTGACGAAAGGTCCATTCACGGGCATTAATGTGTACATTTTATGAGAAAGTTCCGATGGAGTATTGCCTTTCCCTTTGTTTCCAGGCAATGCTTGGCGGAAAATTCCATTAAGCAGCGATCTTGGCGGGTTCAGCCTGCGTTTCACTTTTGAGATGAAAGAATAATCGTGGGCATTGGATCGGGTGTGTTTTTCCCTATCGGGCGGGATAAACAATGCTGTGATTATGGTAGGATATTTCAGATCAAGGGAGGCAAATAGCGGTGCGCAAAGGCCACAAATCGGAGGTTGAGCGCGATAACAGCCAATATCTTCTTATGCCCGGCTTCATCTACCTCAACAAAGGTAATTCCGTTATTCAGGCCGTTCTCGGCACATGCGTCTCCGTCTGCCTCTGGGATAAGAAGCGCCGCTTCGGCGGCATGAACAATTTTCTTTATCCCTTCACGGATGACAAGCACAAAGCCACCGCGAAGTACGGCAATGTGGCAACAATTACTCTCATTAGAATGATGGAGGAGGCCGGCTGCAGCAAGAGGGACATAATCGCACAGTTGTTCGGCGGCAGCTCTCCTGAGGGAGAGGAAAACAGTGAGAGACGCAATATCGGCCGGGAGAATATCAACGTTGCCCGTAAGGTGCTTAGGAGCAAAGGCATCAAAATTGTGAGCGAGGATATCGGAGGGCACACGGGACGCAAGATTGCCTTTGACGTTGCGACAGGCAACGTGGCAGTTCTCAGAGTCTTGGATATACGCGACAGCGATTGGCATTTTGATGAGCCTTAAGCCAGGGAGATAAATTCATGGGAGTCGCCGAGATAGTAATCGTTGTGCTTTGGATAGCCGCCGGTGCGGCGACGGCGCTGGCCATCGAGGGTACCGGCGCACTCTTTTACCTGGCGCCGGTTTATTTCATCTGCATGGTGGCGTCGGTGCTCACTGTTAGAAAAGTCCGGCAGAGCGGCTGAATAAAGCCCGGCTTCCACATTGCTTCGGCAATGCGCCGGTGATAGAGGTCAACTATCCGCCGGGCGGTAAAACCGGTTGCCTTCCCACTCCTCCGCGATGATCAAGCCTTCCGATTCAAGCAGTGCAAGTTCTTTCACCAGTTCGTGTCGGTTGATTTGCAGCCCTGCGGCGATATCGTCGGCGCTGCAGGGGCGCCGCCGGAGCGTGCCGAGGATCTCATCTCTGCGTGGGCTGTGAGAGTGCAGAGAATGACGGCCGGAGTACTCTGCGATTATTTCCGCCGAGTCACCGAAAAGCGCCCTTATCTCTTCCATCTTCGCCGGGGGCACCGCGTGGGCCCAGCTTTCTGCAGGGAGCCTTGCTACGGTGTTGAGATGAATCTTGTCCGGGGCAATCCGCTCAATTGCTGCTTTGATATTCTGCAGTGATTGTTCGGAATCGTTAATGCCGGCCACGAGCATCACCTCCAGCCAGATTGGACCACCAAAATCGACGCGGAAGCGTATCAGGCCCTCGAGTATCTTCTCCCATGAGAGAGCTTTATCGGGTCGATTGATCTTTTTAAACGTCTCTTCGTCGCCGGCGTCGAGCGAAGGCAGCACAAGGTCGCAGCCGACGGCGTCGTGCCTCACCTCTTCGTCCCATAACAACGAGCCGTTGGTTATCAGGGCCAGAGGGATGCCCGTCAGCGCCTTTATTCCACGGATTATCGTACCGAGTTGACTGTGAAGGGTCGGATCTCCCGATCCTGAGAGAGTGATGTAATCGGGATCCGCGCCCCCGGCCAGGCTCTCTCTCACCGCTTCCAGGATGGCATCGGGGGGGATGTATGAGTCTCTTTTCAGAGTTGTCCCCGTGCCTCGACCGAGTTGGCAATAGACGCAGTCGAAGGTGCAGGTTTTCAGCGGTACGAGATCCAATCCGAGCGAACGGCCGAGGCGGCGCGAGGGAACCGGGCCATAGACAAGCATGCGTTTTTCTTCGCTGCTCATCAGTGGCATGACCTGTCATTGCAAGGTTCAGGGAGGCCGCAGCAGGGTGTCGAGCGGTCGCAAGATTCCCTCTGATGAGCACCTTCGCTGGAAGCGACTACGCTGACCTGCGAGGCGGCTACCCTCTCAGCGTCGGCACCGCACGCGGGGCATTCGGCAGACCGCTCGCCTATCTTTTGCAGCACTTCGAAAGCGGCGCCGCAGGATTTGCATGTGTATTCGTAGATCGGCATATTTTCACCTTATGTCAGTGGTCGCAGGGATTCCTGCCGGTCTCGAGCTGACCCTCGAGTATGTCGGATACGATTTCGTCGGGATCGTCCTTGGCCGTGCCGATAACCACCCTGATGTTCTTTTCGGCGAAGAGCTGCTGTGCTCTCATGCCCATGCCGCCGGCGACGATGATATCGGTGCCGTGCTCCTGGAGCCAGCGGGGCAGGAGGCCCGGCTGGTGGGGAGGGGATGCGACCTCGTCCTTGCCTATGACCTTTTTCCGGCTCATGTCAACATCTATAAGGGAGAATTTCTCGCAGTGACCGAAATGTAGGCTCAACTTACCTCCGGATATTGGGATCGCTATTCTCATGCTTGCTGTTCCTTTCCATTCTGATCAGCCGGGAATTCCTCCCGGGAGTTATTCAATTCCAATCTTTCAACGATTTTGCGCCAAAGTTCTTTGATCTGAGTTGCAGCTATATTGTCGCTGAACTCCACGACGCTCAATCCCTCGATCTGCGCCGCGGTGAAGACCGAATCGTAATCGATCATCGCCGTCACTTCCAGTCCGTTTGCCTGAGCACGGCGCATCATGTTTTCCGCCTGGTCCGGATTGAGATCCCGCTTGTTGATGCAGACCATCGTGGGGATGCCAAACTGTTTTGCGAGCTGTGCCACTCTCTCCAGATCGTGCTCGCCGGAGAGGGTCGGTTCGGTGACGATCAGCGCCATATCCGCTCCCGTCAGCGATGCGATCACCGGGCAGCTGATTCCCGGGGATCCGTCGGTGATTATCAGGCCGCAGTTACGCGTTTCGGCCATCTGCTTAGCGCTTTGTCTGACCTGCGTCACCAGCTTGCCGGAATTCTCGCCCCCGGGCGACAGGCGGGCGTGCACCATCGGGCCGAAGCGGCTCTCGCTGACATACCACTCGCCCTCCACGCTTTTCTCCATGATCACGGCCTCCGCCGGGCAGACGTGAAAACAAACACCACAGCCTTCGCAAGAGATCGGATCGACCGAGTAAGATTCATTGCCGGAAACCGGCGAAAATATTGCGTCGAATCTACAGTGCTCTGCGCATTCGCCGCACGCCGTGCACTTCTCCGGGTCTATACGGGCCATATCGAGCCCGTAGAATTCATGTTTTTCCTGGATGCGCGGCGAGAGCACCAGGTGCAGGTCGGCGGCGTCGACATCGCAGTCCGCACACACCGCATTCCCGCCCGCCAACGCCGCCAGCGATGCGACGATGCTGGTTTTTCCGGTGCCCCCTTTTCCACTGACGACTACCAGCTCTTTCATTGTCTATTCCTCGCTGTGCTGCGGGCCTTCTCCAGGATCGAGAGGAAGAGGTCGCGGTACTCCGGAATCGCCTCGACAATCAGCTCGCCACGGGAGTAGGCCTCTGCTATCCGCCTGTCGTCAGGAATCTTCTCCAGGATCTCTATGCCCTCGCGCCGGCAGAACTTCTCGACGCGGTCGTCGCCCATCCCGTGGCGGTTGATCACCACGGCGAAAGAAAGCTTCAGCTTTTTTACGACCTCGACGGCGATTTTCAGATCGTGCAGGCCAAAGGGCGTGGACTCGGCTACCAACAGAACCAAATCTGCGGAGCGAATAGCTGCCACCGCCGGGCAAGCCGACCCGGGTGGGGCGTCGACGAGCAGCATTTCGCCGTCCGTTGCGAGCTCGTTTCCTCGCTCCAGGACTTTACGGATCAGGGGAGGGGATTTTGGCTCGCCGATTCGCAAGCGGCCGTGGATGAAGCCGATGCCGTTGGAGGAACCTGTTTCGATTTCACCGATTTCTCGCTGGACTTCGCTTATCGCGCCGGTGGGGCAGACCAGAGCGCAGCCGCCGCAGGAGTGGCAGATGTCGTTGAAGGTCATTGCCTTGCCCGCCAGGCAGACGATCGCCCCGAAGCGGCAGATGCGGGCGCACGCGCCGCAGCCTTCGCACGTCGACTCATCGACTTCGGGGACCAGCGAAGTGACCAGTTGGGAGTTGTCAATTGCCGGTTTGAGGAAGAGGTGGCCGTTGGGTTCCTCGACGTCGCAATCCAGATAGCTGGCCTGGATTCCGTTCCTTGCGGCGACCGCCGCCAGATTGCTGGCGACGGTCGTCTTTCCCGTGCCTCCTTTTCCGCTGGCGATGGCGATTATCAATGTGTTTCTCCTGGGAGCATTGCTTGTTGGTTGTGATCAGTCTTTTCTAGCCATCATCGCGCCGCAGGACGGGCATTTCTGTTCGTAACAGGGGACACCGCGTTGGTGCGGAGCGGTCTCGCCGCATTTCGGGCAGACGCAGGTTCCGCCGGGACCAAGAGACATCCCGCCGCCTCGACCGCGGCCTCCACCGCGGCCGCCACCTCCTCGGCCTCCTCCTTGTCCGCGTATTGAAGGCATGATCACATCCTTTCCGGGCCGCGAGAGCTACTTGTCTTTGCTCTCTGCAGCTTCTTTCTCGAGCTCAACCATTCTGCGGTTGATATCATCCAGCGCCTCGCCGTAGTACTCGGCCTGCGCCTTGAGGGTGTTAAGCTCATTCTCAACGGTGTATTCGGGCGGAGTGGGGGAGTAATAAGGCGGGGCCCAGCCGGCGTGCTGCCAGCCCTGCCTTGCCCAGCCGGGTAAGCCGGTGGCGTAGAAGCGATTACGCCAACCGCGACCGCCGCCACGCCCTCCTCCGTAGAATCCTCGGCCTCCCCAGCGACCGCCGATTGGATTTGCATATCCGGGAGCGTCGTAACCGGCGCAGTAGCCAGCGGCGCGCCCAGTTCTCGGGCCCATTCCCATGGGGCCTGTTCTATCTCCTCCTGGCATTTTCTGCCTCCTTTCCATAAAACCGGCTCATGCCGGTGATTGAGGTTTTACATATAATTATCAGGTCCAGTGCCCTTGCACGTCCGGACCGTCGGTCGACTTCAGTTCTCCAGCCAAGAAGCTAGAAACTGATTCGGCAACCGTACCCTCCACGCTGACCGCTACCTTGATCCCCGCTGCATTGAGTGCCTGGTACGCTCTCGGGCCGCAGTGGCCGGTGATCACACAATCGACTTTGTGTGCGGCGATCGTCTCGGCTGCTATCGGGCCGGCGCCGTGTGTCGCTTCGACTCCCGAGCTGTTGTCGACCGCCTCGTATGTCTCGCTGTCGCTGTCGTAGATCATGAACCACTTCGCCCTGCCGAGCCTTGGATCGACCGGGCTGTCGGGTGAGTTTCCTTCGGCTGTAATCGCCAGCTTCATTTTTCTCTCCTTTTTTACATGCGCCCACGGTGTCTGCCGCCGTGGCGACCGCCGCCCCATCCGTGCCGCCGCCCTCCGGATTCGCAAGGCGGTTCGGTTTCAAGCGGGGCGTTTGAGATGTTGAGAGTCGGCACGATCTGCAACGCCGCGCTGCGCAGCAGGCTGTTGACCATCTTCGAGCGGCCGCTGGTGACGAGGCGTTGCACAGTGCCGCGCGAGACGCCCATGCTGACGCCGGCATCTTCCTGCGTCAGGCCCTCGGCGTCGCACAGGCGCAGCGCCTCGAGTTCGTCATGCTGCAGCTCGATGACCTCCAAATCCGCCATCGGTGTTCCCAGCGGCTTGAAAACCCTGCCGCCCCGGAATCCGCCGCAGTGTCTGAATTTTTTTCGCCTCGGCACCTGTTCAACTCCTCACATACTGTGCATATGCACAATATACACCCGCAGAAAAGAAACTTCAAGAGGAATTTTTGATCCAGGTTTCAGGACTCTACATCTTCCTGCGTTTTGCCATCGTGACCGGAGTGACGACCGAGCCTGACAATAATGTTGGCGGCGTCGGCGAGGCGGAGTGAGAGGAAATAGTCGTTAATCTTGATCTGTATCGGGTCGCCGGAGGGGCCGAATTTGCTGACGCGCAGGCGGCTGCCCTTGAGCAGCCCCATTTCCATCAGGCGACGGCGCGTGCGCCTGTCGCCCTTGATGGCAATCACCTCGCCTTCGGCGCCCAGAGTCATTTGCTCAAGTGTGGTCTTACCGGCCGGAGGCGGATAATCAATCGGTCTGTGGCGGCGATGGCGATGACCGATCATCGGCGGCTCTCGTCGTTGTCACGGTGCTGGCAGTCGTTGTGGGCGGCGCAGCCCTGGCAGGTGGGAGGCGCTTTTCGGCGCAGAGCCCTCACGATTCTCACCACAAACGCTGCGGCCGCCATTCCGACGACCATGTAGACAGCAATTGATTGTATATCCATCAAACAAATCCCAACGCCAGCCCGCCCTGGTAAACGACGAGCGATCCCAGATAGGCCAGCGTGAATGTATACGCGAGAACGAACAGAGTCCATCCGATGCTGCGCGTTTCGGTGAAAATGGTCACCAGGGTGCTGGTGCACATGCATGCGAAAACGAAGAATACCAGCAGCGAAGCCGCGACCAACGGCGTCCAGACATGCCTGCCGGTCTGCGGATCGACATCGGAGAGCATGGCGTTTTTGAGATTGAGCGATCCCTCTCCAGTCGATTCGGTGTTGTAGATAATTGCCAGTGTGCCGATGATCACCTCGCGCGCCGCCATTGCCGTGGTCAGGCCGACACCGATCTTCCAATCGAATCCCAGCGGCAGAATCGCCGGCTCGATCATCAGCCCGAACTGCCCTATGTAGCTCGAGCGGACCAGCTGCCGCTGCACCTCGCTCTCGCTTGCGCCCTGCAGCCTGAGGCTGTTTGCCAGCTCTTCGTTGGCGGGGTGGGAGATGAGGAACCAGAAGATAATCGTCAGGATCAGGATGATACTTCCGGCGCGTCTGATGAACGACCAGCCGCTGTCCCAAATCGCCAGGCCGACGTTCCTGAGGCTCGGCACTTTGTAAGACGGCATCTCAAGGAGGAGCGTCGTCTTCTCGTCCTTGAGCAGAGTGTGCTTGAGGATCCAGGCGACAAAGAGCGCGGCGACGACGCCTCCGATGTAAAGCAGCAGGAGAATCATGCCTCGTAGAGAAACGAATCCCAGCATCATTCTCTCGGGGAAGAATGCCGCGATCAGGAGCGCGTATAGCGGCAGGCGGGCGCTGCAAGGCATCAGCGGGGCGAGCAAGGTAGTGACCAGCCGATTGCGGCGGTCGCGGATTGTTCGCGTGGCCAGGATGCCCGGCACCGCGCAGGCGAACGAGCCCAGCAGTGGGATGAAGGAGTGGCCGCTGAGTCCCACGCGCCCCATGACTCTGTCCATCAGGAAGGCTGCGCGGGCCATATAGCCGCTCTCCTCAAGCAGGTTGACGAAGAAGAAGAGTAGGACGATCTGCGGAAGGAAGGTGAGCACGTTGCCGACTCCGGCAAGCACGCCGTTGACGATCAGGTCGCGCAGCTCGCCGGGTGGCATATTTCCGCTGGCCAGGTTGCCGAGCGAGGATATGCCGCTCTCGATTGCCAGCATCGGCCATTCAGCCCAGAAGAAAATCACCTGGAACACAATGGCCATCAGGACAAAGAAAACCAGGTAGCCGGCGACGGGGTGGAGGAGAACCTTGTCTATCAACTCGCTGCGCGTGCGTTTCTCTTCGCCGGGCTTTAGTACCGTGCGGTTATAGACCCTTCTGATCCAGTGGTAACGATTTGTGACCTCTTCATCGAGCAGATCGTCATCGCTGTGAGGAATCGTTGCCCTGTGGGTTTTGATGTGCTGCTGCAAGCCTGCGAGGTCGCCGTCAAACGGCATTGCGGAAAGGCTGTCGGTGAAGAGCGCACGCCGGGCGAGCCAATCGGAGTTACTCCGGCCTGCAATGCCGGCCTCGATCAACTCCTGGGCCACTTCGCCGATGACGTGCTCTGTCTCATGGCTCATCTGCCAACGCCGTGGCGGAGCACCGATGGTGTGCAAGTGGTCGAGCAGCTCTTTGAGCTCATCCACGCCCTTGCCGTTGGTGGCTATCGTCTCGACAACGGAGAGCCCAAGCTCGTGGCTGAGCTCGCGGCGGTCGATTTCGAAGCCGTGTTTTCGCGCCACGTCGCTCATGTTAAGCGCGACCACCGTCGGCACACCCGTCTCGGCGATCTGGATGGCAAGGTAAATATTACGCTCGAGGTTGGACGCGTCCACCACGACGATCGCGACGTCCGGCTTGGGCGTATCCTCTCTCAAGCCAAGCAGCACCTGTTGCGCCACCTCCTCTTCGGGCGAGGCGGCCGAGAGGCTGTAAAGGCCCGGAAGATCAATCACGCGCACTAGGCGACCGGCAGCGGTGCGGAATTTCCCCTCCTTCTTTTCGACGGTCACGCCGGCGTAGTTGCCGGTCTTGGCGCGTCCGCCGGTGAGGGCGTTGAAGAGGCTCGTTTTTCCCGAGTTCGGATTGCCGGTAAGGGCGATAAAGATGGCGTGATCGGTCACCCCACCCCCGGCCGAGTGTTCTGATTCATCGCTTTTGTTAGCCTGTCGTCCAAATTCCATTGCCGTCTCGGGGAGCCTATTATGACAAGTTATTCAAATAAAATTACTTATCTCTCGCTCCGCGCAATCATTATAGTGAAATTGCAAATGGTTCTCAAGTTCAATTAGATGATGCACACCCACCCGGAAGTGCGGTTGAGGATTGCAGGAGCGGGCAGATACATTTCCATGCAACCAATAACCGGCGGCCAAGGAAAAAGCCGGCGGATTTTACGCCGCCGGCTTATCCTGCACCGGGTCCTCTTCTACCTGGGCTCGATCTCCTGTTTGTAGTCTTCCGGCCGAGGAACCGGGTGCTCAGCAATCATCCTGAGCAGGTGGTTGACCGCCGCTTCGAGCTGGGCGTCGCCGCCATGATAGGTCTCCTTGGGCGGATTTCTCACCTCGATATCGGGGATCGCGCCGCGGCTCTCCAGCTGGTTGCCGAGGACGTCCCAGAGACCGGTTGTGGTGCGCCGGACGACGCCGTTGTCGATCAGTTGGTAGGGCCCGACCGCGATGACGAATCCCAGCGTCGGGATTCCGATCACGGTGCCGAGTTTGCGCACCTGGAATGCGCTGGGGAAGACCTCCGCATCGGAGTAGCTGTGCTCGTTGATGAGCACGACCACATGGCCATAGAAGCCGTCCGAGGGCCGCATATCCGCGTCGTAGTCGCGGGTCCGCGTTACCTGGTAGGCTTGCCTCTCGAGCATGTCGATCAGGATCGGATCGATCCCGCCGCCACCGTTGAAGCGGCAGTCCAGAATCAGGCCGTCGCGATAGCGGAATTCCGTGAAGGCGCGATTAAACGCAACCAGCCCGCCGAAGACCATGTCGGGCAGGTGGACGTAGCCGATCTTACCTCCTCCGAGCCGCTCGACCTTCGCGCGATTACCATCGATCCAACGCTTGTAACGCAGATTGGATTCACTGGTTACCGGACTGATCCTCGTCTCGATGGCGCCTTCCAGCGTCGGCTCGGCGTTGGTGGTGATGGTGACGGTTCCGTTATCCCGGCCGATGAGGTATTTGAGATAGTTATCATCGGCTTTTATCTCTTGCCCGTCGATTTTCAGGAGATAATCGCCCTCTTTCACCT
Organism: Acidobacteriota bacterium; assembly: GCA_035530855.1. GTDB lineage: Bacteria > Acidobacteriota > DATKUA01 > DATKUA01 > DATKUA01 > DATKUA01. Next base: position 35,086 of record DATKUA010000255.1, on the reverse strand, counting down.
TGACGTAATTGGCATAGAGAGGGGCACGGAAGCGCTGCTCGGTTTTGTCGCCCTGGTAAATCGACTTGATGCGCCAGTAGCCCGCCTTCATGTCGGGTTCCAGGACCGCGCCGAGTAGGGCTATGTTGACACTCGGCACTGTCTCGACATCTGGGTTGCCGCGTGCGCCCTGGTGGCTGGCGTTAAGCTCGCCTACGAGTTCGCTCAGCAACAGGCTGAGCTCATAGCGCGTGGTGACATAGGGCATGAGCGAGCGGTAGAAATCGCCGATCGCCTGCCAGTCCACGCCGTGATGGTTATCGTCGTAGAACCAGTCGCGCACCATTCGCCACGCTTCCTCGTAAATCTGGTTCCACTCTGCCCGCCGGTCGAGGCGCATGCGCATATTGGATGTGTCGATTTTGCCGGCGCCCGCCTTGGCCGGGCTGGTCGCACCAGCCACACCCAGGTTTCTGCCGTCGTAGTAGAGTACTTTGTCGCCCTTGGAGTTGAGCTCATAATCCTGAACATTGGGTAAAATGGTGGTCGTCTTCTGGTCTTTCAGGCTCCATGCCTGAAGTTGCGATCCCTGACGGAATCCTGATCCCGGAGTCCTCTCGAGGTAGTAAACATGAGTGCCCGAGACATCGAGGGAGGAATAATTACCGGCGGGAATAGGAAGTGCACGGATGCGTCCCGCGATCCCGTCGAGCACCACTTTTACGGCCTCGGCTTTCTCCTCTTCCGGTTTCTCCTCTTCAGGTTTTTGGCCGCGGGCTTTGGATTCCTGCTTCGATTCCTCGTCCGCTACAGGCTTCGGTTCGGGTTCTTCGTCCTCCGCCTTGACGAAAGGCTCCTCCTCCTCAGGTGCAAGGCCTGCCGACATCACCAGCCGTTGAGGCTCCGCGTTGTAACGGAAGCCTCCATAGGCGCGGCCGTAAGACAGCCAGTAGAGCCGTTTCCCGGCGTTGTCGAACGCGACGTCACTTTCCCGAGCGTCTCCAGCGGTAACCGCTGTGCTTTCCCCCGACTCGAGCGAATACAGCCTGACGATCGTGTAGTCGTTGCGCAGCGGTTCGATGTAGGCAATCCATTTGCTGTCGGGCGACCAATCGTAATCGCTGACGTTGGCGTACCTTGATCCCGCGATTTTCTTCGGTTCCCGTATGTTGGCTACTCCCTTTGGCGTTTCTTTGACGCGGGTGATCATTTCAACTTCGAGCGACTCCGAGAGGGCTTGCGACGCTAACGCGCCATAGAGGTCCTGAGGCCTGTCATCGGATGATGCGGACGCCTGCATGGTTCTCAATTGACTTCTGAGCCTGCTGCGGCGCTCGTATCTCTCCGCCAGCTTGGCGGCGCGGTCGACGATCTTGCTCTCGAGATCGATCAGCATCAGATCGTGTTCGTTGGTGAAGTAAAGCAGTTTTTTACTATCGGGAGACCAGGTCAGGCCGAATTTGAACTCTCCTGTGTCGGTAAGTTGTTGCGATTCCCCTTTGCCCTTCTGGTCGACCAGGTAAATCTCGTATTCCCCGTCCTGGTCCGAAACGAAGGCGATGTACTGACCGTTCGGCGACCAGGCGGGCTCGCGGTCGCGAGCGCCCGGGCTGTTGGTCAGGTTGCGCGTTTCGCCGTTCTCCACCGGCAGGCTGAAGATCTCGCCGCGCGCTTCGACGATCACCCTCTTGCCGCTCGGTCCGATGGAGGCTTCGACGAAATAGTCCTCGAACGGATTGATCCACTCGACCATCGGCCGGTGGTGATCAGTCCGCACAACGATCTCGACCACCCCGCTCTCGCGCGAAGCAATGTCGAGCAGCCACAGCTTGCCTTCGCACTCGTAGACGATCTTGCGGCCGGTGCTGCCGATACTCGGCCACTGCACGCCGTCGGTCTCATGATTCGTGATCTTTTGCGTTTCGCGCGTGGACGGATTGATGGAGTAGATATTGGCGGTGCCGTCGCGCTCGGAAACGAAGTAGATATTCCCATCGGCCGCCCACATCGGCCAGGAGTCCTGGCCGTTCCAATCGCTGATCTGTTCGAGGTCGCCCGATGATCTGTCCATAATCCAGATATCGGTGTTCGCAGAGCCCTTGTAACGCTTCCACCACCAGTAGCGGAAGCTGTGGCGGTTGAGGACCATTTTGGAACCGTCGGGGCTGTAACTTGCCGCTCCAGCCTGATCTACCGGCAGTTCCACCGGAGCGGTGCCATCGAGAGCGATCTCGAAGAAGCGGTTGAAAAACCTGACAGGCGAGTTGCGCCCGCTGGTGAAGAGGATTGACTTGCCGTCCGGCGTCCAATCCACGACTGAGTCGTCTTCCGGGTGGAACGTCACCTGCACCGGCTCGCCACCCCACAGGGGTAAGACGTAGACATTGGTGTTGCCGTAGTATTGACCGTTAAAGGCGATTGCGTTGCCGTCGGGGCTGAATTTAGGCATGCTCTCGACACCGTCGAATGCGGTCAGGCGGTGCGCGAGGCCTCCCGCCTCCTGAACGATCCAGAGGTCGTTCTGGTAGACAAAAACGATCCGGCCTTCAGCGTAGTCAGGGAAGCGCAGCAGCTTTGTCCCTCCGTCCGCTATCGCTGAAACCGAAGTGGCGAGTAAAACCAGAAGGCACGAGAAGAGAACAGTTTTTCTCATCGAAAACTCCTTCCTTTGATCCAGACCCTTAGTATTTCCAGAAATGCAAGATGTCGCTGTCGCCAGCTGCAGTTTTGTTATTGTGCATCCTGCGAGGCTTGATTCTGAAGAGATTCCCCGTCAGCAGAATAGATAATCCCATGTATAAAGCGCAAGTCAAAGGTGACTGGGTGTGTTACTTTTCTCTTGATCTTATGATCGAATGATAAGCCGTGGCGATCTCGATGAACTGGTTGTGAGCATATTCCTTGGCGGTACCGCCGCGGCCGGCCAGCGTGTCAGGGTGCCATTTCATCGCAAGCGAGCGGTAGACTCTTTTGATTTCCTCAAGTCCGGCGAAACGCGAGACCCCCAGAACAGCATATGGATTATACGCGCCCTCCTCAGGTGAGAAGAAATCCGCGTCTTTGGCGGCATAGCCGTCGTCGTCCATCCAATTGGAGGAGGCGACGCCAGTGGCTACTGCTTCGGCCATGCGCTTAATTTCGATATAAAAAGCGCTGATCTCGTTCAGCGGAGTTCCGTTGGCCGGATTTCCGGTCGGCTCGGCGGCAACCAGCCGGGACGAGCACGGTCCCACCGGAAAGATGCGCACCGTATGATAGAAAAACGAGTCCCACTCGCGTTGCATCATCTGCTCGATTTTCGTCGGGTCAATCAACTCCTTCGAGCGCATGAACCGGTAGGTGAAAATGGTCACGGCAGCGTCGGGGCTGCGAAGCAGCCTCTTGCCGTAACAGTGGGTCACTTTGAAGGGGATATCGCGGACCTCGAGCCAGAAATACTCCGTCCCGCTGTTCGCTGAAAGCAGATGATACTTTTTGGCGGATGCCAGCTTGCGCAGGCGTCTGTTGCGGTACCAGCCGGACAAAATTTCAAAAATCGTCGGCGCGGGCGCGGCGATCGGCAAGTCGATGTCCCAACGCATTGATTACTCCACCGGCTGGGCTTCGATGTGGAACAGAACCAGCCTCCCGGATTCAGCCACCTTGACCACGCGCGGCAGGCCGTGCGGCAATTTCCGTAGATCATCGAAACCGCGCGCCGATGAGAGGCCGAACAGGGTACCGCGGCGCTCCATGGCGCGGATCATCCGGCGCGGTTTGTCGTCGGGGGGCAGCAGGCGTTTGCCCGTCAGCCGGTGCAGCGAGGATTCGATCAATCCCCTGGGAAGCCGGTAGCAGCCGATCTGTTCGTCGGCGACGAGGATCTTGATGTTCTCGGCAAGGTGTGCGACATCGTCGGCCCAGTCGCTGGCGCCGGCGCGGTGGATGCTGAAGAATACCAACGATCCGCTGCTGCTTTCCGAGAGCACGTCCACATCTTCAGCCGCTTCCGGCAACTCTGCGTAATCCAACTTTGATGCCAATGCGTATCTGGTAGCTCCCGGCTTGAGGCCCGTCCAGAGGCGGTCGGGTGCCTCGACCGGGAAGCTGAACAGGCGATCGGAATAAAACAACAAAGGATTCTGGATTTCATAGAAATCGAGATCCACGTTGTAGAGCTTTTCCCCCTCCGGAACCTGCTCCTTCACTGTCCCGCTGATCGCCTTGATTTCTGCGTTACGGTCGAAGGCGAAGTCGATGGGCAGCGCTATGACGCCTACCACGCCGATGACGCTGAACCATGCGATGCCCGCGCGGATACGCTTCAGCCATAGCTTAGGCAATCTTCGCGCCCAGGTGGCTGCTATGAGCAGAGCCGCCGCCGGGAAGATCGGCATGAGGTAGCGCGTGTACTTCGACGTTATCAGCGAAAGGATCACCAAGGGCAGGATCACCGCAATCATGAGCAGTAGGGAAGTGCTGCTTTCGCGTCGGTCTACGATGCCCCACCACAACGCCGGCAGCAGCAGCAGCGTCCAAGGCAAATACTGAAAAGGCACCCAGACCAGGTAGAAGAACAGACCCCATAATCCCAGTTCGGCATGATGGCCCGACAGAGTGTGGGTCGCGAGATAGGCCCCGATATGGCTGTCCGTGAATACCCGGCCATGCATCGCCAGGGCAGGAATGTACCAGGCGGCTGCGATGCCCGCAGCGAGAACACCGGAGAGTAGAAACGCCGGTTTAAACAACTCCCTCCACTTTCCGGAGACGACCAGGAACACCAGCGCGATAATCGCCGGCAGCAGCCCGAGCGCCGATTTAGTCAGTATCGCCAGCCCCGTAAACGAGCCGAAGAGGTAATAGTAAACGGGGCGCTCCTGCGCCTCGGCGAAGGCCAGGAGCGCGGCTGTGCAAAAGAAAGCCAGCGGCACTTCGGCCATCGCATGGCGGCTGTAGCGCAGGAAAAGCGGTGTGGCCAGGAGGATAAACGCAGCAGCTACCGCCGCTTCCTCGCCCCAGCGGCGACGGGCGAAGAAATAGATCAGGATAATTGCGGCCAGCCCCAGGAGGGCAGACGGCAGCCGCGCCGCGTATTCCCCGATCCCGAAGACTGAGTAGGCCGGCGCCATCAGCCACAACGGCAGCGGAGAGCTCTGGAAGGAGGGCGTGCCGCCGTAGGTTATCGTGATCGGGTCGCCGCGAAGCAGCATTTCCTTGGCGGTCTGCGCGTGATAGGCGTCGTCAAAGCTGGGCAGGCTCGCTGTGCCAAGGTTGTTGAACAAAAGAGCCAACGCCAGGAAGCCGACACAGAGTGCAGCCTTCGAGACTGGATAGCGGGCCGGCGAAAGGTCGGCTTTCTCGCCCGCGGTTACCCTGCTACCGCCGGATTCCGCTTCAACACTGTTAAGACGCTGGTCCACCGCCGAACATTCTGCTTAGGATTTCCCTGTTCAGCCGCACATCGCTGGTGTTGATCAGGTAGGAAAGTTGCGCTTCGATGACCGGCTGTGATTGTATCCAGGGCAACAGCATCGAGAGCCGCAGTTCAGGCTTGCGGCGGTTGAAAGCCTCTTCATCGAACGGCGTCACCTCGGTAACCAGCGCGACATAATAGGTGTCCGGGCCGCCGCCGGGGCCGATCAGCTTCGGAGTTTCAGCGGAGAAGAGTTCTTCGGTGAGTTCCTGCCCGAATTCGAAGAAGCCCCAACGAGAGTTAGTGCGCTCCTCAGGTGTGATACCGGCTTCTTCCACCAGCACCTTGAATGCATCGACGTCGGTGACCGAAGCTGCTGTCTCGGCGAGATCCCGTGCTTTACCCTCAGCCAGCTCGCGGCTCTTGATCTTGGTATAGCGCATTCGTACCGCCGGCCTGATCTTCTCGAAACGTTCGATCAGCTCATCGCCGGAGGCACGCACGCGGAAGAAAGCAAAGTTTCCGGACATCGGGAAGAGATCAGTGATCTGACCGGTTTCGGTGGCGAGCAGCTCATCGATGCCCGAGAGCGTCCCCCTGTCTTCGAGACCGGCCTCGACGCTGTAGATGCTGCTCTCGCCCTCGACGGCAACGGCTTCCGGCTCGAAGCGGACGTAATCGGGTTCGTATAGTTTCTCCCAATCCCCGCTCTCAGCCTCGGCCCGCAATTCCTCAGCCTTTGTCCGTGCCTCATCGCCGGCGCGCTCGTCAGCGAGGTCGTCCAGTATCTCCTCGCGGACGTCTTCGAGCGGCTGGTAGCCGGCTTCGTGGATCTTGACTAGTTGGACTATCTCGAGTCCTTTTGAGGTGCGAACCGCCTCCTCGTTGTACTTACCGACCTCCTGCAGAGCGAAAACGGCATTGGCAAGGATCTCGTCCTCAATCTCGTCCCGCGCCTGATTCTCGAGTATCACCTCCGAAGCGAAGGTTTCCCCGGGACGCTGCAAGCGGCGGTAAATTTCATCGATTTGCAGCTGGGCCTGTGCGACTTGCTCTTCCGAGGCATCTTCCGGTAGCTCGATCAGGATCCTGCGGAAGTCGCGCCGTTCTTCTTCCTTGAAGTCTTCCTTATTGGCATTGTAGTAAGCCTGGATATCTTCATCGGTAAGTTGCGAGCGTAGGTAACTCTTGTAGGCGTCGACGTCGAAGATGATGCCGTCGGCGACCACGAACTCGCCGGTGTGATCTTTGAGATAGATTTTCAGATCGTCCTGGCTGTAATCCAACTGATCGAGATAATCGGCAGCCTGGAATTTTGCGAAGTGGACTGTTGCACTGATGCTCTGCGCTTTGTAGGCCTCGAGGATGTTCTTATCGAGGTCCGGCTCGACTGCGGCGAAGAGATCGGCTGCGTAATGCCGCGCCAGCAGGTGGCGGCGGAGCGAATCCATGAACATCGTCTTCTGATCGGCGATGCGGTAATAGCGGAGGTCCTGCTCAACCTCCTCCTCGCCGAGGAAATTGCCGTCGGGATCGATGTAGATCGAAGCGAGCACTGCGGCGATCTCCTTGTCGTTGACGCGCATGCCGGCTTTCTTCGCCTGCTCGGAAAGAATCAGGTCGCCGATCATCTGCATCACACCCTGCAGCATCTGCTCCTCGACTTGCCCGGAGCCGTACTGCAGCATCGAGCCAGCGAGGCTGTTGCCGATCGATAGCGAAGAAATGTACCAGGTCAGCATGCCGGTATCGATTTTGGGCAGCTCGATTCCCTGATTCATCAACTGTGATAGATACTGCAGGGCCTGCAGATCGCGGCTGAACTTGAAGTTCACTCTATCTCGGATGTAGCGATAGAAGTTGCCGTAGAACTGCATATCGTCGGGAGTGATATTTATCCCCGCTACTTGCAGCACCGTCGTGCTTCCCATCTGCAGTTCCGAGCGCTGTGCGCCCCAGGTGACGAAAATAGCGGCGATAAACGATATCACTACCGCCCAGAGAATTATTTTCGTGAGTGTTTTAGCTCTTCCTTTTTCAATATAGGCCATCTCAACGGTCCTTATCGCAACTGTGTTTCAGTTCTAGCCCAAAGGGCAGAGAAGTATAGCGCAGCGACGGTAAGGCAGCAAGCTGGCATGATGACACTCGACGGAGCGGATTCAAAACGCCGGCAGCTCGGAATCTTTCGCGTTACAAGACAGCATTTTATTAGAATTTCAATTGCCCTGCGGCGTGTCCCACTTCCGGACATAGCTGGAAACCCTTTATGATGAATGTTTTAAACTTTCCTGCTATAATATCGCGCGTATCATTTCCTTGGGGATTTGCGTGTGAAAGCGGCCAAGATATTAATAGTTGATGACGAACGGCAGATGCGATTGGCGATGAGCGAAACACTGCGCCGTGCGGGATATTCCACCAGCGAGGCGGGTTCCGGATCGGATGCGCTATTGATGTTCGAGAAGGGCACCTACGAACTGGTGGTCAGCGATATCCGCATGCCGGAGATGGACGGTATAGAGCTTCTCTCGCGGCTGAGGGCGTCAGACCCGGAGGTGCCCGTGGTGATGGTTACCGCCTACGGCACGATCGAGGATGCCGTGGAGGCGATGAAGCGCGGCGCCGCAGACTACCTGCTCAAGCCGTTCAGCCCCGATTACCTCGAGGAGGTGGTGGCACGCATGGTGGGCCGCCGGGGTGAGCCGGACGCGGAAGATCGCTACCACATCGTTACAGAAGACCCTGAGATGAAGCGCCTGCTCAACTACATGCGCAAGACCGCCGGCAGCGACGCCACCGTCCTCATCCAGGCCGAGAGCGGCACGGGCAAAGAGCTGGCCGCACGCTTCATCCATGCCAACTCGCCGCGCTGCGGACGCGAATTCGTCGCCGTCAACTGTGCCGCAGTCCCGGAAAACCTGTTGGAGAGTGAACTGTTCGGCTACGAGAAGGGGGCCTTCACCGGCGCCTCCTCCGACAAGGCGGGCAAATTCGAGCTCGCCGACGGCGGGACACTGCTGCTCGACGAGATCAGCGAGATGAGCAACCTGCTGCAGGCCAAACTGTTGCGCGTGCTTCAGGAGAAGGAGATCGACAAGGTGGGCGGCAGCAAACCGATACCGGTGGACGTGCGCGTGGTCGCCAGCACCAATACCGATCTCGCCGAGCGCGTGCGGACCGGCGCGTTCCGCGAGGATCTGTTCTATCGCCTCAATGTCGTGCCGATCTCGATCCCGCCGCTTCGCGAGCGCCCCGACGACATACCGGTCCTGGCAAGACACTTCGCCAAGCGTTACGGCCGTGGGCGCGAACTGGAATTGAGCAAAGATGCGATCGAGGCGATGACGGCCCACTCCTGGCCCGGCAACGTCCGCGAACTGGAGAATGTAATCCAGCGCGCTGTGATCGTTTGCTCGGGTGAAAAAACGGAGCTTGGCCCGGCGGACATCTTCACTCCCGGCGCCGCCCCCGTGCGCACGCCTTCAACGGCCGGCATCCAGCCGGGAACGACAGTAAGGGAGATGGAGCAGGAGTTGATCCTGGCCACTCTCAAGCGCACCGGCGGAAACCGGACCACCGCCGCCAGGCTGCTGGGAATAAGCCTGCGAACGCTGCGCAACAAGATCAACGAATACCGCGAGCAGGGTGTCGAGATCGAATGACAACCGCCGCGGCAGAATCTGCCGCCGAGGCAGCTATTTCCCCCTCGAAGGCGTTTCCTTTTTGAACGCACTTCAGTCGGCCACATCTAACCGATTTAATTCTAATGAATTACCGGCACTTCGACACCATCCTGCCCGGCGGATTTTCCGGCACGGCATTTGCTATCTATATCCCCGGAAGAATGGGTAGTGCCCGAGAGGGAGAACAAGAATGATTGATCTGCTAGGCAATGACCAGGCGGTGAGGTTCCTCGAAACCTCGTTGGATATGCTTTCGGTCAGGCACAGCCTCATCGCAAGCAACATCGCCAATGTCGACACACCAAACTACAAGGCTGTCGATCTGGACTTCAGCCGCGAGCTGCGGGTAGCCTTCGAACGCCGCGAATCCCAGGAAATCGGGATTCGGGGCGCCAGGTTGCGCTATGAAGAAGTGCTCAGCCCGAGGATCGTGGAAAGCGGCGGTCCGGCACGTTTCGACGGCAACAACGTGAACATCGACAGCGAGATGGGCAAGCTGGCGCAGACAAGCGGATGGTACGCGCAGGCGACCAAGATGATGGCGGTCAAGCTGCGGATGATCAAGGCCGCCATAAGAGACTAGGTGAAACAATGAGTTTGAACACATCGATCGAGATCGCCAGCTCGGGGATGAGCGCGCAACGCCGCCGCCTGGAAGTGATAGCGGCGAACATGGCCAATGCGCACACCACACGCACGGCCGAGGGTGGGCCGTACCGCAAGAAGCTGATCGTTTTCAGCGCCGCCGAACTGGACAAGCTGAACGGCGACTTCGCCGGCGAATTCCGCAGGCAAGTACGTAAGGTGCAGATCGACCGCGTCGTCGACGACCCGCGCCCACCGTTGGAGGTGTTCGACCCCTCGCATCCCGACGCCGATCAGTTCGGCTACGTAAGGATGCCCAACATCAACGTCGTCGAGGAGATGGTCAATATGATCGGCGCCGCGCGCTCCTACGAGGCGAACCTCGAGGTCGTGAAGACGAGCAAGCGGATGTCGGTAGCTGCGCTGGAACTCGGCAATGCCTAACCGCCGCGCTATCGTGCTGAAGTACAAACAGTTATCGCCATGCAACTGCTCCGTCGTTGTTGTAATCCGGCGGGAGATAAAGTATAATAAGGCAGTTTGCTAGCGCGATTGAGGGAACCGGGCCATGGCTGATGAGTTCTCAATAAAGCAGGTCGAACTGGAGCTGAACCGCCTGCGGGACCAGCTACAGCGGAAGGAGTCCGTCACTGACGGCAAGGGCTCCTTCGGGGACGTGCTTAAACAGGCCATCAGCGAAGTAAACGAGCTTTCCAGCGCCGCGGACGCGGCAATCCAGAAGCAGCTTGCGTCGGGAGAGACCACGGATCTTCATTCCACAATGATTGCATTGGAGAAAGCGGAGATCAGCTTCCAGTTGATGATGCAGATCCGCAACAAGATCCTGCAAGCGTACGAAGAGATAATGCGTATGCCGGTCTGACGGGACGTCCTCCATGGCCCTCCGCCACTCGCCTGTCGTCAGGCGTAGCCCGATTCCCGCGATTGCATTTATAGGTAGGGTATATGGCCGAGGAGAGAGGTACTGCGGGACAGATCAGCCAGTTGTGGGCGCGAGTCCCAGGCCTGGCAAGAGTAGCCATTTTAGCGGTTGCCGGGGTGGTGCTTGCCTGGTTCGTCTGGACCGGGGCGATGGCGGTGCTGCGCCCGTGGGAGCCGTTGGCGGCGGGGATTTCCGACACCGAGCGTGCGCGGGTGCTGGAGTATCTCCGCTCCAATAACGTCGAATACAAGTTCGAGGGCGACACCATCATGGTGCCCGCCGAGGCGGCTGCCGAGCTGAAGATCGAGATGGCCGGCCAGGAGTTGCACGTCGGCCAGCTCAAGGGTTTGGAGCGTCTCGAGACCACCTCAATGGGCGATACCGAGAAAACGATCGCCGCCAAACGGCAGCTGGCGTTGCAGGAGGAGATACAGAAGGCTCTAAACTCGCTGCCGCTTATCTCTACCTCGCAGGTCAAGCTGGCGTTGCCGCCCGACACGGGCTTCCTGATCGCTTCCCGCGAGCCGGCAAAAGCGTCGGTGTGGCTCACGCTAAGTCCCGGCGCGACGCTGTCTCACGCCCAGGTGCGCGGCCTGCAGATTCAGATTGCCCACTCGATTCAGAACCTGCTGGCCGACGACGTATCGATACTCGACCACAACTCGAATCTGCTCAGCAGCCGCGCCGACGGCGACTCGATGCTCGCCGAGATGAAGCTGTCGATCGAGCAGGAGAAGCGCGAAAAGATTCTTCAGTTGCTTGACAAGAAAGTCGGCCCCGGCAGCGCCCTCGTTTCGGTGACGGCTGAGCTGGAGACGGTTTCACGCAAGTCGACCAGCACCGAAATCGACACCTCCCGCCCCGCCGAGCGGGTGCGCAAGACTCGCGAGGAAGAGGAGAGCACTGGGATGGGCGCCCAGGGCGTCCCCGGCACCGAAACCAACACCGGCGAGGAAACCGCCACGGCGAGCGGCGGCGGCGGTGGCAACCGCACCTTGACCGAGGAGGAGAGTCAGATCGATTACCCCACCACGCTCACCGAGGTCGAACGCAGGCCCGGTGAGATCGTGCGCCAGTCGGTCGCGGTGGTCATCGACCTGCGCAGGACGGAAGGTGAGGACGGCAGCCCGCAATTCGTCTCCTGGGGCGAAGAGAACCTGCAGCGTTGGCAGTCCCTGCTCCAGAACGCCGTCGGCATCGACGAGCAACGCGGTGACGTACTGACACTGGAAGAGGATTCGTTCGAGCACAGCCACCGTATGGAGGTGGAACTCGAGCAGCTTCGGGTGATCGAGCAAAGCCGCCGCATGTACGATATCCTCGACTGGAGCGACTGGACATCGCTGATCAAGATCCCGGTTATCATTCTGCTGGCCTTTATGGTCCTGTGGTTTGTGATCAGGCCGATGGGCAAGCGTATTATTGTGCCCTTATTGCAGCTTCCTGCCTGGGGGGCGGCCGCCCTGCCGGAGCGCTTGCCCAGGACGGTGGAAGAGCTCGAAGCGGAGATGGAGGGGAGGCTTGAGGAGGAGTTGGATATCGGCGCGCGCGAGGTCAAGAAAGGTACGATCCTCAAGAAACGTATAACCGAGCTGGCAAAGGCCGAGCCGGAAACCTTCATGCAGCTCATCCGCTCGTGGCTCTACGAGTAATAGAGGTTGTTGATGAGTATCGACAGGCTAAGCGGAGCGCGCAAAGCGGCGATGCTGATGGTCCTGATCGGGGACGACGCATCCTCGGAAGTCTTCAAGCAGATGAATGAGGATGAGATCACCATGATCAGCAAGGAGATCTCTTCTCTGCGCAACGTATCGCCGGAGACGGCCGACGAACTGCTCGAGGATTTCCACAATATGAGCCTGGCGCGGGAGTACATCGCCGTCGGCGGATTCGATTACGCCAAAAAGGTGCTGATCAAGAGCCTCGGTCCCGAATCTGCGCGCAAGGTTCTCGACCGCCTGGTCAAGAGCCTCGAATCGACACCCAGCTTTTCGAACCTCGAAAAGGCCAATCCTCAACAGCTCAGCCGCTACATCCAGAACGAGCATCCGCAGACGATTGCCCTGGTGCTGGCTCACCTCAACCCGACGCAGGCGTCGGAACTGCTCACCAGCCTTCCCGAAAGCCTGCAAAGCGAGGTGTCGATGCGGATGGCTAGCCTCGAGCAGATCAACCCCGAGGTGGTCAAGCGGATATCCAACGTGCTCGAGCACAAGCTCGAGGCGCTCGGCGGCGGCCAGGTGGAAGAGTACGGCGGAGTGCGAGCAGTCGCTGAGATGTTCAACCGCATGGATCGAACCGCCGGTAGAGCCGTCCTGGAGAAAATCGAGGTCATCGATTCCGATCTCGCCAACGCGATCCGAGACCTGATGTTCGTCTTCGACGACATCCTGCTGCTGGACGACCAGGCGGTCATCGAGATCCTCAAGCGAGCCGACAAGAAGACGCTCGCCCTCGCCCTCAAGGGTACCACCGAGCAGTTGCAGCAGATGTTCTTCCGCAACATGAGCCAGCGTGCCGTGGAGATGATGAACGAGGAGATGGAATACATGGGTCTTGTGAGGGTCAAGGACGTCAAGCGGGCACAGAACGAGATCGTCGAGATCGTGCGGCAGCTCGAGGAGGAGGGCGTGATCTCCATCGGCGGATCCGGTGGGGAGGAGTACGTTGTTTAAGTCCAAGGTCATCAAGGCCGACAGCCATCCTCAGGATATCGAGAACTTCACGTTTCCCACGGAGGAGGACTATCTCCAGGCGCTTGCCGCTGAGGACAGGCAGCGGAGAGAAACAGGAAGCCGGATAGGCGTGCGGAAAGCCTGCTCGGGCAACGCCGCCATGGATGCCGACGAGATGTCCTCTGAGGCCGAAAATATAATTTCCGCAGCACAGCAACAAGCCGAGTCCATTAAGAGCGAAGCGTTCAGCAAGGGCTATACCGAGGGCCAGCAGAAGGCGCTGCAGGAGGAGAATGCCGCGCTCTGCGATGTGTCGGGCAACTTCCAGCGCACGCTTGAGGAACTTGCCCTGATTCGCGAGCGTGCGATCAAGGAAAACGAGCTGGAAATTATCGATCTCGCGCTCGATGTGGCGCGCAAGATCATCGGCGCCGAGTTGCACAACGATCCACAGACGGTGGCGAAAGTAATCAGCAAAGCCATCAGCCTGCTGGGGGTGCAAGAGGACCTCGTCGTCCGGGTGAATCCGGAGGATAAAGTGCTCCTGAGCAAAGGCACGGCGGATTTCCTCAGTGCGGTCAAGCTGGTCTCCGATCCGGCTATCGCCCGCGGCGGCGCGGTGATTGAAAGCTCCGGTGGCAAACTCGACGCCCAAATCGAGGAGCAACTCGCCGAGATCGAGAAGAGCCTCAAGAAGGGTGTCATCGACGCCGATGGTGCGACCTGATGAAACTCGATTTCTCAGGTTATCGCGACGCTTTGCGCCAGTCCGACCCGCTCAAGGCGATCGGCGAGGTTAGTAAGGTCATCGGTCTGGTGATCGAGGCCAGCGGGCCGAGGGTGTCGCTGGGTGAGCTGGCAATAGTGCGGATGAGCGCCACCGGCAGGAGTCTGGTGACGGAGGCCGTCGGCTTCCGCGACGAAAAAGTGCTGTTCATGCCGCTGGGCATGGCCGACGGCATAAAGATGGGCGACCGCATTGAGGCGCTGCGTTCTCGCCCCGAAGCCGGCGTGGGCCGGGAGATGCTCGGCCGGGTGATCGATGCCCTCGGCAGGCCGATCGACGGCCGCGGCCACTTCCGCTGCGAGGCGATGTACCCCATCCACCGCGACGCAAGCAATCCGATGGAGCGCCGAACGATTTCGGAGCCGATCGCTACCGGTGTGCGCACTATCGACGCCTTGCTGACCTGCGGCAAGGGGCAGAGGATCGGCATCTTCAGCGGCAGCGGAGTCGGCAAGAGTACGATGCTGGGCATGATCGCGCGAAACACTTCGGCCGACATCAACGTCCTGGCGTTGGTGGGCGAGCGCGGCAGGGAGGTGAAGGAGTTTATCGAGAATGACCTCGGCGAAGAAGGCCTGGCCCGCTCCGTCGTGGTGGTCTCGACCTCCGACATGCCGCCGTTGCTGCGCATCAAGGCGGCGTTCACGGCAAATGCAGTGGCCGAATTCTTCTCCGATCAGGGCATGGACGTGCTGCTGATGATGGATTCGGTCACCCGCTTTGCGATGGCCCAGCGCGAGGTAGGGCTCTCGATCGGCGAGCCGCCGTCGTCGAAGGGCTACACACCGAGCGTCTTCACCCTGATGCCGCAACTCTACGAGCGCGCAGGGGCGTTCACGGGCAAGGGCACGATCACCGGCTTCTACACAGTGCTTGTAGAGGGCGACGACCTCACTGACCCGATCGCCGACCACAGCCGCGCCATCCTCGACGGCCACATCATCCTCAGCCGCGAGCTGGCTGCCCGCAATCATTATCCCGCAATCGACGTGCTGCAGAGCATTAGCCGCTTGATGAAAACAGTCTCCTCGGAGGAGCACTCAAGGGCTGCGGGCCACTTCCGCGATCTGCTGGCCGCCTACGTCCGCGCCGAGGACATGATCAATATCGGCGCCTACAAGCGGGGCGCGAATCCCAAGATCGACGAGGCGATCGACAAGATCGATTCCTTCAATGCTTTCATGCAGCAGGAAGTGGACGACCCCTACCTCCTGGAGGACTCGGTGCGGAGGCTGACCAGCATCGCGGGTATCGAACCGCAGGCTGAGAGCTGAAATGAAAAAGTACAGCTTCAGGCTGCAGACGCTGATGCGCGTGCGGCAGATATTCGAGGACGAGGCGGAGCGGCTGTTCCGCATTGCATTACAACAGCTGACCATCGCCGTCGAAAAGCTGGATGACCTGAGAGCGGAATTGGTCAAACTCAACAAGGATCTCGCAGCTTTGCGCAAGCGCTGCATCGACGTCGCCATCCAGCTGCTTTACGACCGCTATATTGTGCGGTTGCGCGAGAGGACGGAAGAGCAGGCAAAGATCGTGGCGGCGGCGGAAGACGAACTGGAGCGCAGGCGGGAAGAACTCATTGCGAGGATCAAGGACCGCAAGACAGTCGAGGAACTTCGCCTGCGCGACTACGACCGCTATCTGCAGGAACTGCGCCGCTTCGAGCAGTCGGTTATCGACGACATAGCCACGCTTCGCGGCGCGGGGGAGTTGAGCGCGGCGTTGTGGAGCGCTTCCAGCTGAACGGAGGAACATGCCATGCGAATTACCGGGAAATTGATGACAAGGCTGCTGGTGATTATCCCGGCACTGGTGATCGCCTATTTCGGCTTTCTCTACCTGACCGGTTCGGTCGGCAACCCCTCTGTTGACATCCTCGGCTCGGGTAGCGCCCGGGGGGAGAATCCCGCACAGGAAAAAAGCGAATCGACCGCTCCGGCACCCACGCAGCAGCTGAAGACCGACGACCTGCGCGAGCGCGAGGAAGCCGTGGCACGCAGGGAGCAGGAGTTGACCGTGCTCGAGCGCGACCTGCTGCGCATGCGACGCGAGATCGCTGACGAGCGCACCGCACTCGACGCTGCCAAGGCCGAGTTCGAGCGCCAGGAGCAGGAGCGCCTAAGCGAGCGCATAACCCAGATCGCCAACACACTCAAAAGCACAAAAGCCAACATTGCCGCGGCACAGCTGATCGCCCTCTACGAGCGCAACCGCACCACTGCGCTCTACGTGCTCTCGCAAATCGACGCCCGCAGCGCCGGCAAGATCTTTTCCAAAGTGACCAACGCTGAACTGGCCGCACAGATTCTCGAGGATCTCAAAGCCTGGCGCGTCGCCCAGGCCGATGTGGACACCACCTCGACACGCTGAACCGCCGGCGATTTTCTCGTATTAAGTGCTGATTTCTGGTAACTTTTCCGACTAAATGGTTGAATAATCGCCGGAATGGAGTTAGATTAAGGTAATTCCTGCATTTGCAGACACCAGGGGGTAAAAATATGCGTACGCACTACTGCTTTCTTGCCGTGGTTCTGATCGTTCTGGTCGCCGCCGTTCCGGCGTCGGCCGAGAAGCACAAACGCCGCGGCGACGCCACGGCACCCAAGATCGCCTTCAGCGAAAGCTACAGCCCCTATGCGGGCTTCACGCTTAGTAATAAATACAGCAAGCTGAAAACTTACCTCGAGAGCGAATTCCCAGGTGCCACGGTCGACAGCCTGACATCAGGCTTCACAAACTTATCGGGTTACGACATTCTCATTCTCCCAGGAAGGTTCCAGGCCACTGTTCCCGACTCACATGCCCAGTTATTGCTTCAGTGGATTCGAAATGGGGGATGTTTAATCGCTCTTTGGTATCCATGGACTGATAATGCGTCAAGGATTGCTGTTGAATCAGATATGAACTGGGGTGCCAGACAGGTTGTCCTAACTACTTTCCATAGTTGCGGTATCAGTCATTATATGAACTATGGTGCAAACAATGTTATGACCAGTTTCGCATCCCCCTTCGGTAGCAATCCATATAATGTCTCATCGGTCATTGGCGATTTTAAGACAGTTTCTTATACGCCCTCCGGTAGCCCCGGTGGAAAGCCACTTGCTTGGGCAGGAGGAACTGCTGTATCCGGCTATAACGACAATGTCAATAACCAAGGCCATATCTATCTGATCGGCAACCTCTATGCTTTCCAAGACTATTTGATCGACAGTTCTGATAGCAGGGACTTCATCTTCAATATTATTCACCACTACCTCAATGACGGCGGCGGCGGAGGGGGCGGCGGCGCCGGCGATGCCGACCTGATGGTCCGGATGTGCAAGGCGAAATTCCGCTTTTTCAGCCCCGGCGACCAGATCACGCTGATCGCCCGGATAAAAAACAAGGGCAAAAAAGACGCGCCGGCAACCGACGTGACATTCTATCTCTCGCCGGATGACGAGCTCTCCGGCTCCGACATCAAGATCGACAGCGCAGTCCTACCCGCTCTCAACAAGCGCAAGGGTAAAAGGATCAAGAAGACCTTCCTGCTGCCGTTGTCCATCGGCGCGGGGAATTACTACGTCATCGCCATCGTCGACGAGGCCGAAGCTATCCCCGACAGCGACCGCGACAACAACACCAAGGCCAGCAAGAAAACGATCGAGATCCAGTAACGAAGATTGATTCGAACAAATCCGGGGCGGAAGGGGGCCGCAAGGCCCCCTTTACTCTACCTGCCGCGCTCGGTTTACACCCTGCGGCATGGTCGCAACGGTTAGGTCTCCAGTGTCCTCGACTCCGCGATCTCGCGGATGCCGTGCAACGCGATCTCGACCTCCTCGTAAGTGTTGAAGTAGTGGGTAGAGAAACGCACGGCGTTGAGGTCGTAGCCGACACCGCGGCTGACGATCGCGTACTTCTCCTTGAGGTACTCCATGATTTTCGCGAGGGGGATCTCGCGGATCGAGATCGCAGCCAGCGAGCAGCTCAGACGCGGGTCCATCGGCGTCCACAGCGCGACACCGGGGATCTCCCGTACCTTCGTCTTGAAGTGGGTCATCAGGTTGCGGCCGCGCGTCTCGATGCGCTCCAAGCCGACGGCGAGCTGGAATTCGATCGCGTCGCCGACGCAGGCGGTGACCGGCCAGTCACGCGTTCCGTAGCACTCGAAGCGGCGCGCATCGGTGCGGTCCCAGCCTGCGCTGGCGTGCATCGGCCAGACGTGGTCGGTTTTATCGGGCCGGACGTAGAGGAAGCCGTTGCCCAGCGGTGCGCCGAGCCACTTGTGGGGGCTGTTGGCATAGAAGTCGGGGTCGATGTCGTGCAGGTCGAAGGGGAACATGCCGAGCGGGTGCGCTCCGTCGACGACGGAGTAGATGCCCTTGTCACGGGCGAGGGCGCAGATCTCCTTCGCGGGGAAGATCAGGCCGGTGGTGCAGGTCATGTGGCAGAAGGAGATAATCTTCGTCTTCGGGCCGATGGCGTCGTTGATTATGTTCAGAAGTTGCTCGGGGCTGGCAGGCGGATTGGGGAAGGTGATCTCCCGCACCTCGATGCCGTCGCGCGCGGAGCGCAGGCGCCAGGGTTCGATGCCGCCCGGATGTTCGTGATATGTGGTCAGCACCTCGTCGCCGCGGCCGATCTTCAGCCCGCCGGCGACTATGCTCATGCCGTCGGTGGTGTTGCGCGTCAGGGCGACTTCGTCGGCAACGGCGCCGATGAAGGCCGCCAGCTTCGGCCGCACCTCCCCTTCACATTTGCCCGAAAGCACGCCTTGCTGCGAGGGATCCTCAGTGACCAGACGGTTGTATTTGAGCAGCGCGTCGAACACCGGGCGCGGCGGTGCGCTGTAGGAACCGTCGTTGAGGAAAACGATTTCGGGATTCAGCATCGTCGCTTGGCGCACAGCCCGCCAGAATGCCTCGTCGTCCGGCGAGGTATGCGCTCTCAAGCCCGCTATCCCGGCGGTCGAAAGTGATCCGCCTCCGGCGGCCGTGAGGCGCGGCGAACCCAGAGCGAAAGCCGCCGCGGCGGAGCTCCCCAGGAATACACGTCGGCTGACACCGGATCGGTAATCCGATTTCTTCATTGTCCCCTCCTTGTGCGAAAACAAATGGCGGGAATAATCCGTACACCCTCTTCAAGTATACTTGCGGATTGCCGGCGCCACAATCGAGGTCCCCGGCTGTGCAGCCAAGCGCGAAAAGAAGTAATATCGAGAGCGGCGAAACAGGACGAGCATAGGGGAGAGAAATGATCCTGACGACATTGGAGTCGATTCCCGGCAAGCAGATCGTTCGCATCTGCGGCCTGGTGCGTGGCAACACGGTGCGCGCGAAGCACATCGGCAAGGACATCCTGGCTGGGCTCAAGCAGATCGTCGGCGGCGAGATCAAGGGCTACACGGAGATGATGACCGAGGCGCGCGAGCAGGCTATCGAGCGGATGGTTGCGGAAGCCGAGGCGTTGGGCGCCAACGCCGTGGTCGGCATGAGGCTGACGACGGCCGACGTGATGCAGTCCGCTTCAGAGGTGCTCGCCTACGGCACCGCCGTGGTGATGTGAAAAAGCCGGGCGCTCAGGCCCGGCTTCCGTAGCTTTCGGTCAGTTGCCGTGATTCAGTCGAGCGACTTGAGGTAGTTATGAATGCCGCGGGCGGCGGTGCGGCCGGCGCCCATGGCCAAGATGACCGTCGCCGCGCCGGTGACAATGTCGCCGCCGGCGAACACACCCGGCTTGGAGAGACTCATCATCGTCTCCTCGTTGACATCAATGTAACCCCACTTGTTGAGCTGGAGATCGGGTGTGGTCTGGGCGATCAGCGGGTTAGCGTTGGTGCCGATGGCGACGCAGCAGACGTCTAGATCGACCACGAAGTTGCTGCCCTTGATCGGCACAGGCCGGCGGCGCCCGCTGTCGTCGGGCTGGCCGAGCTCGCAGCGCATCATCTCGATGCCGGTCAGGCGGCCGTTCTCGCCGAGAAACTGCACGGGGCTGATCAGCAGCTCGAAGAGGATTCCCTCCTCCTTGGCGTGATGAATCTCTTCGTTACGGGCGGGCATCTCCTCCATGCCGCGGCGGTAGAGGACGTAGCTCTTCTCGGCGCCGAGGCGTTTGGCGGTGCGGGCGACGTCCATTGCGGTGTTGCCGCCGCCGATAACGCCTACACGCTTGCCCACCAGCGTCGGTGTATCGTGAATGGGGAACTCGAAGCTGTGCATCAGGATGGCGCGCACGAGGAACTCGTTGGCGCTCATCACGCCTACAAGGTTCTCGCCAGGGATCCTGGCCATCTTCGGTGTGCCTGCGCCGGTGCCGATGAAGACTGCGTCGAAGCCCTCCTCGTTCATCAGCTCATCGATGGTGAAGAGCTTGCCGATGATCTGGTTGACACGGATGTCGACGCCGAGCTTGCAGATGTTGCCGATCTCATAGGCAAGAATAGACTTGGGCAAGCGGAACTCGGGGATGCCGTAGATCAGCACGCCGCCGGGCGCGTGCAACGCCTCGAAGATAACCACCTCGTGGCCCAGCTTCGCCAGGTCGCTGGCGGCAGTCAGGCCCGAAGGGCCGCTGCCGACGATGGCCACCTTGCGGCCGCTCTTCTTGATCTGTGGCGGATCAACGGCCTTGCCGTGCTCGCGGTCGTAGTCGCTGACGAAGCGCTCCAGGTGGCCTATCGCCACCGGGTCGCCTTTCTTGGCGAGAACGCAGGAGCCCTCGCACTGCTCCTCCTGGGGGCAGACGCGTCCGCAGACCGCGCCCAGCAGGTTGGTTTCCTTGACCACAGCGCTGGCGCCCAGGAAATCGCGATCGAGAATCATCTGGATAAAGCCCGGGATGTCGACCTCGACGGGGCAGCCATCAATGCAGCTCGGCTTCTTGCACATCAGGCAACGGCTGGCCTCGGTGAGCGCCATCTCCTCGGTGTAACCGAGATTGACCTCGGTGAAGTAGTGGGCGCGGGCAACGGGATCCTGCTCGCGCATTTGCACGCGGAGGATCTTCATCTTGTCCTTGACGGATAGCTTTTTCTCGTCAGCCATTGCCCTTCCCCTCCTGTTGCTCATCCAGTTGGCACTCGTGGCCCCAGCGCTCCAGGGCGTCCTGCTCGTACTTGCGGAAGGCGCTCAGGCGAATCTTGAGGTCCTCGAAATCGACCTCGTGGGCATCGAACTCTGGCCCGTCGACGCAGGCGAACTTGACTTCACCGCCGACTGCAACGCGGCAGCCGCCGCACATGCCGGTGCCGTCGATCATGATCGGGTTGAGGCTGACGATCGTCTTGATCCCGTGCGGACGCGTCAGCTCGGCGATCGCCTGCATCATCACCACCGGCCCGATGGCGACGACGACGCCGATTTTGCGGCCCTCCTCGATCAGCTTCTTGAGGGCGTCGGTGACGAAGCCGTGAATCCCGTAGGAGCCGTCGTCGGTAGTGATGACCACTTCGTCGGATATCTCGCGAATCTCGTCCTCGAGCAGCATCAGGTCCTTACTGCGCGCGCCGATGATCGAGACGACCTCGTTGCCGGCCTCTTTCATGCCCTTGGCGATGGGGAAAGCGATGGCTATGCCTACGCCGCCGCCGATGATAACGGCGGTGCCGAAGTCTTCGATATGGGTCGGCGACCCGAGCGGGCCGACGACGTCGTGAATGCTATCGCCGACTTCCAGCATGTTGAGCATCTTGGTGGTCTTGCCGACACCCTGGGCGATGATCGTGATCGTACCCGCGTCGCTGTCGGAATCAGCGATCGTCAGCGGAATACGTTCTCCCGTATCGGTAACCCGAATGATGACGAACTGTCCCGGCTTCCTCTTCCTGGCAATAAGAGGAGCCTCGACCTCGAAGCGGCAGATGTCGGGAGCGAGTTCCGTTTTTCGTTTTATTTTGAACAATCTCCCCTCCGTAAGGAATTGTGAAATAAATATCAATTTTACGACGTTGGATTCTAACCTCGGGATTGAGAGTGGTCAACCCGGCAAGGGAGAAAAGGTGGTCAATAATGGATGTAGATAAGTATTTGCGCGCGAAATAGAATCACGCCTACATTTGTATATCAATAATGGGAACACGAGGAGTCGCCGCGGGTGTGGCGGCGGTCGAATCACCAAAATGAGAGCACAGTTATGAAATTATTTGTTCCGCGGGAAGTCTCTCCCGGCGAGCACCGGGTAGCAGCAGTTCCCGAAACGGTGAAGAGACTTGTCGAGCTCGGCCTCGAGGTGCATGTCGAGAAGAGCGCCGGCGATGGCTCCGGCTTCAGCGACGAGGCCTTTGCAGAGGCCGGCGCAAAGCTTGCCGGCGACCGGCCTGCCGCGCTGGCCGATGCCGACATCGTCACGGTGCTGGACAAGCTGACACCCGACGAAGCTGCGAAGATGAAACGAGGCGCGCTGCTGATCGGCTTTCTCGATCCGCTGAACAGCCACGATCTCGTCGAAACGCTTGCCGGGGGCGGCATCAGCGCTATCAGCATGGAGTTTCTACCGCGCACCACGCTTGCTCAGAAAATGGACGCTCTCAGCTCGCAGGCCAACCTCGGCGGCTACGTGGCAGTGGTGCTTGTCGCCGAGCGAATGAAGAAAATCTTCCCGATGATGATGACGCCCGCCGGCACGATCCCGCCCGCGCGCGTTTTCATTATCGGAGCCGGCGTTGCGGGTCTGCAGGCTATCGCCACAGCCAAGCGCCTTGGCGCGCGGGTGGAGGCTTTCGACACGCGCGACGTCGTCAGGGAGCAGGTTGAGTCGCTCGGTGCGAAATTCGTCATCGTGGACCTCGGCGAGACCGGGCAGACGAAAGACGGATACGCCAAGGCCCTGACTGACGAGCAGCTCGCCAGGCAGCGCGAAGCGTTGGCGAAGCACTGTGCCAACGCCGACGTGGTGATCACCACAGCGCAGGTATTCGGCCGCAAGGCGCCGTTGATTGTCACCGAGGATATGGTTGCGGGTATGAAGCCGGGCAGCGTGATTGTCGACATGGCGGTCGAGACGGGTGGCAACGTCGCCGGCTCTAAGCTGAACGAGGAGGTGGTCACACCCAACGGCACAAAGATCATCGGCCTTGGCAAACTGCCCAACCGCGTGGCGACGCACGCGAGCCTGATGTACGCCTCGAACCTCCTGGCGCTCATCGATCACTTCTGGAACAAGGAAGAGGAAGCCCTCGAGATCAACCTCGAGGACGAGATCATGAGCGGTGCCTTGGTAATCCACGGAGGCGAGGTTCGCAACGAAATGATCAAAGAATCAATGCAGAAGTGAGGTTGTCATGACTATTGAGCTACTTCTTTTTCTGCTTTTTGTTTTGATGCTGGCTGTATTCCTCGGCTTTGAACTTATCTCAAAAGTGCCGGCCACCCTCCACACTCCGCTGATGAGCGGGTCTAACGCAATATCGGGCATCACAATCGTCGCGGCTTTGATCAGCGCCGGCACGGGTATCGGTTGGCTGACGATCGTCCTCGGCACGGCCGCGGTCGCCCTGGCGACGATCAACGTCGTCGGCGGCTACCTGGTTACCGACAGGATGCTATCGATGTTCAGGAAGAAATAAGCGGAGTCGAGGAGTCAGGCAATGATAAGTCAGGAAATTTTACCTCTGATTCAGCAGCCCGCCTACATGGTGGCGGTGGCCTTGTTCATCTTCGGCCTGAAGATGATGAGTTCGCCTGCCACCGCGCGGCGCGGCAACATGCTGTCGGCGGTCGGCATGCTGCTGGCGATAGTGGCGACGCTGCTGGGTGTGATCGAGTTTTCATGGATATTAATCGGGTTCGTCATCGGCGCGCTCGTCGGCGCCGTCACCGCCCGACTGGTTTCGATGACTCAGATGCCTGAGATGGTGGCCCTGTTCAACGGCTTCGGCGGCCTCGCCAGCCTGCTGGTCGGCCTCGCCGATTACCACCAGAAGCTCGACATCGGCCTCGTGCCGACCTACGATGCGGTGGTCATCAGCCTCGCGGTTTTAATCGGCGGCGTGACTTTCAGCGGCAGCATCGTCGCCTGGGGCAAGCTTTCGGGCGTGATGGGCGACAAGGCCGTTGCCCTGCCGGGCCAGAACATCATCTCGTTCATCATCCTGGCGGCGGCGATCGCCAGCGCAGTGCTTTTCTTCATCAACCCCGCTGGCAACCTCTGGGCGCTCTACACGGTCGTGGTGATATCGCTGCTTCTCGGTGTCTTCGCAGTCAACGCCATCGGCGGCGGCGACATGCCGGTCGTCATCTCGCTGCTCAACTCTTACTCCGGGATGGCGGCGGCGGCGGCCGGATTTGTGACCCAAAACCAGATGCTGATTGCCACCGGCGCGCTCGTGGGCGCCAGCGGCCTGATCCTGACCGCGATCATGTGCAAGGCGATGAACCGCTCGCTGATCAACGTACTTTTTAGCGCCTTCGGTTCATCCGACGCCACAACCGTCGGCGGCAAGGGCGTTGAGGGCGAGGTCAAGTCGCTCAGCCCACAGGACGCCTATTACGTGCTCGAGGCTGCAAGCAGCGTCGTCTTTGTGCCCGGTTACGGCATGGCCGTGGCCCAGGCGCAGCATGTGGTCAAGGAACTGGCAGGTCTGCTGGAGGAGAACGGCACCGAGGTTTACTATGCCATCCATCCGGTGGCGGGCCGCATGCCGGGCCACATGAACGTGCTGCTCGCCGAGGCCGACGTGCCCTATGACAAGCTCTACGAAATGGACGCGATAAACCCGATCATGCCGAACATGGATGTGGCGGTGGTCATCGGGGCCAACGACGTAGTCAATCCCGCCGCGCGGCACGACAAAGGCAGCCCGATCTACGGTATGCCGATCATCGACGTGGACAAGGCGAAGACCGTCTTCGTGCTCAAGCGCTCGATGGCCGCGGGCTTCGCCGGCATCCAGAACGAGCTGTTCTTCTACCCCAACACGCGCATGGTCTTCGGCGACGCGAAGCAGACTTTCCAGGCGTTGATCGCAGCATTCAAGGACTGATTTACAAAATCCCCTCTTGCCGTACATCGGAAGCCCGGGAGATGATCCCGGGCTTTTTCATATCGAAGGGGCGGATCAGGTATTGATCCTGCCCGGCTCGCGCCAGGCAAGCTCTTCGCTCATCGTGCGCCAGCGCTCGACCAAATAGGGCTTGAGATCTTCGAACGTCTCCGCCGCCTTCTCGATCTGCTGCTCCGCCTCGCGGTTGCTCATCTCCTTGGTGGTGTTGATAAATGATGCGATGCGGGCGTAGTAGAGCGGAGTCATCAACGTGGTGAGCACGTGGCGGTTGGCTTCCCAGGAGTGGAAGGCGACCGCGTAGTCGAAGAGTACCTTGCACCACAACTCGTCGGGGAAGACGAATTTCCCTGGCGAGAGGCGGGCCATCGTCTGCAGCTGCTTGTAATTATCCTCTGCAAGGAATCCTTTCCAGACTGAACTGAACTGCTGGTAGCCGATCTTGAAGCGGTGAACGAGGGTTGCGTGGTCGACGTCGAAGGGTGCCGGCTCCTGTGAGTGAACCTTGCCAAGTATCGGAACCTTGGTGCTGCCTTCGACCTTCATCCAGTAGAAGGCGTTTTCGTCCATCAACACCATCATCGTATCGACGACCTGCCGGAACATAGGACCGAGGTGCGAGACGGGATCCTTGACATCGTGAACCTTTGCCCCAAGGCGAACCTGGCAAATCTTGAATTTCTGCACGATGGCAGTGGTGGTGAGCCAGATATCAATGCCGAAACGGCCGACATCGGTCTGCCAGACGTCCTGGTCCTTGCAGTACTTGATCATCTTCGGGCTGAAGGCGAAGTCTCCGCCGATGGGCTGGCGCACACGTTTTCCGTAGAGCGAGCGCGTGAGAAAGTAAACGATGTTGTTAGTGATTGTGCCGTCGTACTTGTAGCGGTTGTAGTAGGGCGTGACGTAGTCGTAGCCGCCTTCGGTCACCGGGCGCAGAAGGTTGCGTATCCACTCGGGAGTGATCGAGCGCAGATCGGAATCGACCATCGCGCAAGCGCGCGCGCCGAGGGTGCCGGCGACCTCGAAGATTTGACGGATTGCCGTGCCCTTGCCGGAGACACCCCTATAAATGCTGACAACCCGTTCCACCCACGGCTCGATTTCCGCGTTGCGGGCTTGTTCCCGCGTATCGTCGACGGAGCCGCCGTCGGAGACGACAATCACGCTGCGCATGCCATTGAAATAGCGCTTGAGACCCTTGCTTACCGCGGTGACCACATGTTCTATAGTCGGGGAATTATTATAAGCAGGAATGCCGACAACGATATCGGCGGATTCCATTGCCTCGATCTTGCGGCGCGCCTCCGCCCTGAGCGCTGTTGTGAACTTCAATTGTGTGCTCCTTTCACGCTGTTTCAGACAGAAACCGGGGAGAGATTATCCTGTTCGACGGCCTCCACAAGCTGGTCGAGGAAGGTAGGCTCAGCCGAGATAACCCGGTTCCAGTTTGTTATCAGGGGTTGCGAAAGCGGTCCGCTGATATATGCCTCGCCGGCGTACCTGATTGAGGTGGCGAAAGCCTCAACCGCCCTGCCCTCTGAATGCCGGTCGAATTCTAGGTTGTTAAGGTCTGCGACGCCGTTGTAGGTTTGAATGGCATCCTGCGCCTTGCGCAAATAAGTAATCCGCAGTGTCGAGAAAAAACTCGGCGACATCACGACTCCCTCGGTCGCCAGGCTGCGGATGATCGAGACCGCGATGTCGATCGCCATTTTCATCAGCCCGCCCTCGGGATTATCGTCAGACAGGTCCTGATGCTTGTGATCGTATTGGTCACAGATATCGACCTGGCAAACCTGGCGCGGATTAATCATACGGAAGATCTCAGCAAGGACGGATACCTCGATACCCCAGTCATATGGGATGCGCAGGCTCTTGGCCAGGTCCATGCTCATGCCGAACTCGCCGGCAAGAGGGTAGCGGAAGCTGCGCAGGAACTCCAGCAACGGGTGGTGCCCGATGATGGTGATTAGTGCGTTCACCAAGGGGATAACAAAAAGGCGAACCACGCGGCCGTTAAGGCGATCGGAGAAGCGCGGGTAGTAGCCTTTGACGAATTCGAAGCCGAGGCGCGGATTCATCAGCGGGAAACAGAGGCGGGCGAGGAATTCCTCAGAGTAGGTGATGATGTCGCAATCGTGAAGGACAACTTGGGTCGAACGCTCGGAGGCGATTACATAACCGAGCGACATCCAGACTGCGCGCCCTTTACCAGGTTTTCCGGTCTCCAGCCCAAAGCTTTCCACAACGGAAAACATCTTTTGGATGCGCTCGCCGTCGAGCCAGACCAGCCTGACGTGCTGTGGCAGTTGGGCAATTTTCTCTTTTGACTCCTTGAACTGCCTCGCGTCGGCGCGGTCGAGAGCAATCACTACTTGATCGAGATATTCTACCTTGCGCAGGATAGCGAGTATGCCGTCCATCGCCGGCGAGAAAAGATCGGAATAAAGACTGGGCATAAGCAAGGCCATCGGGCGGTTACGGCTGTACTTCTTCAGCTTCTGGTTGAGGCTCCCGACATCGCGGTTTCCGATGTTGTGAAGGGTCCTGATGGTGCCAAACTGAATAAAATCGGACATTTTCGATTAAACCATTCCAAGAAAGTTTATCTTCAGGCCATCTATGGATCTCGGTTCTCAGCCGACTACGCAGAAGGGTGAGATCAAGCAATCCTTATCGGCTACTATGCTCCTGAGATTAGTGCAAATGTAGCATATTCGGCCGTGTTCCGCAAAAGAGGCAGGCTGGCGGAACTCACCCCTTCATCGTGCATTCCGTACGGTCATCAATTCCGAATTGTCCCTATTCCCCTGCAGTCCGTGTTAACGGGTCAAGGCGCAGGCACCTCGGCGGGCAGGTTTTGCGGCTGCATCAGCTTGAGGACTGGGAAGCTTCCGAAACCGCCGCCCCATTGGCGGGTCAGGTAGCGGTCGAACAGATTCCAGGTGATCAAGCCATCGTCGCTTTCGGGCTCCAGCAAATAAGCTGCCAATGTTCCCAGCGGTTGGGCGGTGCGCACCACCCAGGTGCCGGCGGGGAGGCTTTCCTCGTTTTCTTCCCACGAGCCTTTGACAGTCGTGAAGCGGTGGCCTTGGTAAATATACTCCGCGCTCTCGATACCTTCGATCTTGAAGCGGCTTACTTTCAAATTCGTATCACGTGTCAGCCGTTCAACGACTATGCCGTGTTGGCGCAACTTTGCGACGGCGTCCTCCATCCCCAGCGGTAGGAAGTAAGCGTAAGCCATCGGCAACCAGGACGTTCCGACGAACTTGCCGTAGTGGGGGACGGTGTAAGTCTTCTCGACTTCCGTCGGGCGAAGGCGCTGGCTGCCGCGTTCGTCGGTATAGGACTCGAATTCGTAGCTGAGAATATCAAGCGGCTCCGGCAGGACCTCCACTTTGACCGCGTTTACGATTCGATCGCGCTCGACAGACATCTGCTGCAGGCGCTCATATGCCTTGGCGTCGGCGTCGGCTATCAGTCCGGCGATTGCCTCCTTGTCGCCGGCGCAGTGGTACAGGATCGCCTCGAGGTAGCCGTAGTTGGATAGAACGCGCGTGCTGAATTCGGCGTAGGCATAGGTCTCGATCAGGATTGCCAGCCGGTTGCGCAGCCCGACGTAGTTGGTCGTGTAGCGCGGATGGTGGGAGAAGGTCGTCCATCCCTTGGTGGGATCGTTGCGGTCGGTGAAGTTGCCGTAGGGAATCGACTCGTAGCCAAATACTTCCTTGAGTCTGTCGTCGGCGGCACGCACGAGAACATCGGTGTTGTAGGCGAGCACTTCGGGGTCGCCGCTGGGGTTGTAAGCCGGGGCGTAGGTAATAGGCTCGCGGTGGAATGAGCCATTGGTAGTGTGGCAGTCGACCAGCACGGCAGGGTCCCACTCATTCAGCAGCTTCACCACGCTGCGGGCTTCGGGGCTTTCGAGCTTCATCCAGTCGCGGTTGAGATCGAAATTCTGATAAGTGTAGCGCAGCCCGACACCCTTCTCCGGCCCGCCCTGATATCTGCGATTATCCGG
Organism: Acidobacteriota bacterium; assembly: GCA_035530855.1. GTDB lineage: Bacteria > Acidobacteriota > DATKUA01 > DATKUA01 > DATKUA01 > DATKUA01. The sequence continues at coordinate 6,025 of DATKUA010000255.1, read as the reverse complement.
GCTGATTTGGTCGTTGCCCTCGGTGTTGAGGTTGGGGACTATCAGGATGACGAGATCGTCGAGGAGAGGGGAGAGGTCGCCGAGCAGGATATCGCGGGCGAGCATCAACGTCGCCTCTTTGCCTTCGACCTCGCCGGCGTGGATGTTGGCCTGGATGTAGACGCAAAGGCGTTTGTCGCCGATCAGATCGGAGGGTTTGGAAGGAACGGGCTTGCCCAAAATCAGCAGCGGGATGGGATTTCCGCTTATGCTGCGGCCAAGCCAGTCCAGCCTGATCTCATCGCTGCGGGCGGCAAGCTCGCGGGCGAAGGCGATGACATCAGCATTGCGAGAGGTTTCCGTGTAACCGGAACGCTCAGCAACGGTCAGAAGCTCATCGTCGGCGGTTGCCAATGAGCTGAAAAGAACGAGGGCAAAGACTAGGAATACGGCCGGAGACTTCGGTTTCATGACAGGCTCCTTCAGAAAGAACGCTCGCGAGAAGAATATCAAAATCGCGGGCGGAAAGTATTTTATTGCTACTTACCTTCTTTTCCCATTATCAGTCTCTCATAGAGGGCTGCGGTGAATTCGGGCGTGGAGCCGCAACAGGTTCCGATGATGTTAAGCCCTCGTTCGACCCATTCTTCCGCTCTTGCAGCGTACTGGGTCGCGGTAATTTCACTCTCGTCTTTGCTTTGATCTTCTCTGCCCGGAATCCCCATGTGTGCATAGGCTCCAACCGGCAGATTGGTCAGCGATCTGAGCGTAGGGAGTGCCTTATCCATGATTTCAGTCGGGCAGCAGTTGAGAGAGATGGCCAGTGGCCGCAGGGGCTCGACGGCCCGCACGGCTGTGTCGATGGTCTCGCCGGACATGATGTGACGGGCGTCGGTGGGAACGAAGCTGACTATTGCCGGAACTCCCGCCGCCTTTGCGGCGCGCAGAGCAATCACCGCCTCGCGCACAGTCACCATGGTTTCGACTGCGATAAGCTCTGCTCCTGCCAGAGTCTGGCGGACGGCGTGTTCCTCATGCTCGCCTTCCAGTTCCGTATCCGTGAGGTTTTGCGAAGAGTTGGTGCCGCCCAGCAATGGTGAGAGGCAGCCGGTGGGGACAACCCTGTCCTGCGCGTTTTCTGACTCGATAGCCAGCAACAGGAGCGAGACAGCCATGTCGGGCAGCTCGTCGGCAAGGTTACCATAGCCCGCTTCTGCGAGAGTCACCCTTGCGGTGCGGAAGGTGTTTGCGATAACAATTTCGGCGCCGGCGCGGATGTAATCGGTGTGTATCTCGCGCACCAATTTGGGATTGTCCAGCAGCGCTTGCGCCGACCACAACGGCTTCGAAAAATTAGCCCCGCGTCGTGCCAGCTCGGTGCCGGTGGCACCGCCGAGCAAAACAACACGGCCGGTATCAAGTTTCGAAATGATCCTGTTAAGTGCCCTCACTCTAAGCTCTTTCGAATCTCGGTTTTGTTTGTTTTGCTTATCAATATGCCGTTTCGGAAAGCGGTGCGCAAGTAGTATAGCGCGATGAGATCAGCGCAGATTGCCTGAGCAAGCACTTTCGAGAAATGCGTCGACATCTGTTACAACACCTTTCGCATCGCAGGCTACGATATTAGCCCAGCGGATGGTGGGTCGTACCTGCTTGATGAAGGCGGGCTCGGCGACGTTGTCGAACATGTATTCTGTGAATTCCCTCGTCCTGCCGCGCTCGGCAATATCGCGCTCCAGCCTGCGCCTCCGGCGTTCCTTGAAAGAGCAGTCGAGGAAGATCGTAAGGTCGCAGATATCGCGGATTATTTCGTCGTGTAGCGTGTAGAGCCCCTCTATCACCACCATATCGGGAGGATTGATGCGCTGCGTCTTGTCGGTGCGGTTGTGGATGGTGTAATCGTAGAGCGGCATTTCTGTCGCTTTTCCGTTTGCCAGGCGGGCGAGGTGCTCGCGGAAGAGCGGCCAGTCGAAAGCCTCCGGGAGGTCGTGGTTGATCTTCATCCGCTCCTCAAGGATCAGGCTTGAGCGCTTGTAATAGTTGTCGAGCGGAATGATGGCACAGGTCAAGCCGCGCTCAAGAGCCAGCTTTTCGATCAAACCGGCGAGCGTCGTTTTTCCGCTGCAGGAGCCTCCGGCAATGGCGATAAGAATCAATCCCAGCCCTCAGGGTAATCCGCAGGCTTTATAACATATTCAGCAGCGAGCATTAATTCCTTATCGCAGATCGAACCGAATCCGGCATATGCCGTATCCCTCAGTTGACACATCATCGGACGCGCAATCATGATTATTGTTATAAACACATATCGCGAGGGGAATCATGAACCTGTTCTTTCTGCTGTTGGTGCTACCCTGTATGGGTGTTTTTCCGATGATTTCGGATGATTCCACGGCGCCCATTTGGCGGGGCCTAGAGCCGGGACCATTCCCGGTCGGCTTAAGAGTTGAGCATGTGTTTGATCACAGCAGGAGTTTCAAACAGTCGACCGGAGACACGAGCGCCCGCCCGATCCAATTAGTGGTCTGGTACCCGGCAGAAAAAAGTTCCGACGCAGAGTTGTTGAGATACGAAGAGTACGTGCTCATCGAAATGACAAAAACTGATTTCAGGCCGATTGAAGAAAACCGGCGTCAGTTGCTTTTCGGAGATTTCAAGAAGTACTGGCAAGAAAGGGGCGCCCAAGAGGACAAGCTTGCCGGGCACTTCGAAGCGTTTCTCAGCATGACAACAATGGCACATAAGGACGCGAAGCCGGCGGACGGGTCGTTCCCCCTCGTGCTGTATGCGCCGGGAGGTTTTGCCGGAGCAAACGACAACGCGATTCTCTGCGAGTATCTGGCGAGCCACGGCTTCATCGTGGCGGCATGCCCTTCGGTGGGAATGTTCTCCGAGGCGATGACGGTCGACCTGCAGGGCGTCGAGACCCAGGTACGGGACTTGGAATTCATCTGTGCGCGGCTTAAGGATTTCCCTGGAGCGGATTCTTCGAAAATCGGGACGGTCGGATTCAGTTGGGGCGGGCTGGCGAATGTTATGCTGGCGAAACGCAACTTCGGCATCGATACTGTGGTGAGCCTTGAGGGTGCGATATCGTACGGAAAATACAGGACGCTGGTCGACGAGACGCCGTTCGCCTATTCGCGCGAACTGAGTGTGCCTTTCTTGCTAGCCGTCTCAGGCGAGAACGAGGATGAGGACCTCACCTTCTTTCACGAGCGCGCAGTTGCCGACGCTTGCCTGATGAAGGTATCTGACATGGGGCATATCGGCTTCTCATCTAATTACATCCTGCTATCGCAATTCTTCGAGGAAGGGCCGGACAGCAAAACTCTCGAGCCGATGAAAACCGGCTACCGGACAATATGCCGTTACGTGTTGGGTTTCCTCAATGCCTATCTCAAAGGCAGCGAGCATGGACGAGCCTTTATCAATGCCGCTCCGGCGGAGAACGGCGTGCCGGAAGGAGTCGTCGAGATCACCTGGAAGTGACTGCGGCGGCATTGCCATCGCACGAATCGCCGGCACTTCAGAGAATCCAGGCGTAACCCAGCTTGGCGAAGAAAGTGCGGCTGGTCTGGGTAAGGTCGATGCCGTCGCTGCCGAAGTAGTTATCCGAGTAGCCTAGGAAGAGAACCGTACGCGGATTGAGCTTGTAGGAGAATAGGATCTGGGTGAATAGTTCCCTCTGTTTTGGATCGACCTCGAACGTATAGAGCTCTTCGTTCAGCCTCAAATCTTCGTATTGGAAGATCGCCCTCAGGAACATGCGCGCATTAAACTGGTAGACAACCTTGAACTCCGAGAGGTTGGCGAGGAATAGGCGGCCTCCCTCGACTGAAAGTCTGTAGAAAGTGTGAGAGAGACTGGTAAGTAAATGGCGACCGAAGCTGTGGTCGATGAACGGTACCAGCCTGACCCTGTCGGCCGGCCTGATGTTGTCGAAATCCACCCAGCCGCCAAGGTGTGCCCTGAAGCCGGCCTCGATGTCGCCGCTGGGTTTGAAGTTAAATCCCCCGTAATAGAAATTGTGATCGAAGAGCTCGCTGTGGTAACCCATCTTTCGCCGGCCGACGTTAAACCAGAAGTTAGACTGCAGCGCTGAAGAAAAGCCTCCGTCGATCTCAAATTCGCGCTCGAGGACATCGTTATCGCGAGTTCGGATTTCGTCGAAATTGGCCTCGAACCACACCTGGGTGTACCAATCGTCCTTCTTACCCCAAAAGGTGCGCTCCAGTTCCGCCCCGACCTGATGGAATCCCACTTGCGGCATAAATCCGAGGTCGGCTCGGAAGCCGTCGCTGATTCCCAGGTATGAGACATTCGCCCCCCAGTTCCGCGTCGAGCGCGAGTACTGGCCGTATACTCCGTGCCCTCCGAAGCTGCCGGATTCCTGGTCGAAATCCCGGGCGATGAAGTCGGGGTATCTTGTCAGGGTGCCTGCGGCATGGAACGTGACCGAATCGTTTTCGCTGAAGCGGTAGATGCCGTCGACGTTGAGCGTTCGGTTGTAATACTCCTCACCCTCACGATCGGTAAGCATCACACCGATCGCTGAGGTATTGCCGATATCGCGGCGGAGGCGGAAGACATTGTCAGTGGTTCTCATATCGAGTGATGTCGCGCTGGAATCCTCCGGGCCCGGAAAGATCAGGTTGGTTATCTCGTCGCGCGCGACGAAGAAACCGACGGCGTTTTCACCCACCTTGCCAGTTAGCTTGACGCCGAACGACGGGTCGGCGACCGAGCGCGTGTAGACCACCTGGCCCGGGGCTTCGAACAGGTCGAAATCCTCGAGGAAGAAGGGCCGCTTCTCGGGGTAATAGAGGGCGAACTGGGTGTTTATGTCGAGCTGGGCGGCGTCGGCTTCGACGTTCGAGAAATCAGGATTGATTGCGGCGTTGAGCGTCAGGTTGGAAGTGATACCCCAGCGCGCGCTGAGGCCGACATCGGCGTTCGAATCCCTCTCGGCCATCTCGCCGTCGGGAAAGTCCTCACGCTCGTCGGTACGGATGCCGGTGACGGTGGGATTGAACTCGAGGTTTCTGCCGGGCTCGACACCTTGGAAGCCGGAGAATTTCGGAAATTGGCAGAGCAAACAGTTTCGACCGCGGTCAAATTTCATGTTGGCGATCTGGTGACGCTGACTGCGGGGATAATTTCTCAGCGCCACGATGCCCCAGATCTGCGGTTTCTCGCTGCGTTTGAAGCTGAGCTGATTGAACGGGATAGCTACCTCTACCTCGTAGCCCTCAGCTGTAAGGCGGCCCGCGGTATCCCAGATCGCGTCCCAGGCGTAATCCTCTTCCGGCCCGCCGACTTCGTTACGGATGCCGTCCATCTGGATTCCAAACGGATTGATGAAGAATTGATAGGCATGGCGCTCATCATTGTAGGTGTCGAGAATAATACCGATGAAGTCGTTGTCGAAGCCGTCATCGCGATCTGAATAATGAGCCCGGATTGCAGCCGGGTTGTCGTCAAAGCAAATAAATGCAATGTAGAGGTTTGAGTGGTCGTAGGTGATGTAGCACTTGGTATTTACCGGTGCTGGGATGTTCTCGCCCGGCTGGATCTCGTTGTTAACATCGAAAACAGCGGCGTCGCCCCATTCCTCGTCATTAACGATGCCGTCGATCTTTATCGGATTATTGGCTAAGGGGATTGCCTGTGGTGGCTTGGTTCCTTGATCTCCGGGATCTTGAATCAGGGCATCAGCGTAGCCTGCGAAGACTGCTGAAAGAACAAGCGCTATGAGGTAAATTGAAAGTATATTTTCACGCATCTTTCTCTTCCGTTCTAAAATCAATTCGTTGAATTTGCTGCAGCCTGTCAGAGATTTCCTTTGGGTATACGCATTTATTAGTTTTGCTTAGCCCTCTCCCATAACTAAGACGTAGAGGAGGAAGAAAATGTTTCTTGATTTGCACTACCAGCCCGGGCGGCAGTAACGAGCCGGTCCAAAAAATGCTTCTCAGTTTTTCCCGGATGGTTGCTCTTATAAAACCCAGGCGTAGCCGAGCTTTACGAACAGCGTCCTGTCGCT
>DATKUA010000254.1:0-8904 GCA_035530855.1 Acidobacteriota bacterium | reverse complement strand
CCCGAAGTGCGGAAAGCTCGTCCGCAACGACACCGTCGACAACGTCGTTCGCGCCTTTGAAAACAGCGAGGGCGAGAACGCCTTGTTCTGCTTCAACCCCACTGCGCCGACCGCGGCAACGATCCTGCGTAAAAAAGGTTTCGTCAGGATAATCGAGAGCGAAGATGAGCAACGCCTCGATTCTATTGAGGGACTAGTCGGAGGCGATACCCTGGTAGTTGTCGACCGCCTGAAGACCGGCAAATCGCGGGCCGCCGGCCTGCGCGCGGCGGAGGCGGCGGAGGCGGCCTTCCGCGAGGGCGGAGGCCGTATGACCTTGCTTATCGGGCGGCGGCGCCATCAATTCGACACGGCTTTCCGCTGCGGCAGCTGTGACCTGGAATTCGTCAAACCCGAACCCCGGCTCTTTTCCTTCAACAACCCTTTCGGCGCCTGCCCCAAATGCCGCGGCTTCGGCGACGTCATCGACATCGATCTCAACGCCATCATACCCAATCCCAACCGCAGCCTGCGCGAAGGCGCGATCGAGCCCTGGCGCCCGTCCACGCGCCAGCGGGAGAAGACGAAGATGCTGCGGATCGCCGAAGAACTGGGCATACCCCTCGACGCGCCGTGGAAGGACCTCAGCGAGGAGCAGCAGAGCCGGATTATCGACGGCTCGGGCCGCTACAAGGGTGTGCGCGGATTCTTCGCCCGGCTTGAGAAGAAGAAATACAAGCTGCCTATACGCGTCCTGCTCAGCCGTTACCGCGCCTACAGGCGCTGCCCCGACTGCGGCGGTGCCAGGCTGAGGCGAGACGCGCTGAGGGTCAGGATCGGCAAGAAGAATATCGGCGACATTGTCTCGATGCCGGTTTCCCGCGCGGTCGAATGGCTGGAAACGCTCGAACTGTCGCAACACGAGCAGGAGATCGTTAGCCGGGTGGTGGCGGAGTTGCGCAACCGCCTCGGCCTGCTCGACAGCATCGGCGTCGGCTACCTCTCGCTAAACCGCCGTTCACAGACGCTCAGCGGCGGCGAGACTCAGCGGATCAACCTCGCCACGGCCCTCGGCGGCGGGCTGATCGGCACTCTCTTCGTCCTCGACGAGCCCACCATCGGCCTGCACCCCAGCGACACCGCAAAGCTGATCGACATCCTCCATTCCATCCGCAAGATCGGCAACACCGTCATCGTCGTCGAGCACGACAAGGATGTCATGTCTACAGCCGACAACATCGTGGATCTCGGCCCCGGCGCGGGACGCGAGGGCGGCGAAATAATCTTCGCGGGAAAATACCGCGATTTCCTGCTCAGCAGGGATTCGACTACGGCCAAGTTCCTGCGCGGCGAGCGCAGCATTGCCACCGAGCCGGTGAGGAGGAAGCCCGCCGGCGGGGCGATCAAAATCCTCGGCGCCCGCGAGCACAACCTGAAGCATGTCGATGTCGAATTTCCGCTGAGGCTGTTCTGCTGCGTCACCGGTGTCAGCGGCTCGGGCAAGAGCACCCTCGTCCATGATATTTTCTATGCCAACGCGATGAAAGCGCGCAGCGAGTGGCAGAAGAGGGTGGGCGAGTGCGACGGCATCGAAGGCCTCGAATTGATCGAGAAGATCGAGATGGTCGATCAGAGCCCGATCGGCCGGACGCCCAGGTCGAATCCCGCCACCTTCATCAAGGCCTTCTCAGAAATCCGCGAGATCTTCGCCACGCGCTACCTCTCCAAGATGCGCGGCTACAAGCCCTCCCACTTCAGCTTCAACGTCAAGGGCGGCCGCTGCGAAACCTGCCAGGGCAACGGTCAGATCATGATTGAAATGCAGTTCCTGCCCGACATCTATGTCACCTGCGAGGACTGCGACGGCACCCGCTTCCGCAAGGAGATTCTCGACATAAAATTCAAGGGGCTCAGCATCCACGATGTGCTGCAACTCAGCGTCACGGAGGCGCTCGAGACTTTCCGCGAATTTCCCGGCCTCTGCCGCAAGTTAGGCTTGCTCGAAGAGGTCGGGCTGGGTTACCTCCAGCTCGGCCAGCCGGCGACCACGCTCAGCGGCGGCGAGGGACAGCGGGTCAAGCTCGCCTATCACATGAGCCGTGCCGACGTCAAAGACACTCTATACATTTTCGATGAGCCGACCACAGGTTTGCACTTCTCCGATATCAAAAAACTATTACAATGCTTCCAGCGACTGGTTTTCCACGGAGCGAGCGTTCTGGTGATCGAGCACAATCTCGACGTGATCAAGAACGCCGACTGGATAATCGATCTCGGTCCCGGCGGCGGCGAGAAGGGGGGATGGGTGGTGGCCTCCGGCACGCCGGAGGAGGTGGCCGCGCGCGAGGGATCGTTAACCGGCAAATTTCTCAGGGGGGTACTGGAATTGTCCGATGGTTAGGATTCTACACACTGCCGACCTGCACCTCGACACGCCCTTCACCGGCTCCGGCCTCGGGCGGGAAAAGGTGCTGCAACGCCGGAACGACATGATCACCGTTTTCCGCGGGATCACCGACCTGGCGAGGCGCCGGGAGGTCGATTTGCTGCTGATCGCCGGCGACCTGTTCGAGGACGAGTACGTCAACCAGGCGACAGTCGACAGGGTGTTCGCGGCGATCGCCGAGCTGTCGCCGCTGCCGGCGTTGATTTCTCCCGGCAACCACGATCCCTTCCATCCGGCATCTCCATATGCCACCGAGCAATTGCCTTCAAACCTTACGGTCTTCAGGAACGACACCGTTGAGCGGATAGACTTCCCTCAACTGGACACGTCGGTCCACGGCCTCGCCTTCCGGGCCCACCATGAGAGCAGGCAGTTGCTGAAAGGCCTCTCCCTGGACGCCGGCCCCGGCATCAACATCCTCCTTGCACATGGCGGGGTGTTCAGCGGATCGCCCGGACACGCCGAGGAATACAACCCGATCTCCAGGGAAGACCTGGTCAATTGCGGCGCCGATTACTGTGCCCTCGGCCATTATCACCGGGCGGATGACGTGTTGAGCGACAAGCGCGGCCTGCGAGCGGCCTATCCCGGCAGCCCGGAGCCTTTGCGCTACCGCCACACGGGCGAGCACGGCGTGCTGCTGCTGGAAATCGAGCCCGACGGTGGCCCGATTTCCGTCGAGAGGATAAACACGCAACGGCGGCGCTATCACAGCTTTGAAATCGATCTGAGCGACTGTGCCGACGCCGCGGCCGTGGACGCGCGCATCGGCGAGACAATCGGCGGCGTGAGCCTCGACGGCGATCTTGTCGAGCTTGTTCTCAGCGGGGCCGTTCCCCCGGGAGTGGTCCTCTCCCCCTCGGATTATCAGGATATTGCCGCGCGCGTATTTGACTTCCGCTTTACCGACCGCACGCGCCCGGATTACGACGTTGAAACACTCGCGACCGAGCCGACTGCCAGAGGGGCGTTCTGTAAAGAAATAATGGCTGAAATCGAGTCGGCTGAGGACCCCGAGCGCAAGGAGATTCTACAGCGCGCGCTCTGGCTGGGCCTCGCCGCATTCGACGGGCAGAGAGTGGAGGAGTTGCCGTTGTGAGAATCGAGCGCCTGAATCTGATCGGCTTCGGCCGCTTCGCCGGGCGTGAGTTCGAGTTCTCACCCGGTTTGAACCTCGTCTTCGGTCAGAACGAAACCGGCAAGACGACGCTGATCACCTTCATCGAGTTGATGCTCTACGGCGCGAAGAGGGACGGAGTCGCTCGCCGCATCTACCTCCCCGAGTACGAACAGTACCACCCCTGGTCGGCCGCGCCCTATGAAGGGGCGATGACTCTGGCGCTCGACGGCGGCAGGAAGATGGAAATCTTCCGCCGTTTCGATCGCGAGCGGGAGGAATGCGTCGTCAACGATCCCGATCTGGGTAAGGATCTCAGTGGGCGCTTCAAGATCGACAAAAGGGGAGAACCCCTTTTCGCAACCGAGCTGTGGGGTATGCCGCGCTCCGTCTTCCTCAACACGGTGATGGTGCGCCAGTTGTCGCTCAGCAAGGGCTTCGATGAGACGGGCGACCTCTCGGCGGTTCTACTCAAGGCTGTAAGCACCCGGGAGAGCGGCAGAGACAGTGGTGCGGCGGACGTCCTCGCCATCCTGGAGAAAGCACTGGACGGCGTCGGCAAGACCGAGCGCGGCGGCAGGGCGAGGGAGCTTATCGACCGGCTGGAGGCGCTCGCAGAAGAGTTGGAGGATGCGAGGTCGCACCGGGAAACGCTGCAGTCGCACAAGAACAGGCTGAAGCAGCTCGACGTTGATCGCGAACGCGAAAGCGCGCGCATTGAAGCGTTGCGTTCCACAATAGCGCTGACCGAGATTGCGGCTCTGCGCAGCCGGGTCGAGCGCACACGTGAGTTGGTAAAGAAAAAAACCGAGCACGAGGAAGCGCTGAAGGACTACCAGCAGTTCGCCGACTTCCCGCTGGAGCTGCGCGATGAGGTGCAACGGCTCGAGGATAGGAAAACCGATTGCGATCGCGATTTGCAACAGCACAAGGAGCGGCTCGAGCAGATAGAGGCCAGGATCGAGGAACTCAAGACCGGAATCGAGCCCTACAAGATCTACCTGGCTTTTCCTGACGACTCGAAAGATCAGATGTTCGAGCTGCGCGCGCAGTGGAAGCAGGCGTTGGCCAACCTGCAGAGCGTCAAGGCCGAATTGAGCAGCGACATCGCCAAGGCCGAGGACAAGATGAATCGCTACCGCGAGCTGAAGGTGTTGTTCGAGGCGATCGGCGAGGATGCCGATCAGCGCATGGAGCAGATGGCCGAGGAGGAGGAGGCACTAAACGAGGAGTTGTTGGAGATCTCCAGCCGCGCCGGCAAAGCCATCTGGTCGCGCGGAACCTTCCGCGTGCTGTCGATGGGCTCGGCGATACTGTCAGTCGGCAGCGCGGCCGGAGCGTTGGTGCTGGCGATTCTGGATAGGATGGCCGTCATCAGCGCAATTTTCGCCTGGCCGATTCTGGCCCTCCTGGCCGTCCTCTCAGCCGGCTTCTCGGTTGCGATGCACCGCAAGCGCGCCCGCATTGACCAGGAGGGGGGCGATGCCTCGCGGGAATACGAAGAGAAGATGCAGCGACGCAAGGAGATCCGCTCGGAACGACGCACAATGCTCAGCCTGGCCGGTGCCAAGGACCTGCAGCAACTGTTCATGATGCGGGCCGAGTTGGCCGGGCTCGAGCAGACGCTTGCCGACAACACGGCAATGATGCAACAACGCCGCCTCCCGGGGCTGCAAGACGAGGTGGAACGCGTCGAGGCACGGCTGATGGACCTACTGCGTCCCGCGGGACTCGCCGAGGGCGGGCCGCCGACTAACGACGATATTTCCCGTTTCCTCGATGGCTTCAATAAATGCCGTGAGTTGAGAGAGCAGGGACGTCTGCAGGAGCAATTGCGCACCGAACATCTTGGGCAGAAGAATTCGTTGGAGCGCGAGAAAGCCGATATCATCGGCCGCCTGGAAGAGATCTACAAGCAGTCTGGAGTCAAAAGCTATCCGAAATTCCAGGAAAAGGCGGAAGGCAAACACTGGTTTAACCTCCACAAGCGGGAACTCGAGCGCCACACCGAAACCCTGGAAGCCTTGCTCGACGGGCGCAGCTACGAAACCCTGGTCGAAGAGCTCGAGGAGGCGGAGGGTCGGATCGATTCAGGCGCGGAGGCCGGCGCAAAGCAGGCCCCTGACGGACTCGAGGAGTTGAAACGCGAACACGCCGAGCGGCAGCAAAAGATCGCCGGAATTGCCAGGGAGCGCAATCAACTCATCGGGACGGTCAGGACGATGCAGGAGAAGCAGCGGGATCCGGGCCTGGTCGGATCGGACATCGAGCGCGCCGAGGAGGAGCTGGTGCGGATCAGAGCCAGGCGCGAGGCGCTCAGGCTGGCGATGGAAGCGATCAACCGCGCGGCCGAGACGATTCACGCCGACTTTGCCCCGGCCCTCAATAAAACGATCGGAGAGCTCGCGCGCGAACTGACCGCCGGGCGCTACGGGGAGGTGATGGTCGGCGACGAGTTTGAAATCTCGGTGAGGTCTCCCGAAAGGCCGTCGATCGTTCCCGCCGCGGCGCTTAGCGCCGGTGCTCGCGACCAGCTTTATTTCGCCGCGAGGCTTGCCCTCTCCGACCTGATCAGCAGCGATAAGAACGAAAAACTCCCCCTGCTGCTCGACGACAGTTTCGTCGAATACGACTTCGAACGCGCGGGGAATGCTCTGGGCATACTCGCCCAGGTCGCCCGGTCGCGGCAGGTGATCCTCTTCTCCTGTCATCGCCGCGAGATCGAGCTGGCGAAGCTGGCCGCCGGGGACGGTTTCAGGCTCATCGACCTGCGCCAAGGGGAAGGCGGCTGATGCCTGAGCTGCCCGAAGTCGAGTTGGTCGTGCGCGACCTCAATCGCGTCCTCGACGGGCGCACGCTCCTCGGTGCCGAGGTCTTGTGGCCGGGTTATGTGGAGGGTTTGCAGAGGCCGGAAGAGCTGGGCAAGATGCTGGCGGGTGAGCGCTTCGAGCGGGCTGAGCGGCGCGGCAAGTTCATCCTCATCACCTTCACCCGCCATGCTCTGCTCAATCACCTGAGGATGACCGGCAGAATCCTGAAGCTGCCGGCCGGCGGCGATTATCCCAAACACACGCATGCAGCGCTCGAACTGGATGACGGCTCGCGCCTGCTGTTCAGCGACGTCAGGAAATTCGGGCGACTCCGCGTTTTCTCCCGCGAGGACACGCCGGCGCAAGTGGCAGCGCTGCGGCTGGGTCTCGAGCCCTTCGGCAAGAGGTTCACAGGCGTCAAGGTGGCGCGCCTCTTCGATGGGCGGGCTCGCGGCGTCAAGAACCTGCTGCTCGATCAAACGGCTGTCGCCGGCATCGGCAACATCTACGCCTGCGAAATCCTCTTCGCCGCCGGCATCGATCCCTTCCGCCCCGCCGGCTCGATCGGCCGCGGGGAGATCACCAAAATTATTCGCTCGACCAGGCGTGTGCTAAGCGAGGCGATCGACAACGGCGGCTCCAGCATCAGCGACTACGTCCGCGTCGGCGGCGAGCTCGGCGGCATGCAGAATCATTTCATGGTTTACGGCAGGGCGGGTGAGAAATGCTTCCGCTGCCGGGACAGTGTGACTCGGAAGATCCAGGCCGGCCGCAGCACATTCTGGTGCAACGGCTGTCAATTATAGGGAGAGGCTCATGGGGCTGAAGATTATTGATATTCGCAGCGATACGGTAACCAAACCGACAGCGGGTATGCGCGAGGCGATCGCGACGGCGGAAGTCGGAGATGACGTTTACATCGAGGATCCCACGGTGGAGCGGCTCCAGGCCCTGGCCGCCGACATGCTCGGCTTCGAGGCCTCGCTGTTCTTCCCCACCGGCTCGATGGCCAACCAGACGGCGATCAAGCTCCACACCCACCACGGCCAGGAAGTTATCGTCGAGGCAGCGGGGCACGTCTACAACTACGAGATGGCTACCATGGCTGCCTTCTCCGGAGCCTTGGTACGGCCTGTGGCGGGAGAGGACGGATTCCTCACACCGGCGCAGGTGGAGGCGAACATCAGCGCCAAGATCTACTACTGTGCGCAGACGGGCCTGGTTTCGCTTGAAAACACGCACAACCTGCGCGGCGGCCGGATCCACCCGCAGGAGCAGGTGAAGCAGATCATCGCGCTCTGCCATGAGCGAGGCATCCCCGTGCACCTCGACGGCGCGAGGGTTTTCAACGCGGCCGTAGCGAGTGGAGTGCCGGTGAGCACCCTCGTCGCCGGATTCGACACCGTCATGTTCTGCCTTTCCAAAGGCCTCGGTGCGCCCATTGGATCGATTCTGTGCGCCGGCCGGGAAACCATCGAGCGCGCCCGGATTGTGCGCAAGGTTCTTGGCGGCGGCATGCGGCAGGTCGGCATCCTCGCCGCTGCCGGGCTCTACGCCCTCGAGCACAACGTCGAACGCCTCGCGGAGGATCACATTCGCGCGCGCCGTCTGGCCGTGGAGCTTGCCGAGCTACCCTTCGTCAAGATCGATCCCGGGAAGATCGAGACCAACATCCTGGTATTCGAGGTCGATAAGGCCGCAATGACATCGCCCGAATTCGCCGCCAAACTCAAGGAAAGGGGTATCCTTTGCGGCAGCTTCTCCGACAGCAAGGTACGCATGGTGACCCACCTCGATTTCGGCGACGACGACCTGCAGCGCGTCGCAGAAGAACTGAGGGCGTTGCGATGACTTACCGAATCGGGGTTCGCGCCGTTTGAGATCGCGGCCGGTTGTTGAGGGGCCCCCTGCAATGACCTGCTGCAATATTGGGGCTGGAACCAAGTAATAGCAGACATGGAAAGAGACAAAAAGCCACTCGATTCGCCGGGAATCCTTGCCGTAATCTCCCTGACCCTTTTTACTGCCTTGGCTTCCGGCAGCGGATTCATTAGGGAAGTAGTCCTGGCATTTAACTTCGGGACCTCCGCCAGCGCCGATTCAATTGCCGTAATCATTTATTACGTCGATGCATTCAACACGCTAATCCTCAGCGGAGTGGCCGGCCTCTCCGTCGTTCCTTACCTTGCGCGCATGAGGGCGGCTAACAAGTATTCTGAAGGATTAAAAGCGATATTCACGTTGACCCTCTTCATGGCTGCAATAGCTCTCGTTGCCAGCTCTGCGATATGTTTCAACGCTGAAGGACTTGCCGGTCTGCTTCTGCAAAGCCATTCCCAACAAGACATCTCCATTGCATCCCAGCTGTTCGCTTATGCGGCATTCGCCTTTGTGCCGTTGGTTATAGCCAATGTCTTGTTTTCAGTCATGCAGGCTGAATACAAATATAACCTGATTCCGTATGCGCGGATCGCATTCAACACTTTGGTGATCAGTGCGATTGTTCTCGCGTCCTACTTGCGCTCGCCTCAAATAGTTGCCTGGGGCGTGCT
>DATKUA010000253.1:0-32480 GCA_035530855.1 Acidobacteriota bacterium | reverse complement strand
CCGACCACCAAAACAACCTTCTCCAAAACCTGGGGTGACCCGCCGGTCAAGCTGTACGGCGTGGCCCCGAGAAAGAAAATCTGGTTCAAGGTTTATGGTGTCGGCGTCTACGCCGACAAGGAGGCCGTCGAAGCAAAACTTGCCGAGCTTGGCGGCGGTACATCAACGGACAGGCTCGCCGAAGCGGTCATTACCTGCAATGGCAGGAGAGTGATCGTTCTCAAGTTTGTCCGCGACTTGAGCAAGGGCAGGATGCAGGGAGCCATACGCGAGGGCCTCGAAAAATCGTTCAAGTTGAGCGACGAGCGAATTGCCGCCGATGCCACCAGTTTCCTCAACGCGATGCAGGACATCAAGAAAGGCGATATCGCCGAGATGATCCTCGATGCGGACGGCACCATCAAGCTGACAGGCAAAGGCGAGGAATTGTTGAATATCAACAACAGGATCCTGGGTGACGCCCTGCTGGCGATATACATTGGCGAGAAGCCGATTTCCAAGGAAATGAAGCAACAGCTTCTGAGCCTGGCAGGGACCGATTAAACCTTGCGCATCAAGAATGAATAAAAAACATTTTGCAGCTAAAAAGAAGCGTCGCTATACTTGGCGATCTATCACAGGTAGACGAGGTTCATTTAAACTACCGTCCCTCACAGGGGCGAAAGGGAGTCTGAGAGGTTAAGGGCATGCGAAATAGGTATATCATCACTCTTACCCTGGCGATAGCACTGCTGGTGCCCGCCTCGCTATTCGCTTCGGGATTCGGCTATTACGAGCACGGAGCCAAAGCGACCGCGATGGCTGGAGCTTTCGTCGGGCGCGCCGATGACGTGACAGCGGTTTTCTACAATCCGGCGGGCATCGCTTTCCTGGAAGGCACGCATATTTATTTAGGAATGCACCCGGTGAGCTCCAATTCCACCGCTAAAATCATGGGCGCCAGTATCGATGGCACAACCGATACGCTTTATCCAGCGTCCGTATTCTTATCGAAGAAGCTCACGGACGAGATCTCTGTCGGATTCGGCTTCTTTGTCCCGTTCGGCCTATCGAGCGACTGGCCGGCCGGCTGGATCGGGAGTCAGCTCTCCTACCACACGGCACTACGCTCCTACTATTTCCAGCCGACCATTGCCTACAAGGTGAACGATCAACTCTCGATCGGAGCCGGCATTGATATCGTCCGCAGCAAGGTCGAGTTGTCACGCAGTTCCTTGGCTCAGATACCGATCTCGCCACTTCTGCCGCCGCTGCAAGTCGGCGTCGACACTGTATTGGATGCTACAGGCAACGGCTACGGCGTTAACCTGGGTTTGCTCTATAAGTTCAGCCCGAAATTCAATATCGGATTCTCCTACAAGTCGGAGATCAGCATCGACTACGAGGGCGATGTCGATTTCACGCCGTCCAGAACCGGAATTCCTCTGGTTGACGGCACCATCGACGCGATCTTTTACGACCAGAAGGCTCGCACGACGATCAAGATGCCGCAGATCTTCGCGGTGGGCACTGCGTTCCAGCCTGCAGAGAGATTCAACATGCAGATCGACCTTCAGTGGACCGGCTGGAGCAGCTTCGAGAATCTCGAGTTCGACCTCGACAACGATATGCTGGACGCGGTCGACCCGAGCAACTGGGAGGATGCCTTCACCTTCAGGGTCGGCGGCGAGTACATGCTCGATCCGTTCTGGGCGTTGCGCGCAGGCTACATCTACGATCAGGGCGCGGTCCCCGACGCCACGCTCAAGCCGATGCTGCCGGACTCAGACCGCAACGAACTCACTTTCGGTATCGGTTACGACACGGTCGAATCCTGTTGCTGGGGACGGGTCGCTTTCGACTTCGCGTTGCAATACATCATGTTCAACGACCACACATCGACATTCTCGCTGTTCCCGGCGGCTTACGAATCAAACGCCCTTATCATCGGCATGGGATTCACATACAACTTCTAGAACCAGCTTAATGAGGGCTCGAGGCGGTGCTCCGAGATGAGCGCCGCCTTTTTATCTATTCAAAATACTTAAAATACGGTAATTGCAGGGGAGGAAAACAGAGATGCTAAAGGCGTTTCTCCGGTAGGAGAACCTCGACCACCGTTCCCCTCCCTTCCTCGCTCTCGACAGAGATGCGACCCCGATGCTGCTCGGCGATCCGCTGCGCGATGACAAGCCCTAACCCGGTCCCCTCCGGCTTAGTCGTGAAATAGGGCGTGAAGATCGAGCGACGGATGTTCTCGCTCATCCCGGGACCGCTATCAGCAACCAGCATCCGGACCCAGTGCCTCTTTCGGGCACGCTGCTTCACCCGCTCCAGCGTTAGTGTCAACCTGCCGCCGCCTTCCATCGCCTCGACCGCGTTGAGCACGAGGTTGGTCAGCAGGCGAGCGATCTGATCCTCGTCGGCGCTCACCGGAGACAGGGCCTCGAAGCGCTTTTCCACTTCCACGCAGCTCATCCGCGGCGAGAGCAGGCGCAGGACCTTTTCGAACACAGCGCGCAGATCGGTGGGCTGGAATTCCGGTTCCGGCATACGTGCGAAATCGGAAAATTCCTGCACGATGCGGCGAATTTTCTCCACCTCTTCGAGGATGGTTTCGGTGGACTCACTGAAAATGGACTCGAACTCGGGGTGACGCCGTTCGCGCGCCTTTTGAAGTGTTTCGATCGATAACTGAATCGGCGAGAGGGGATTCTTGATCTCGTGTGCGACTTTGCGCGCGACCTCCTGCCACGCGGCCACCCTCTCGGTGCGCATCAACCGCTCGCGCAGCTCGCCCAGATCCTCCGCCATGCCGTTGAACTCCTCGAACAAGCCCGCGATCTCGTCGCGCCGCCGCCCACGTCTCAAGCGCACCGAGAAATCGCCGAGCGCTACCAGCTCAAAGCCGTTAATGAGCTGGCGCAGCGGCCGTGCAACATTCCGCGAAACCAGAAAGCCCAGAATCAGGGCCAGCCCGACACCGACAGCCGCGGCAAGGCTGAAAGTGGTCAGCAAACCCGCCACGGCTTCGTCCAACTCCCCGGTGGGGTAGAGGAAGAGGATGGCACCGACGGCCTCGCCCCTGCCTGCAGCCAACGGCACCGCACCCACGAAATACTCGCCCGTGGAGAGCGACCATCGGCCGCCCGGCTCTTCAGCAACAAGACCCGGGCTTTCGGAACCGATACGGCGCGACAATTCGCCGGCCATCCGCCGCTCGCTGTCCGTTCCGCCCTCGCTCAGCACCCTGTCGTTTATCCTGTCGATCAGATAAACAAGGCCGCGCGCACCGGTGTAGAAACGAGTAAGAAGCCCCTGATTCACCTCCATCCCGCCGACGATGGTCAATCCGCTGCGGCGGTGGACAACGCGCAGGGCCAGTCTGTCGCGTTCGCCGACCCGCACCGGGCCGACAATTACTCCGCCGTCGGGGGCCGCCGTGATCTGGCTCCAATAAATATCCTTGTATCCGGCGAATTCCTTCCACTGCAGGCTGCTCAGCACGGTGCCGTCGTCGCGAAGTAAATCGAGAAAGTCGAGTCCCAGCCCGAGGTCCGAATTGATCTCCTGAGCCGCAAGAAACAGGTTGGGGAACTGCTCGCCGGCCCCGTTGACCCTCTGAAAAAACTGCTCGACATTGGGGCTGTCGACCGCCCTCTCGAGTGTGCCGGCAATCTCATCGCCGAACTGCTCCAATTCGCGTCTGCCGCTCTCCTGCGCCTGCCGCAGTTCTTCGATCGCCCGGCTGCGGAAGCGTCTGCCGGCCTCGTTCACTGAGAAGAGCACCAGGACAACTGCGGGCAGCAACGCCGCGATAGTGAACCAGAGTGAAAGCCGGGTACGAATAGTCAACGGCTTGTCTCCCAAGCGGGTCGGGATCCCTCAGCGATCCAAGCGCCTTCGTAGTCGAGGGTGCCGTCGGGTCGGAAACCAAGGTCTCGGATTCGCGGATCCGCCCAGATGAAATGCGCAGTGTGGTACAGCGGCACAAGCATGGCTTCGGAGCGCAACGATTGCTCCATATCGACCAACCAGGCGACATCATCCCCGCTTGGTTTGCGCAGCCAGATATCGTCGCCCGTCAGCGAATAAAGCTCGCACAGCGAGCCCCAGAACGAATAGGCGGCGCTACCTTCGGCTATAAGCGCCTCTATCAGAAGCAAATCGCAATCGCCGGCAGTGTCACTGCTGAAGGGAATTACATCGGCACTTATTCCCGATACAAGTAGGTCAACCCTTACCCTGCCGGCAATCAGTTCCAATTCCTCGGATCCCTCGGGGAAGCCGATCGCCAGCCTTCTCAACGGTTTTATTCCACTCACCGGCCCTGTTGGCAGAGCGAATGCGCCACCGGGTAGCGCTCCCGGCGGGACGACGTGTTCCAGCAATTCGGTCCGGCCTGCCAGGAATATGCTTACGAGGCTCTCCGCATCCACAGCACCCAGGGCTTCCGAGCGAGCATCAAGCAACCGCAAAGGCCCGATCGAGTCGCGACGGTTCGCGGCAAGATAGACGCACCGCCGGCCTGGATAGTCGATTCTGACAGGTTCGTCGGAGACTTCCGTAATCCGATGACCCACTCGCACCAATACGGGGCGGCGCCAGTCGCTCTGGACTTCGGGGCTGCCCCCAAGAAACAAGTGATCAACAAAGGGCCGTCCCCTTACAAAGTTCATGTCGGGTTCGTAGCGGCCCGCTCCGGCGAGTATGAAAGGACCCCATCCCGTGCTTTCGTTGACCGGGAGGGCAGGCGCCAGGTTTATATCAGCAAGCGCGTTCAGCAAGAGCGGCTGTGGGCGGATCAGGTTAAGGGTAATCGTCGAAGCATCCTCGACGGAGACGCCGCTGATCCCCTCCGATTCGCCGCTCATATAGCTCTCAGCCCCCTCCAGGTCCAAGAGCAAGCCCGCTGCCGGTGAACCGGGATTCTCTCTTAAAACTCGATGGAAAGATGCCGCGATATCCTCCGCTGTCAGGGCGTTTCCCGAAATGTCGCGAATGCCCTGCCGCAGCTTCAAGCTAAGACTGAGGCGGTCAACCGAGTAACTCCAAGCCTCAATTGCTTCCGGCTTTATGTTTCCGTCACCGTCTAAACTTAGCAGGCGAATGTGGTCGAGAGAGGCGGCTTCGCGTTCGAGTACAGTTCGAACCAGGGCAGGATCGGTGAACCCAGGTTGGGATTTTGCTAACCGTTGGATGGCTCCGCCATAGAGGGGCCTTTCTTTCTCCGCCGGAACGGAAACTCCCGATGCCACCAGCAATAACAGGATTGCGGTTAATGTGCACACCGCACGCATGGGCGCGATCACTCCTCCCCGAGCTTGACAATCCGATTGTTCGAATCGCCGCCGTGTGCTTTCTTCTGTTCTTCCTGAAGCGCATGCAAAGTGCCGACGATAGAGCGGAGCATGAATTGGCGAAGAAACTCGTGCGGTTTGAGGAAGCTGCTGCCAGCGAGGTCGAGTGCCAACGCCTCAAGAAGCCTCGCCTCATCGGTTTTGCCCTGGAGCGAGAGAAGATAACCCGTCTCTTCGAGGCGCCTGGCCATTAAATCCAAACGGCCGCTCTCCTGGCTGAAATACTCCGCGGTGAAATCCGTCAGCGCATCATCCAGGCGCGCTTGTCTCTGCTGCTCGTTAATCACGAGTTTGCTTTCGGCCATTTCCACATAGCGGCGTGCGTACGGAATGAGAGCCTCCTTGTCGATCATCCAGATGGCGACATCGGGGACGGAGAAAACCTCCTCCAACCTGGCACTCACGCGCCCGACCTCGTCCTCGCTCACCTCCACGCGCTTGCGGACAAACAATCCCGGGTTGTGCCCCTCCGGCGCTTTGAGACGATAACGCAAGCTCTTGTAACTCCCGGGTATCAGAGTGCCCACCACCTGGGCGCGCACATAAGCCTGTTCCAGCAGCCAGCGGCAGTGGCCGGGATCAATCTCGACCAACGACGAATATCTGTCCGACTTTATCTGCTCCCTCAACTCTTTCAGGAAAGTGCGGTAGGCCTTGCGCTGCATCTCGGCTGCCGAGAATCGTAACAAGCCGCGCTCTTCCTCAACCGAACCCTGGCACACCAGTATTTCCCTTAATCCCGGTATCGCCAGCAATAGCAAGCGGGATCCGAACGTATCGATGTTACTGGCATATGCCTGCTCGCCGGCTTCCGCCAAGGCCGTTTCCGGCTCGCCGGTCTCTTCGGTGGCCGTTATCAGGCCTTTCTGGCGGAGCTTGTAGAGCGCCTTGCGTGCCGTCTTGGAGGCTTCCTTGGTCCCGTATTCTGCAATCTGGTTTAGCGCTTCAATCGCTTCCGGGCTCTTGGCATCGCCGATGATCATCAGGACTAATTGATCAACCTCAGGATCGTGGCATGCAAGAGCTCCGGCAAAGGGAATTGCCTTTTCACCCCACTCATCCTTTACCTGACGAAGAAACGACAACTTAAAGCCGCGCGGCATCGCCATCAAATCCTCAGCCAGCGACAAGCTGTGCTCCACGGCTTCTTTGCCGCCCTTGCCAAGATGAGTGCCCAGCTGATGGTATATCTCTTCCAATTCCTGGAGTTGCTGCAAAAGCTCGCTCTCGATGGAGAAACCTAGATCGGTCATCACCTCGAAACACTTGAGCTTTATCGCCAGCGGAACGGCCCTCTTCTCTATGACCTCCAGCAAGCCCTCCTCGATCTCGGGGCTTTCGAGATGGGCGGCCACGGCCAGGATCTGACTGAGCTCTTCGGGCGGGGCGCTCTTTAGTTTATCGATGATGAGTTGATCGGCTTCAAGACCGAATTCGCGAATCTTCTGTGCAGCCTCCTTGGCCTCATCGAGGCTGACTTCGCGGTTACCCAAGGACTTGCGCCATTGGGCATAAGCGGCCGCAATCCCCATATCTTTCTTCTTTTTCTTACTCATGGCAGCCTTTCCTCAGCCTGTGCGGCGGCCGAAGTGCTGATAGTAGCGCCACAGGCAAAGCCGGGCAAGTGCTCCACCTCTCTCTCGGAGGTTTCCTCATGATATACTTGGATATCGCGGCAGGTAAACGGCGGGAGCTCGGGACCGGATGGATTCGCGCGAATTCAGAGGCTACTACTGCAGTCGCTGCCACACCTATACGCGCCTGTATCTCGACTCGAAACACGGCGGATTCGGGGGCAAATGCCCCAAATGCGGTGTGGAGCTCTTTCTCGACGAAGCGTCAGCCAACGAGCAGTTGTTCTTCACGGGCGGCGAAAAATACAAGCCGCTAAATCTCTGGGACAGCTACTACAAAAGCAAGATAGTCGGAACCGTTGAGGCCGGGACGCCGGCCAAGGTCCTCGGAACAGCCGTTTACAATGGAGTCACGTGGTACCGGGTTAAGGCGGGCGGAGTTGAGGGTTGGATCAGCGGCTCATTTATCCGCCACTTGCGATGAGCGACTACTTGAAGTCCTTCCCAAGCAAAGCCTGTTTCATCCCGGGAAAATCATCACGCGCGCGCTCATAATCCTCCCCGCGGCCAATATCGAGCCAGTAACCGTCGAAGGGAAAATAGCGCACCGCCTCTTTGGCTTCCAGTAAGCGCAGGACCAGATTCGGGAAGTCCAGCCGCACGTTGGGTTTGATATATCTCAGAACCCGGTAGCTGAAGGCATAGATGCCCATCGAGACCCGGTATCGCAATGTCGGCTTCTCCACGTATCCGGAAACGTTCTGATCACTGCCTTCGATGATGCCGAACTCCACAGGGACCGTTTGCTCGTGCGCGGCGATAGTCAGCATCGGCTTGCTGCGGATATGGTCTTTAAAGAGCAGGCTGAAATCGAGCGTCGTAAGCAAGTCGCCGTTAAGAACCAGGAAATGCTCAGCCAGGCCCTCGACGCCGCCGAGCGGTCCGGCCGTCCCCAGCGGAGAATTCTCCTCTGAATAGCTCAGCTCGAGACCCAGGTGGTTGCCGTCGGAAAAATTGGCGCGAATTAGATGCGCCTCGTAACCGATGGTGATTACGATCCGTTTGAATCCGAAGCGGGCGAGCTGGCGCAGGACGATTTCGAGTATCGGAAGCCCTTCGAGTGTCACCAGCGGTTTGGGGATGTACTCGGCGTAGGGGCGGAGCCGTGTGCCCTCGCCGCCTGCGAGGATCACTGCTTCTATGCCGCCCTGTGCGTCAAACATTGTATAGACCGGCTTTGTAACTATCGAGATGGTCCCTTATCCAGTCGAGCGTCTCGCCGAGACCTTCCTCAAGCGCATGCTTCGGCTCCCATCCCAGCAGTTCTTCAGCCAACGCATAATTGCATACCAGCCGTGGAATTTCGCTTCGCACCGGCCGTAGGCGCAAAGGGTCCTCCACCACTTCGAGCGGCTTGCCGAGCAGGTTGGCAACGAGACCCACCAGATCGCCGACACTGATATCTCCCCCCGTGCCGACATTGATGACCTTGCCGATCGAGCTCTCGTGCGAGGCAACCGCAATGAACCCGGCCGCCGTGTCTTTGACATAAAGCAAATCGCGAGAAGGCTCGAGCGAGCCCAGCTTGACCTTCTCTCCCTTCAGGGCCTGGATCATGATCGTCGGCACAATGGCGCGCGCGCTCTGCCGCGAACCGAAGGTGTTGAACGGCCGGATCAAGGAAACGGGCAGATCGAAGCTCAGATGATAGCTCTCGGCGAGCTTGTCTGCGGCGATCTTGCTGGCCGCGTACGGGCTCTGACCCTGAAGCGGGTGTTTCTCGTCAATCGGCAAATAGAGCGGCGTGCCGTAGACTTCGGAGGTCGAAGTGATAACTATCCACTCAACGCCGCAGTGGCGAGCCGCTTCAAGAACATTCAGTGTGCCCCCGACATTGGTGTCGTAGACGTCCCTGGGGCTGAGGTAGGAGTAAGGGATGCCCACCAGCGCGCCGAGGTGCAGCACAAGCCGGCAGCCCTCGACGGCCCGCCGGACGGTTCCGCTGTCGCGCAGGTCACCACTTACAATCTCCATCTCGCCGAGGCGTTCTCCGAGATATTCCAGGCAACCGTAGTCATTGCGAGAATTGTAGTGGATGAAAGCGCGGACATCGCAACCCTTGAGCAGCAGTTCCTCGACCAGGTGGCTGCCGATGAATCCACCTGCGCCGGTGACCAGTATCTTTCCTGACGTAATTACCACAAGAGAATCCCCTGGCGATTATAGGTCAGCCGTTGACGCAGGCGCAATATAAGTGACTGTTCGCCTTGACGCCTTCCGCCGCCCGGCAATAGAATCCCGCGATGCCGAATCCGGCTCCAGAAACGGCGACAGCGGTCCTGGCCGCGGTAATCGCTTACCTCCTGATCGTCTTCGTCCTCGGCTTGCGCTCCCGATGCAAGGGTGGCGGCGAAGCGGGGTATTACCTTGCAGGACGCTCCCTCGGCCCGCTGGCTGCCACCTCGACGCTCGCTGCCACTGTCATAGGTGGTTCGGCCACAATCATCGTCGTCGGCCAGGTCTATCTGCGCGGCTTGCCGGCAATCTGGATCGATCTAGCGGGCGGCTTGGGACTGCTGCTGCTCGGCTTGCTCCTGGCTGCGCGAGTGCGGCGGCTGGGATTGTTCTCGTTGCCTGAGATCGCCGGAGCATTCTACGGCGGGGCGGTCAGGAAGATAGCCGCGATCCTGGTCCTGCTCGCACAAATAGGCTGGCTGGCGTTGCTGCTGCGCTCCTGCGTGGCACTGCTGCAACCGGTCACCGGCGCCGACACCATGTTGCTGCTGTTGCCCGTGGGAGGCGTCTTCATTATTTATACGGTAGTAGGGGGGCAGCTGGCCGTAGCAAGGACAGACGTGTTGCAGCTTTTGCTGATGGCTGTCGGCATCCTGCTCGTGGCCGCGCCGGTTCTGGGATTCACGGCCGCATGGGAAACCTTACCGCCCGAGAAAACGGCTTTCCCTACGGGACCGGGCATGCCCGTGAGTATGGTGCTGTCTCTAATCGCTGTAACCGCCCTGCCCCATCTGGCCGGCTCGGATATTTACTCGAAGCTGCTCAGTGCGAGGGACGAGAAAACTGCCTGCACAGCCGCTCTGGCCGCGGGCGCAATCAAGATTATCTTCGGAATAGCCATCGGCTTGATAGGTCTCGCGGCAATAACGATTCTCCCCAGCGGGATTGCCGCTGATTCGGTGCTCTCTGTGTTAGCCCTGGAGGTCCTGCCGGCACCGGTCACCGCCCTGATCATCGTTGCCCTCCTCGCCACATTGATGTCCTCGGCCGACTCCGTTCTGCTCACGGCGGGGACAGTTCTGACCCGCGATATTTTCGAACGCAGGAATCCGGCGGAGGGGCGCGTCGCCACCGCCGTAATCGGGCTTGTGGGCATCGCTTTCGCAGCGTTGTTCGCCGACCTGCTCGACATCTTCTTCTTCGCCTATGCTTTCTTCAGCGCCGGGCTCACACTGCCGGTGCTCTTCGGCTTCTGGCGCGAGCGTCTCGGGTTGAACACAGCCGGGGCCGCGGCCTCGATGGCGGGTGGGGCGATCGCAGTAATTCTGGGGCGAGTATCCGGTTATAGCTCCGAGCTGGTCTCCGCGGGTGGACTGGCAGCGAGTTTGATCTTATTATTTGCTGTCAGCAATATTTGGCGGATTTTCCAACGGAACCAATGAGCAAATTCATAACTTTCGAGGGGATAGAGGGGAGCGGCAAGACCGGCCTGATGATAAACGTCGGCCGGGAGCTCGCAAAGCGCGGAATCGAGTGTCTCAATACCCGTGAGCCGGGCGGCACCGAAATCGGCGACTCCATCCGAGAGATCCTGCTCAATCCGGCTTTCACAATGATGGCCCCGGATGTGGAGTTGATGCTCTACCTGGCCAGCCGCCGGCAGCACATCGAGGAAGTAATCAAGCCGGCCCTCGCCGCGGGTAAAACCGTGCTCTGCGACCGCTACGAGGATTCCTCCCTCGCTTACCAGGGGCACGCGCGGGGGATCGGCATCGAGAAGGTTCGCCGGATGAGCCGTGCCGTGGGCATCGAACTCATACCCGAGCTGACCATCCTGCTCGACCTGCCGCCCGAGGTTGGGCTGGAGCGGGCCCGGGGAAGGCCGCTCGAGGGCGACACCCGCTTCGAAAACGAGAGGCTGGAGTTCCACAAACTGGTGCGGGAGGGCTACCTGCTCCTCGCAAATCAAGAGCCCGATAGGTTCAAGGTCATCGATTCGCACCGCGAGTTGGAAGCGGTCAATGAGGACGTCCTGGCGCTGGTGTTGCAGAAATTGGGAATCGATTAGAAGAAATGAAATTCGCCGATTTCATCGGAAACGAGCGCATTAGGGACACCGTCTCTTCTGCAGTCCGCTCCGGGAGGCTTGCAAACGCATATCTCTTTGCCGGCCCGACCTCGGTCGGCAAGCGCACGTTGGCTATGACCGCCGCGGCCGCCCTCCTGTGCGAGAGGTTCGAAGAAGAGACCTGCGGCAAGTGCGATTCCTGCCGGAGAATAGAATCGCTTTTAGAAGGGGGAGGTTTCCACCCCGATCTCGGAATCATCGAACCCGACGGTAAGTTCATCAAGGTGGATCAAGTTCGCCGCGACCTGGTCGCCGCCACCCAGTTTCGGCCTCATCGGGGCAGCAGGCAAGCCTTCGTCATCGATCCCGCCGAATCGATGCATCCCAGCGCGGCCAACGCTTTCCTCAAGACACTGGAGGAAGCCCCGGGGGGCGCCGTTTTCTTCCTCATCAGCGCAAGCCCCGCCTCGCTGTTACCGACTGTTCTGAGCCGTTGCCAGCGCTTCAACTTCCAGCCGGTCGCCAGGGATCAGCTCACCGATGAACTGATCCGCCGCGGCCTGTTTAATGCCGACGATGCCCTCACCGTCGCCGGCCTCAGCCGGGGAGCGGTTGGCGTTGCGCTGGCGTTCGATCTCGATCGCCACAAGGAGGAGCGCTCCCTTGCTCTGCGCTTCATCCACATGGCGTTGGGGGAGAAGAGCACCGCCGAGATCTTTAATCTCGCAGCGAAGTTGGGTAAAGAGAGTGAGCGATTCGGCGAGCGGCTCGAGCTGATCTCCGCGCTGATCCGCGACCTTATGCTGGTCGCCTCCGCCGGCTCCGGAGCGGAGATCATCAACGAGGACATCAAGGACGAATTGCTGGAGACGGCGCGTGGGCGCCCGGCCCGCAAGCTGGCGCGCCTGCTCTCGTTGGTTGCGGAGATGCGCGAGCCGATGGTGCGCAACGTCAGGATTGACTCAATCTGCGAGCGCGTGATGCTAAGCTGCCGGGAAATGTTCGCAAGCCCTGCCGCCAAGTGAGTGCGAGCCGGGCCTGACCGCGCCGGGTCGAGCGTGATACACTCGATCCGAGAAGAAAGGACAGCGAAGTGGGAAACGTACTTCTAAACGGAGCGGCAGTGGAGATCGAGAAGCAACCGCATTCGTTGCTGGAGCTGGTTGCCGAGGTCGAGCAGAAACACCTGACGAAAGAGTGGATCATCGTAGAAGTCAAGGCGGACGACGATAAAATCGAGAGCTTCACCTATCCCGACGGCTCGCTCCTGGCTTACGATCCCGAAAAAACTGTCTGCATCACGGCAAGGAAATCCTCCGATATCCTCGTAGACATCCTGGTCCGCTTCGAAGGCTATCTGGGGCGGATGATGCCCGGGATTCAGCAAAT
Source organism: Acidobacteriota bacterium (assembly GCA_035530855.1). Lineage (GTDB taxonomy): Bacteria > Acidobacteriota > DATKUA01 > DATKUA01 > DATKUA01 > DATKUA01. The sequence goes on along the minus strand of DATKUA010000253.1, from coordinate 19,875 downwards.
CGTCGCACTTTTCCGTTCCGGCGATTCCGAAGAGGCGAACAAGCACTACCGCGACGTGATCGAGGGCATCCGGGTACTGATCGAGCTGATTCAGAACATCCGCCAGACCGGCATGGTCGGCGATGAGCCTCTCAGCCCCGACGGCAAGGGACTGGGCGACCTGGCAAACGACCTTAAGGGAACGCTGGAAGAACTCGTTCGGGCTCAAGGTGAGGGCGCCGGTGAGCAAATCGCTGATGCCCTCGAGTTCGAGCTGATAAAGCAGCTTTATAACTGGCAGGAATCTCTGCCCGAATTGCGGCGGATCGTAGAGTCCCAGCACGGTTGATTCGCGATAACCGTCGCAACACAATCCGACAACCACCCCCCAAGCATAATCCCGAAATATCAATCATAGGTAAGACAATTCTGCACTCAGCGTTCCGAGGTCCGACTGTTGCCTCGAGCCGGGCCGTCGGTTCGGGCTCTCGGGTCGAAGTGTTCCTGCAGGCCGTCGCCCAGGAAATTGAGAGAGAGCACTGTGATAGCGATCGCCGCTCCCGGGAAGATCGTGAGGTGCGGCGCGACCAGCAGGTACGCCAACCCGTCGTTGAGCATCGCTCCCCAACTCGGCGCGTCGATTTCGCCCCCGAGTCCGAGGAAACTCAGCGTCGACTCGGTGATGATCACTCCGGCCATCCCGATTGCTGCCTGCACCGACAGCGGTGCGGAGATGTTCGGCAGAATGTGTGCTGTCAGAATCCGAGGCGAAGAGAGGCCGCCAACGCGAGCCGCTGCGACGTAATCCACTTCCCTCGCCCGCAAGGTCAGGCTCCTCGCCAGCCGCGCATAGCCGACCCAGCCCATCACGCACAAGGCAATTACCAGATTGAAAAAGCTGGGACCCAGAACCGCGATCACGCCTATCGCCAGCAACAGGCCCGGCACAGCCAGGGCCACATCGAAGAGCCCGTTCATCAGCAGGTCCGTAAGGCCGCCACGGTATCCGGCAAACATTCCAAGAGCCGTGCCGGCCACGAGGGACACCAGAGTGACCAGAACGCCGATTAAGAGCGAGACCTGAGCGCCGTGTATTACGCGCGAGAAGATATCGCGCCCCAACTGGTCGCAGCCGAAGGGGTGTTGCAGGGAAGGACCCTGTAGCCGGTCCGTCAAGTTGATCTCGAGCGGGGATACGGGCAACAGCAGCGGTCCGGCCAGGGCCGACAGGGCAATCACAATAAGCACAATCGCCCCCGCTTGTGCCAGCCTGTTGCCGCCGAGGCTCATCGGCCGTACCTCACGCGTGGATCGATTACCGCGTACATCAGATCGGTGGCCAGGTTGACAGCGATGTAGCAGGCCGCGATCACCAGAATCGTCCCCTGCACCAGCGGATAATCGCGCCGGCCGATGGCATCGATCAGGATGAAGCCGATGCCCTGGATCGAAAAAATACGCTCCGTGACAACCGCGCCGGCCAGCAGCGCGCCGAATTGCAAGCCCGCGATTGAGACCACCGGAATCAGGCTGTTGCGCAGGGCGTGGACTCCGACGATGCGCCACTCCGGCAGGCCCTTGGCTCGGGCCGTGCGTATGTAGTCCTGCGAGAGTTCCTCGGTCATCGCCGCCCGCACCATACGCGTCAGCGCGGCAGCGAGCGAGGCCCCGAGCGTCAAGGCGGGCAGCACGAGCCCCCAGGGATCATCCAGGCCGGAAACCGGCAGCCAACCGAGTTGGATCGAGAAAAACAATATCAGCAGCGGGCCGAGCCAGAAGTTTGGTATCGAGATGCCGAGCAGCGCTCCTGTGCTGACCGCGTAATCGGTGAGCGTGTTTTTACGCGCAGCCGAGATTGTGCCTGCCGGCAAGGCGATGATCAATGCCACAGCCATCGCGGCTAAAGCGAGAAGCAGTGTGGTAGGGAATGCCTCAGCGATCACCTGCGCTACCGCGGGCCTTCCCTCCAGTGCGACCGAGCGGCCGAGATCGCCGGTCACCACTCCGCCCAGAAAGCTCAAATATTGCTCGTGTAGAGGCTTGTCCAGTCCGAGCTGGCCGCGCAACTCCTCGCGGGCCGATGGTGCCGCGTATTCGCCCAGCATCGCCTCCACCGGATCACCGGGTACCAAATGAATCATCAGGAAGATCAGTGTGGCAACGCCGATTAGCGTTGGGACCGCGCCGAGCAGCCGGCGGAGTGCATAATTGAGCACCGCCTTAGCTTTCCTCTCGCGCGGAGAGAAAGGTCCGCGCCCTTTCGAACATCTCGTGAAGGACGTCCGAGGCTTCGCCGTACTGCGGAAACTTCGGCAGGTTAGCCTCGAGATAATCCAGCGTCCTCGGGACAAAGCGGAGGAAATCGTTGCGCCCCATCTCAGCCTGGTAGCCGAAGGTGCCAAGATGCTTCAGATGGCGTTGAAGCGACATCAGGTCGAACTGGTGGGAGAGGGCGTTCGCATCCCTGTGGCCGAATTCAGGATGGCACTCTATGTAGTAGAGCAGGAGCCGGGCGCGTAAAGCATCGCTCAATTCCAGGTACGAATCCCGCAACAGGGAGACGAGGTCGTAGACGTGAGGGCCGAGGCGTGCGTCCTGGAAGTCGGTGATGTAAAGGGTGTCGCGCCGCGGCACCAGGTTCTGGCTGTGATAATCGCGATGACAGAGCACACGGGGCAGCGAGGCAAGCAGAGCGCAAACGTCCTTGAAGAATCCGTTGAGTATCTTTTCCCCCCGGCTGCTGGGTTTGTAGCGCAGGAGGGAGCCGGCAAAATGCTTCATCATGAATCCCAGCTCCCAGCCAAGCTTGCGCTCATCGAAAGCGCGCTGGAACGCCGCGACACCCTCGCTGTAGCGCCCCGACCGCGTTTGCAACAGGACCAGCGAGTCGATCGCCTGGCGGTAGAATTCCTCCAGCGTTTCCTCGTCGCCTTCGAGATCATTCGCCAGGTCATAAAGGGTCGTAGTGCCGAGATCCTCCAACAGCATCGCGCCATCGCGGCCGTAGCTCTCGTAGATCGCCGCGACGGGCAGGTTGAGTTTCCGCATCAGTTCGTTGATCTGGTAGTAGTCGGTCTTCTCAACGCGGAAGCGCCCACCCAGCAGCATCAACACAACCGAAACGGAGCCGGCTCTGGTGAAGAAGATGCGAAAGAAGCGTTTGCTCGAGGCACCTTCGGCCATCGGCTCGAGGATGTAATCACCCTTGGGTACGCCGAGCCTGTGCAAAATAATACTATGCGCCCGCTTTTCGGCTCGCGCTCTCTCTTTCTCTTCTTTCGGCATAGTAATCTGATATCAAAGCAGCAAGCCCAAGGCAAGCGTTATACCTCACATGCTTGCATATTCCACTCTTTTTTGGTATTATAAGTGCCTGTTATTGATGGTGTTACGAGGAATTCCCTCTCAAAAGAGGGTTAGCAGCCCTCTTACGAACCAGGGGGTAAGTGTGAGCACGAGCGACTGGAAAGCGGAGCTCCGGCGCCGCATAGAAGTCATCAGGGAAAAGAAAGAAACAGAGCGGGATATCCGTCAGCGGGTAACAGCGACAGCCGCGGCGGTCGTACCCGCCGAGGAGCATGAAGAGGAGCCCGCGGAAGAGCCGCTAGCTGAAGTCCGCGCGCTTGAAGTGGTGCAGAGCCGGGAAGTCGAGGAGTCTCCGGCTGATTCGGTAGCAAGTGAGACGGAGATCGAGTCCGCCGCAGAGGCGGACTCGGAAGAGTTCTCCGACGAACCCGCGTTCGAAGAAGATTTTGACCCCGTTGAAGCGGAAGCCGAAACGCCGGAATCCTTTGACGACGAAGATGAGCCGACGCTGTTTCCGATTCAGACGGTGATAGAAGAACAGGAACGGATTGTCGAACCCGTTGCTGACGTTGAGGATCGGAAGCAGCCGGAAGTCAAATCGGCGGCCCCTGCTGCTTCCGTCCTCGACCCGTCACTCGACAGCTATACGCCACTGGACCACAATCCGGCTATGGAAGCGGACGAGGAGCCTGATGCGGCTGCCGCAGCACCTGAAGCCGAGGAGGATCCGCCGGTTCCGCATGAGCTGAACATCAGACGTTTGCTGGCCGCCGGTTTCGATGCTGCAGCCCTGCTGGCCTCGGAAGCACTGATAATACTGGTGGCTGGAGCGCTGATGGAGCGCGGTGCTCTCGACGTCATCGGTACATCGCTGATCCCGCTGGCTGTGATGTTCGGATGCCTGCACTTCCTCTATTACGTCGTCTTCACATCTCTTACCGGCCAAACTCCAGGGAAGTTGCTGCTCGGCATAAAGGTGTCGCTTGACAAGAACGTCGACCAGGCCGGCATCGGAATCGGAAGAGCCATTCTGCGCTGGTTCGCGCTCGTTGCCGCGCTAATCCCTCTCGGCATCGGCTACTTCTGGATCTATTCGAAACCCTACGGCTGCGGCTGGCACGACATCCTGCTGCGCATGCACGTCGAAAAATAGGGACGGTTTTTTTAGACAGATAGTCTTCCTCCTCACCTTTAATACAATTATCGTGTAGAATTTGCACAAGACTCTTTTCTACAACAATAGGGAACTGTCCCTGTTTTGGACAATAAACCAAACACCCTTAACACCACAGAGACTTCCTTCGCCGACGGAAGGATAGTGGATGCATCCAGTATCCTGGCAGAGTGGCTCCGTAAAAGCAGGGGGGCGCGCAACCCCGAGGAGCGGATCAGGGCACACATGCTGGCAATCCACCTTGCTCTGCTCGCAGGCAGAAGACTGCGGGCAAGGCGTCATCTGCGAGCACTCGAGAGCAGAATTCCCACCTTTGTACTGTTGCCGCTCAAGGCTCGCCTGGCGTTGTTGGACGGCAAGGCCGGCGAGGCAACACAACTCTGCGATACCGCTCTTGACTCCCTGGAATCCGATGGCAGCATCTCCCTGCGGGCCTCGCTTCTGCGGCAGCGCGGCCTCATCCGGCTGCAGGCGGCGCAGATCGCTGAAGCGTTTGCCGATTTGTTCGAGTCGCTACGTCTGGCCAAGATTGCCGGTGAAAAAGAAGCAGCGGTGGAGACGCGCCTGGATATCGCGGAGGCGGCACTGGCCTTCGGCGATACAGCAACGGCAGCGAAAATCATCCCAACTGGAGCTGAGTTACACGGTAGGTTCCTCTTAAGAGCCAAGAAAATGGAATGGTTGCTTGCAGGCGCATGCGAGCCGTGCACCTCTCCGGTAAGCATCAATAAACCGAAAACGTTTCACGAAGCCGAACATCTCCTGGAAAGAGCTCGAATCGTGGCGGAGCAGACTGATATCGATTCCGCGCAAGACGCTCTGTTGTTGCTGGAAACGGGAGGATGGCTTGAAGCGGTAGAGCAATATCGTGGCGAGGCTAACTTACTCGACGCGGAGATAACACTTGAATCCGGTGAGCCGGAAAAGGCATTGGCTCTGGTCAGAGAAGCGCGCTGCACTCTTTCCCCCGGCCTCACCATACGCCTGGATCCCGCTCTAAGATGGCTTGAGGTAGGGGCATATATACGGCTGGGAGATCACGGAGCGGCGCTTCGGCTGGGAAGAAAACTGATCAAGGATCTCGAACTGTTACGTGCGGGATTGTTTGCCCTTAACCACCTCCGGCGGTTCTCAAACGACTGCGCCGATCTCTACCGGGCGATAATCGCACTAGAAATTCAACACGGGCAGGCAAAAAAGGCTTTCGAAGCCTTACAGCATTTCTCGGCAAGAGTTTTGTTGCGCAAGGCGGGTGCCGCACCGGCAACCGGAATTGCAACAATTATGACAGCTTCGCCGGAAGGCGAAACGGGCGGTTGGGTGCTGCGGAATCTATTCCGGCACGGCAGGTTACGCGGCGCCATGACGCCGAATTGGCGGAAAACGATTGAAATTCTGACTAGCCTGGGTTCAGAAGATGCTGAATAGCAGCCATATTATCAGAACTACGAGCGCAAGGATCATCCCGTAAAAGCCGAACTTAATTCCGAAGCCGATGCTTGCCGAGTCTGAGCGCCGCCGATCGATCTCGGCCTTCTGCCTCTCCTTCTCGTTCTCAAGCGCATTTATCTCCGAGTATTCCCGCGCAAGCTCCGGAACGTCGAACGTGCGCCTGCGCAACTCCAAGCCCAGCTCGCCGAAAAGGGGTCTCATTTCCCGGCGAAGCTTGCGAATATCGCGTTCGATTTGATGTCGGTTGGTCTGCAACTTGTGAAGCGAGGCATCGAATTGTGCAGTTCCCTCGCGCTGCTGCTTGCGTAGGTCGGCGATGTGGTTGTCGTACTGCGCGACAACCTTGCCTGTCCGCTCGGCACTTTGCGACTTCTCTTCCAACCGCACCTTCAGGAATGCCACCTTCTCCCGCTTGAGTCCGATTGAACGCTCGATGAATTGAAGCTCGTGGCGGATCTCCGAAAGCACATACTCTTCGCTCCCCTCGCCGTTCTCTTTCTTCGCCTGTTCAAGGCGCTTCAACTGCAATTCGTGCTTCCTCTCGAGCGAGATAATGTCGTCCTGCGTCAAGGCCAGTTCGCGTTTCAACCGCTTGGCTTCAACCAGCAAACCGGTGAATTCCTCTTCTACCGGCTGCCTCTGCTTCATCTGCTCGTTTATCTTGTTTTGGTAGAGGGTCAGGTGTTCCTGCCGTTGTTTCTGCTGGTCCCCGATCCGCGCCTTGAATTCCTCCACAGCATTTTGCTTCGCCGCGATGGCCCGCTCGAAGGAATCAATCTTGTCGACAACAGGGAAGGCATCAATAGTGAGTATTTTCAGGGACCAAGCTTTGCGGCCGAGCTCAACCTGCCTGGCGGCCATTGCCTTTTCCAGCTTGCGAACCCGGGTCCCGCGAACAAGGCTGGCAATTTTATTCGCCATGTCGCGCCCACCGAGAGAGAGAAAACCCCCGACACCCTCCCAAAAATCCCTCATCGATTCGGCAAAGCGGCCCATTTCATTTCCGTTCCTTATCGGTGCTTCGCAAGGCGGCAACGCTGGCTGCCAACTCAAGGAAGGCCTTGCGCGTACGCTCGTCCCCAATTATAGCAGCAGTCTCTGCCACGTCGCGCGGTGGGGCCGCATTTTTTATCTCTCGCTTCGGCCGGGCGCCCGGCCTCTCCTGCTTGGGAAGCTTTCCCAGCTTGAAGACAATCCGTTTCACAACTCCGCGGCCGAGCAGCCGGTTGAGTCTTCTGCGTATATCTTCAGCACTATCTCGCCCCCCGGAAAGCCAGCGCTCGTCAGCCGCAATCAGGGTGAGCTCCCCCTCATGGTAGGAATGCGGCTGGATTCTGCCGGCGGCTGTTCCAGCAACCGTGGCGAAGAGGCCCCGGATAAGGATCAACATCCTCACATCATTCCTCCGGGCGAATGCCAGAAGGGAGTCGGCGCCTTCGGAAACTGATTTCATAAAAGTACTATTTCACGACCTTGATGCGTGCGTCAACCGCCACGCAGCCGCCAACACCGGCCATCAGGGGATTGATATCAAGCTGCTCGATTCGCGGGTGCTCAGTCACCAATTGGCTGACACGGGATATTACGTCGGCAATCGCATCAATATCGACACCCTTGGAGCCGCGCACGCCTCGCAGTATCGGCGCGGAACGCAGGCGCCCGAGCATGCGTGCCGGCTCGTCGCCATCCAGCGGTGCCAGGCTGAAGGCGATGTCCTTGAGCACCTCCACGTAGACACCGCCGAGACCGCACATGATCAGAGGGCCGAAACCGGGTTCGCGGTTTACGCCGACAATGAGTTCAGTCTCGCCGAATGCCATTTCCTGCAGTAGAAAACCTTCGATCTTTGCTCCTGCAGCGTTTTTGTCCAGCGCGCCGAGCATGTTGTTCTTTGCCTGCATCAGCTCATCGGAATTCTGAATACCGACGATCACGCCGCCAGCGTCGCTCTTGTGCAGGATGTCCGGCGAGACAACCTTCATCACCAGCGGGTAACGAAGTCCGCCGGCCTCGGCAGCGATGTCGGCGTCCGCTGCCACAACCTTGCTCCGCGCCACAGGAAGGCCGTAGCATTCCAAAACGACGAAGGCGTCCTCAGCCTCCAGCCAACTCTCCCCTGCCTTGTCGATGATGGCAGCAACCTTGTGACGCTCGACATCGAATGCTATCGGCGGAACCGCCTTACGCTCGAGCCATTCACGATAGCGTCTTCCGGCCACCAGCCCGGCTCTGACGCCCGGAGCGTGACTGAAGATCGGGATGCCCAGCTCGCCCAAGGGCGCGGCATCGAGCATTACGTCGCTGGCGCCCGAGAACATACCGATCACCGGAACACGGCTCTTCTCGCACAACGGTTTGATGGCGTCGACAACCCATTTCGTCTTGACCATCACAGGGGTGGTCCACAGCACGAGCAGCATGTCGATGTTCTTGTCATCGCTGAGCGCCTCCACAGCGATCTCGTAGCCTTTCGCGCCGGTGCCGGGCAGCACGTCGGCGGGGTTGGCGCACGAGGCTTCAGGTGGAAGCTGCTCTTTCAGCTTAGCAACAGTCCTTTCCTCGAGCTCTGGGAAGACGAAACCGGCGTTCTCAAGTTCGTCGGTGGCGATAATGCCCGGCCCACCGGCATTGGTGACCATCGCGATGCGGTCACCCTCGGGCAGGCGCTCTGCGCTGAATAACTGCGATACGGAAAGCAGTTCACCGACTGTATCCACACGCAAGGCTCCGCAGCTTGCCAGCAGTGCATCGACGGCGGTGTCGGAACCGGCAAGGGCACCGGTGTGAGAGGAGGCAGCCTTGGCGCCCGCCTCGCTGCGTCCCGCTTTGAACACCACCACGGGCTTGACGCGCGAGGCTTCAAGGCAGACCTCCCGGAAGCGTGCGGCGTCGGCAAAACTCTCCAGGTAGAGAATGATCACGCCAACCTCTTCGTCCCGGGTGAACACCTCGAGCGCGTCGTTCTCGTCAATGTCGCTCTTGTTGCCGATGCTGATGAATTTTGAGAAACCAAAGTGGCGCTCACTGGAGAAGTCGAGGATCTGCGCGCCCATCGCGCCGCTCTGGCTGATAAAGCCGACAGGACCGCGCTTGGGATCGAAGCGCGCGAAGGTGGCGTTGAGCTTTACCCCGGGGTAGGTGTTGAAAACGCCCATGCAATTCGGGCCGACCATTACTATCCCGGCCTCACGTGCGACGGCGGTTATCTTCTCCTCCAACGCGGCTCCTTCACCGCCGAGCTCCTTGAAACCTGCGGTGATTACGATGACGCCCTTGACGCCCACCTCGGCACACTGCTTCATCGCCGGCAGCACAAGGTCGCGTTTGACCACCATTATTGCCAGGTCGACCGGTTCGGAGATTTCGGCAATCGACGGGTAGGCTTGGATACCGTTTATCTCAGGCGCCTTGGGATTCACCGGGTAAACCGTTCCGGTGAACCCGAAGCGGAGTATGCTGTTCATCGTCTCCCAGCCGACCGAGAGGGGCCGCGATGAGGCGCCGACAACCGCAATCGACCGAGGGGAGAAGATGGGAGTGAGATCTTTCATGACAAATACCTATTGAAGTCTATTTATGATAACTGAGGACGTCCGCCTTCCCCCGGCGGGCGCCTTAAGTTAGCATAACATAGCATCCGGAGGCCGCCAACGGCGGCGGCCGCAAATTGCCAATGGAGGCGCGATTGAGGCTCTCGGACTTCGATTACCACCTTCAGCAGGAGAGAATCGCCCAGCATCCGGTCGAGCCGCGCGACAGCTCGCGGTTGATGCTCGTGTCGCGAGATGGAAGATTTGAACACCGGCGATTCCACGATTTCCCATCGTTTCTGAATCCCGGCGACGTGCTGGTGCTCAACGACACCCGCGTGATCCCGGCGCGACTTATCGGCCACCGCTCGAGCGGTGCGAAGATCGAGGTGTTACTTGTCCATCCGTTGAGCGAGAATATCTGGCGCTGCATGGTGAATCCCGGCCGCAAGGTTCGCCCGGGCGATACAATCGTCTTTTCGGATGAGCTCTCGGGCGAAGTGGTGAAGCGCACTGAAGGCGGCACGCGCGCCATCCGCTTTATCCACGAGGGTGAATTAGAAGAGTTGCTCCAGCACACAGGGCAGACTCCCCTCCCCCCATATATAAGGCGGAAGGAGCCGGAGGAGGGGGACCGAGAGCGCTATCAGACAGTTTATGCCGAAAAAGCCGGAGCCGTCGCCGCACCAACTGCGGGGCTGCACTTTACTGAGGAAGTCCTGGGCCGGATTCGCTCTCATGGGATCGATATCGCACGGCTAACCCTCCATGTGGGCCCAGGCACCTTTCAGCCCGTCAAGGTGGACGAGATCGATAAGCACCGGATGGACAGCGAGTGGTACGAGGTCAGCGATGAAGCAGCCATGATGATCAACGCGGCCCGCAGCGCAGGGGGCCGGATCATAGCCGTCGGCACAACCGCAGTCCGCACTTTGGAGACCGTTTGGGACAACAACACCGGCTCTGTCGGCCACGGCACCGGCTGGACCAACCTCTTCATCCGCCCCGGTTATAAATTCCGCGCCGTCGACGCCCTGCTGACCAACTTTCACCTGCCTCGCAGCACACTGCTAATGCTGGTTTGCGCTTTCGCCGGAAGGGAAACCATACTCTCGGCATACGAGGAAGCCAAACGCGAGGGTTACCGCTTTTACAGCTATGGCGACTGCATGTTTATACATTAATCAACAATTAGATGATTAGCAGCTTGTCAAAGTATGCCGGAACTGTTTTAATCTAGTTCAACCATCGAGCCCTAATATCAACATCTCGGCGATCCTTCACTGCCTTTATCCCTATGGGGAATGTAGGAGGTGTCGGCCTTTGAAAACACTGCTCGGCGCGAGGAGTATTATGAAATTAAAAAACATTTTCATTGGAATCTTGGCACTCCAAGTTCTCCTTACTTTCTCAGCGAACTTTCTCTATGCGATAGACGAGTCCGAACCTCCAGAAGCCGCCCTTGCGGAGATAATCTCTCTGGAAATCACGCCGACGAAGCTCGATACCAACCGGATAGATCTGCTGAAAGTCGTGTTTCAGTTTAATAATCCGGGGAATAACATATTCGGCGGCAGGGTGATAATTGATTACGATTTCTCTCCCTACACCGGCAAGATGAAAGGCATCGGCAACTTCCCGGCGGAATCGAAGATATTCAAGAAAAGCAAAGGCAAATTTACCACCTATATCTCCGTGCTCGCCGAGCGCTGGGAGACTTGCGATGTACGGGTAAAATTCGAGGACAAATTCGGTCGTATGACGGAACCATCGGAACCAGTCACCCTGACGCACGAAGTGATTCCCCAAGGCGAGAAGCAAGGCGTCAAGATAGGTGACCACGCTTACGACTTCGAACTGTTCGATCAGAACGGCAAGATGGTCAGACTTTCGGATTATAGGGGGAAGGTTGTCCTCCTCGACTTCTGCTCGTGGTAGTGCTCCTATTGCCAGAACGAGGCGCGCGACCTCGAAGCGCTTTACCAAAAGTACATGGACGACGGACTCGTCATGCTGACTGCGATCAAGGGCGACGAGAACGGTATGCGGGCGACGATCAAGGATTGCAAGCGCTGGGCAAAAGAATTCGACCTTTCGACTCCGGTCCTCCAAGATTCGCCAAGAGGTGTCTATTACATCTACTACTGGGGCAACAAGGTCTACTTTAAGGAATGGGTAACAGCACTGCCCTATAATTTCATCATCGATCGTGACGGGAAAATACTCTGGAAGAAGAAGGGATATTATCCCAAGAAATTAGAGAGGAAGGTCAAGCAGGCGCTGAAGAAAAATTAAATCTACTCCCGGTAGCATTCCATTCGGTCTAAAAAACGCCTTTTCATCGTTGGAGAATCCATCTGGAAATTGACCCGGACTCTGCCTTTCTGTACTTTGAATCAGAGGAGGACGCAAAATTGGAGCAATTGCCTGAACAGCTTCTGGAGACAGCCATCGAGGCCGCGAGAAAAGCGGCTGTAATTCTTCAAGAGAGCTTTACCAGCTTCACGATCGCAGAGGCGGATCTCAAGGGGCACAACGACTATGTGACCGAGGTCGACAGGGCGAGCGAGCAGGCGATCATCGAAACCATTCTCTCCCGCCATCCGGAACACACGATCCTGGCCGAAGAGAGTGGCTTGCGCGATTCGGGCGGCGGCGTGCGCTGGATCATCGATCCGCTCGATGGTACTACCAACTACATCCACGGCTTTCCCGTCTACTCTGTCTCAATTGCCGCTGAGGTGGACGGCAAAATAGCCGCGGGAGTTGTGCTTGATCCCACACGCGACGAACTCTTCACGGCCGTCCGCGGAAAAGGAGCGACCCTCAACGGCGAGCCGATCAGGGTCACAACGACAACAGATCTCGCGCCGGCCCTCATCCTCACCGGCTTCCCGTTTAAGGCGGCACAGTACCTTGAAGATTTCATTACCGTATTCCGCGAGCTGCTACCCGCCGCTTCCGGCTTAAGGCGCTGCGGCAGCGCTGCGATCGATCTCTCTTATGTCGCCTGCGGCCGCGCTGACGGCTTCTGGGAATTCGGCCTCAGCCCGTGGGACATCGCCGCCGGATCGCTCATCGTAGAGGAGGCCGGCGGCCTGGTGACGGACGTCGAGTTGGGATGCAGGCACATCGAAACCGGCAACGTGCTCGCCAGCAACGCCCGGATCCACAAAGAGTTACATGAGAAAATCACTCAACACTTTCCCAAAGACCACTTCTTCAGAAAGGCGACCGGGCGGTAAAAGATGGGGCTTACTTGGCACCCTTCTTCCCGATGCCCCAGAAGGCGAAGATAACCGCACCCGGGACGAGCACCAGGATGCCCATGGCGATATAGAGCAGTGAAAGCGAAAGGCAGGCGTATGCCGGCACGCCTGCGCGGGTGAAGAAGTAGATGAACGCGGCCTCGCGCACGCCGAATCCGCCGACGGAGATCGGCAGCAGGGTAACGACGGCGACGATGGGCATGGCGATGAAGTAGATTGAAAGATCGACCTCCAGGCCGAGGGCGGCGCCGCAATAAACGCCGAGCAGCACTCGCAGAACCTGGACGACCATCGAGTAGCTGAAGACGCGTACCAGCACCCGCTTTCTGCCGGCGTACTCCGACGAAGCGTTGACCAGCTTGGTCAGCTTGCTGCGGATCAGTCCTCCCTTGCGGAGCCGGGCGATGCTCGTGAACCAGCGGTAGGCCGTGCGACTGGAAATCAGTACGACACCGGCGAGAGCGGCAGCCGTTAACGCCCAGATCACGGCGGCATCAGTAGGGCTGACGTACGCGCCGATGGCTGGAATCAGCGCAATCGAGCTGATCGCCATCAGGCCGAAGACGCCGTAGGCCCTGTCAATAACCACCGAGGTAGCACTGCCGGCGAGATCGCGATTGATTCGGCTGAGCGAGAAAGCGCGGATGGCATCGCCGCCGACTGATGCCGGCAGGAAGTAGCCGATAAACGTGCTGATAAAGAAGATTTTCACCACCGGCAGCAGCGGCAGATCCGGCTCCCGCACCCGTAACAAGAGCATCCATTTCCAGGCGCTGAGAAATCGGTCGGCCAGGACGCAGAGCAACGCCAGGAGTAGATTGAAAGGATCGGCAGTTAGGAATACGGTGAGAATCTTCCCGAGATCCTCAGCCGGGATAGTCACCGTCAGCAGGTAGGCCAACAGGGCCGCCGAGACGACTACTCGCAGCAGTAGTTTCAGTCGGCCCGGCCACGGTTTGACGCGGCGCTCGGCGCCGGCAACCTGGTTTAGATCTTCAGACATGAGTGCTCGGTTTTATCGTGGGAATGTTCCTTCGCCTGTAGATATTGCTGTCGCTCATGCAGATCAGCATTGGAAAACACTGAGCATATTACGATCACCGGCGCAAGAGCGTGATTCGCTGGAGAGAGATCCTCACGCCCTTGTTGACGTAGAAGCGGTACTCGATGTCCTCGATGAAGCTGTCGAGCTCGAATTCTATTCTCGCCAGGATATTCTTTTCCGTTTCGTTTGCAGATCCAAGTATCTCTACCTTGGCAATGACACGTCTGCCGCCGGCATAACAGATATCTACGAAGCCCAACTTGCCCGCGGGCGCCTCGTCTATCGCGCCCATCCACTCGACTGCGTACTTACCCGGCTCGAGCGGCAGGTAAGGTCCCATTTGCAGGAAGCCTTCCTCGCCTTTGGAGCGCATGACTCCCTCGGCGGGCAGGCGCTCGCCGACATAAGTCTGGAAGCGGTTGTGCGAAGCTCTGATGCTGGCGATAACTTTACGCACGACCACCACCTGGCTGCGGGAGCCGAAGTTGTAATCGATAATGTCGAGCAGGCGCTGCCAACTGAATACCGGTCCGCGGATGATGCGCAGCAATCCGGCGTAATATTCGCGTAGCTGCTGGTCCTTCAGCACGCTCCTGCCCTCGCGACAGGATTCAACGTAACCTTCCGGGACCTCCCTCCGCACATTGCCGATCTGGAAATCGAATAAGAAATTGCCGGGTGCGGGCGTACGCGCCAGTAGCGGATCGGCCAGCGCGAAGGGATCGATAATGTGGACGCCGGGTCCGGCGTGGTAGCCGGTCATGCCGATGTCGTGGGCGACAAACACCCTCTTGCCGCTCGCCCTCAGGCTGACTCCCTGGTGGCCGTTGATGTGCCAGTCGCGGTCGCGGACCCGCCTGAAGGGGTCGTAGAAGAGCAGGTTTGTGCCCTTGTGGTACGCGCCGCGCTCGTCATGGACGCCGTTCTGCAAACGCCAATTCCACGCTTGGTCGTAATCGGGACCAGACTTGATCGGGGCCAGCGGAGCGGCGAAGTTGTAGACCAGCAGGATCGCCAGTCCGGCGTAAACCACACTCTTTTCATTGACGAGCATCGCGACTATAAGCGCGCCCAGCAGGAATGGCGCAGCCAGGAAGCGGCCGGCCATGAAGTCGCCGCCGACACGCATCACATAGAGCAGATAAAGCAACGCAGAAGAGGCCGCCAGGATGAGATAGAGCCGGCGGTAGAGGATGGCGAAGCCGATCGCCAGCGCAATCACTGTGAGCGTGATCGGATCGAAGTTGATGCTGTTGAGCACGTAGGCAATGCCCTGTTTGAAGACCACCGACAACGGCATGCCGATAGCCACCTTGGCGTAGTAGGTGTTGGGCAGCGGAAAGCCGTAATAAACCATGGCAAACAACAGCCAGAGCGACGCCGGCAGCGTCCCCAGCAGGAAGACCCTGATCATCACCCACTTGAACTGCCTGATACCCTTGACCAGGATGTGAATCAGCGGTGGCAGGTAGAGCAGGATGGTATCCATCCTGTTGAAGAGCGCGAACGAGGCCACCAGTAGATAGACATATATATCGCCCCTGGTGAGCTCTTTGCCGGCCTCGAAGTCGTTCAGGTACTTGAGATAGAAGATCCCCAGCAGCATAAAAATCAGCGGGTTCTCGAGACCGGAGGAAGTGTAGTCGCAGAAAGCCTTCGAGCTGATGAGGAGGGCGAAAATAAACAGCATTCTGAGAGGATCACCCAACTGCCTGAAAACCAATGCCAACAAGACGACGCATGCGGCAAAGGAGGCAATCAGAACAGCATAGTAGGCATCCTGAAAGACGATCGTGAAACCGCTGACGACGAACATCCAGAGAGGATTTGTGTAGACTTGCACTCTCTCAGACACGTTCCAGTTCGGGCCGTAGCCGTTGAGCAGGTTGTCGACCACGCGGAAGGTTATATAGGCGTCGTCGCAGACCCAGGTATGCATCAGGAAGATGTAGGCGAAAATTATCGAAAGGGCGACTATCGTCAAGCCGGCTTTGCCAGGGATCCTCACCCTCCCCTTCTCCTGCTCTTCCATTGGAAAGCCTCTGCTTTATTTATTCTGTCAGCGCGCCAAGTTAGCATAGGCCGGTTCGGTGCTCAATAATAAGCTTGTTGCGGCAGCAGCGCTCAGGCACCGGCTTTTTTGGGTGTGGTCTGCTTGCCGTTCCGGCCGCCGAACATTTTCAGCCAGAAGATCTCGAAGAAGAAGCGCATGTAGGGAAAAACCTGCTGGGCTGCGCTGACGCTGGCCATGCACGGATTCTGGCAGCGGCGGCACTTCGCCTTGACCGTCCGGCGGCGCAAGCGCAGATTTTCCTTGTCGAGGTAGATCGCCAGCGGGTTGCGCTCGCGCACATTGCCGATGATCGATCCCTGCTCGCAGTAAAAGATATCGCCGTTGGGATTGAGCTGCAGACCCTGGGTCTGCATCGGGCAGGGCATGGTGCGGATGCCGCCGTTTCTCATCATCTTGGCGTAGTTGTGGTAGAGGTAGATGTCGCCACTGAAAAGCGAGCCCTCTAGTACCAACCTCTTGAACAAATCGGATATTCTATCGGCGGCGTTGCCGCGGATCGATTTCTCCTCCTCCAGGTGGATGTTGGACATCATCGATGAGGTGAAACGCGGCACGTTGAGCACGAGGTTGATGTCCTTGTCCTTAGCCCACTGATACATGCGCTCGGTTTCGTCGATGTTCTCGGGCAGGATGGTGTAGCTGATGCCGACGTTGAAGAAATACTTCTCGCTCAGCTCACGCAGGCGCTCGAGCGTTTCGACGGCCTTGCGGTAACCTCCCGGCACTCCGCGGATCTTGTCGTGAGTCTCCTCGAAGCCGTCGATGCTGACCCGGATGCCGATCAGGAACTTGCGCTCCTCGCCGTAGCGCACAATCTCCTCGGTCAGTGGCAGCACGCGGTCGCCCAGGAATCCGTTGGTGTTGATTGTCAGCTTGTGCAGCTTCGGCATGTTGTCGCCGCAGGCGCGCACGAGGCCGGGTAGGTCCTTGCGCAGATATGGCTCCCCGCCGGTGAGGCCGATGTTCCTGACTTTGCGGAAAAGCTTGTTGGCGAAAACCTCGCGTAGTTCATCGACAGTGAGGTCGTCCTTCGAATCGCGCTTCCAGTTGTCGCACATCACGCAGCGGGCGTTGCAATTCCAGGTGACATTGTAGATCAGCGAAGTCGGCAAGATCGGGCGGAATTTGGCCAGGATGCTACTCTTGAAAAACTCTATCGGAATCGAGGGCAGGCGCCTCAATGCATTCAGCTTGTCGTATCTCTTGTTTCCAAACATCGTGTCGCGGCTCCCGTTGAAAAGTCCGGTGATTATAGAGTGTACCACAAGGGTGGTCAAATCGATCAGTTCACAGGTAATTAACTCTGGCGCAACCCCTCGAAGCGAGCTCTTTTTTAAGGATTCTTTGCAGGCCGCACCGCCATCCGCTACAATTCGGCGTCGCCTATCAAAACGCCTGGAAAGGAAAGCAAAAGATCAGATGGCAAGCGAAAAGATAAACGTGATGCACATCTGCGACCACCTCGGCTGGGAGGGATCGCGGATGCACGGCGTCAAGCGTCTGTTCACATACATCTTCCCGCGCCACGATACCGAGCGCTTCAACCTCAGCCTGGTGTCGCTGCGCCAGCGCGACCTCAGCGAGGAGCGTCTGGAGAAATACGGCATCAATATCTACTACCTCGGCAAGCACAAGTTCAGTCCGCGCACCTACTGGGCGCTGAAGAAGCTCGTGAAGAAGGAGAACGCGCACATCCTGCACATGCACGGCTACGGCGCCACAACCTTCGGCCGCCTGGTCGGCTGGTTCAACCGACGCGCCACCATCCTGCACGAGCACGCCAACCTCACCGGCATGTACCCCGGCTACCTCGCACCTGTCGACAAGATCCTTGCCAGGCACACCGACGTTGCCATGGCCGTCGGCCAGAGCACGATGGATTTCACGCTCAAGTACCGCCACACCATCCCCGAGCGGACGAAGCTGGTCTACCTCGGCGCGCCGATGGAGGAGTTCTATCCCCGCAGCCCTGAAGAGACCGCCGAAAACAGGAAGAAATTCGGCGTGCCCGACGGCCACCTCGTCGTCGGCACAGTCACCCGCCTGCACCCCAATAAGGGCAACCAGTATCTCGTTGCCGCGGCCAAGAAGATCCTCGAGAAGTATCCCAACACGATCTTCCCGATCGTGGGCGAGGGGCCGCTGGAGGACGAGTTGCGCGCGCAGGCGGAGGAACTTGGGATTGCCGACAAGGTGCAGTTCTGGGGCTTCCAGGCCGATGTGCCGGCAGTGATGAGCACCTTCGACGTGATGGTCTACCCCTCGTTGTGGGAGGGCACGCCGCTGACCTGCTTCGAGGCGATGGGCATGGGCAAAACGCTCGCCTCGACGCGCTGCGACGGGCTGATGCAGGTGCTCGACGACGGTGAGACGGTGCTGATGTGCGAAATGCGCGATCCCGACGGGCTTGCGGATATCATCATCCGCCTGCTCGGGGATCCCGGATTAAGGGAACGCTTGGGCCAGGCGGCGTTGAAGGCCAGTGAGAAGTACGACATCCGCAACTTCGTGCACAACTGTGAGGATCTCTACGAGGAATTGCACGAGAAATATTTCGTTGAGGGGCAGCGCAAATGATCGATCCCAGGGAACTGACTCCGATTCAGATCAAGCAGGCCGCGGGGCGCCTGCGCGGTGGGCAACTGATGCGCTTCATCGATTCCACATTGCTCGCGCCGCAGGCGACGGCGGACGAGATCAACCGCCTGGTGGACGACGCCGTCAAGCTGCGCGCCCACCTCTGCTTCAATCCGGCGCACATGCAGCGCGTTCTCGAGCGGCTGGAGACTCATCGCGACCGCATGGAGAAAAAATCGCTGGTCTCGACCGTCGTCGGCTTCCCCCTCGGAGCGACGACAACGAAGATCAAGGTTGCCGAAACTGAAGAAGTGCTCTCGCTCGGCGCCGACGAGATCGACATGGTCGCCAACCACGGCCTTCTCAAGTCGGGCGACACCGATGCCTACATTGCCGACATTGACGCAGTTGCGGAGGCGATCGCAGCCTTCAACAAGAAGAGCGGCGCGCATCACCTGCTGAAGGTGATCATCGAGTGCTGCTTCCTCAACGACGGCGAGAAGGAGTTCGCCGCAGCGGCGATCAAGGATATAGGGCGCAGGCGCGGACTCGACGTCTTTGTCAAAACATCCACCGGCTTCGCTCAGCCGCCGGAAGGCGTGCCGGTCGGGGCCACGATCAGCGACGTTCTCCTGCTACGCCGCGTTGTCAGCGATTACTGCCCCAATGAAAACCGCGTCGGCGTCAAGGCCGCGGGCGGCATCCGCGACGCCACCGCAGCCGTCAGGATGCTGATCGCCGCCGGAGCTTTCGACTACGACCTCAATCTCAGGTACGAGACCTACCACTCCGTCCGCCTCGGCACCAGCAACGCCGCCGCCCTCGCCCGCGACTTCGACGATGTCTACAGCGGCTGGTGAAACAAGAGACGATCCTTGTCACAACGAACTTATTGAGTTACATTTCGTTCACTTCTATGGACTACGTTTCTCTTCTAATTCAGCGGGGGATTAAATATGTCATTGGTCAACTGCCCTGAGTGCAGCCAACAAGTAAGCGACAAAGCTGTTGGCTGCCCGCATTGCGGTTATCCCTTGAAGGGCGAGGCGCCACCGGGAAAGGACTGGTTTGAGCGTAACTACAACCGGATCTTCAGGCTCGCAATCGGCATTCCGATCGCCATAGTCGGCGCGCTGCTCATCGCGGCAGTCATTTGGATTTTCTTTATGAGCCGAGCAGGGATGATGCCGTAACAAGACAGGAATTGCATCTTCTTTCGCCTAATTATATCTACAATAAAACAGGGATAGTTCCCTTCTAGATTACTTTGCACGATAGCGTATCTTATCTCGCTAGAAAATTACTTTCTGGTGTGATTATTGGGAAATTTCGATATTAAATAGGGAACCGTCCCTACTATGGTCCTACCAGTGATGGAAACCAACACCCGTGAAAAAGCATCGAACCAAGACTGTTAAGGAAAAGGGTAGTTGTTATTATTTCTTCTTCAGCAAAATCTTTGCTTCGCG
>DATKUA010000252.1:0-2602 GCA_035530855.1 Acidobacteriota bacterium | reverse complement strand
TCTTCGGCTGGACACTGGAGGCGTCCGCGCTCGCAGGAGTCCTCAACCTGCCGGTGGAGGCCTTCGATGAGCGCTTCCCGATTCATGAAGTCTCGACAGGCCTGCCTCACATCATCGTCCCGCTGCGCTCGCTCGAGTATCTGAAACAGGCGAGGATTGACCGGGAGAAGTACTTCCGCCTGATCGAACACGCCTGGGCCAAGAACATTCTTGTCTTCTGCCCCGAAGGCCGCATGCCCGGTCACGATCTCTCAGTGCGCATGTTCGCCGACTATCTCGGCGTTCCGGAGGATCCCGCAACCGGCAGTGGTAACGGCTGCCTGGCGGGATACGTCGTCAAACACCGCTTCCTCGGCACAGCCTCTATCGATCTGTGCGTCGGGCAAGGGCATGAAATTGGGCGGCCGTCGCTCCTTTTGCTGCGCGCTACGGAGAACGGCGGGGAGATCAGCGTCGCCGTCGGCGGCCGGGTGGTCGAGATCGCCGATGGGACCTGGCGTAGCGGATCATGAGCGCCTATTTCGTCGCCCGCATTCGCATCCACGACGAGGCGTTGTATCGAAAGTACCTCGAAACCGCCGGCCGGGTCTGCGAGCGCTATGAGGCGGAGTTCCTGGCCGTCGACAACGCGCCGCGGACGCTTGAAGGCAAGCAGTTCAACGGCCGCGTCGTCCTCATCCGCTTCCCGAGCGAGGAGGCCCTGGAGCGCTGGTACTTCTCCGACGATTACCAGGAGATCCTGCGATTCCGCCTCGCGGCGGCCGACTGCGAGGCCGTGATGGTCAAGGGGTTGGAGCCGACGAGGTGAGGCTGCCGGCCCCCCGGTTTGGCCTTGGCCCCTTTGTCAGAGGGATGGATGATGGCGTCCCCGGCAATGACTACGTCTTCACGGAAACAGCGAGGCGATTTTAATGGACCGCCTGCCCTTCTTCAGCTCTTCCGCGAGGTCGAAGACGTAAGGATCATCGAAGTTGTGGAAGTTGTAGAGGTAGACCACCTTGTTCTTCAGATCGTAGATGTTGGAGTAGACCGTCGGATAAGGTCCCTCCTGGTGCGTCGCGTCGAGGACGGAGCGCACGAGGTCGACTGAAACATCCTCGGTGGATTTGAAGATTCCCTCGGCTGTTCTGTAGCGGCTGCAGGGGTAGTCCTCGGGCTTGAAGTTCGTCTGCACGAAGTTAGTCGAGATCTGGTAGCGCCCCTCCCTCCTGATGATCTGGAGCTTGCCCTGGTCCCACTCGACAACGATCGAGCCGCCGAAGGCGTCGGCGATCGGGAACTTCGCTCGCGCCAGCGACGGGTGGTTGTACTTGCCGAAGAACTCGGCGGCCTCATCGACCGTCGCGCAGTGGGCGAGGATGTAGTCCATCGGGTTGAAAAGAAATCTGGTCTTGTCCGGATCGGCCTTCCAACCGGTTGGGGCCAACGCGTTGCCGTCGATGAACAAGCCCTGGTCGTTCATCCCGCCCTGGGTGAAGCCGTTGTCGAAGCCGAAACAGACACGCCCGTAAGCCTTTTCCGTCGCGGGCACGAACCACATCCTCGTGTTGGTGTCCTTCCAGTCCTCGTTGTTACCGGCGAGGATCACGTCACCTTTTGCCAGCATCACCATCGTGCAGGCGAAGGAGCAGCCGGCAAAGAGAAACAGGGTCAACAGAGTTATTGTGGTGGTGCGGAGCATGATTTCCCCCTCAGCGGTTTGTCGGTAGCGTATCAGGGTTGGCGGACAAGTGTATGCTTTTTATTACGGCTGAGGAGTGAGTGATGTTCAGGTGGTCCAAAATGAGAAGATTAAAACCGTGGCGAAAATTAGCAAGATCGCGATGATAACCATTGCAGCCGCACCGCTTTTTCCAACATCAAGGCTTGTGAGGTTCATTTGGTTTTCACCCTTCCGAAGCTCCCTGTGGCAGCTCCTCAAGCACCTGTTGCATTTGCTGACGGTAATCCACAAACGCTTTTCGCCCCATTTCGCTCAGCTTGAGGACCGTCAACGGTTTCCTGGCGACGAACCTTTTCTCCACCTCAATGTAACCGGCCTCCTCCAGCTTGCTCATGTGAGAGGAAAGATTGCCTCGCGTCAGGCCGGTTTGATTGAGCAGGAAAGTGAAGTCCGCCTTCTCGACCACATAGAGGTGGGCCAGAATCGCGAAGCGCGCCGGCTCGTGGACTAGGCGGTCGATATCCGGCAGCGGTCCGGGGATGCTGCCTTCTCTTGCGGCGCCGCTCATTGTGCCGCCTCTTCAGTCGGCAATGGATACTTCATCAGGAAACGAACGAACATATATATCCCGGGGATCAGAATCAGTAACCAGGACGAGAGAAAGATCAAATGCGAATTGAACAGGGAGCCCAGCCCGAGGCCGAGCGCAAAAACCGTTCCTGAGTAGTAGAGCGGCGGGTAGTCCATCAACCAAGCGAGCAGACTGAAGATGATCAGTGCCTTGAAGAGAAAGAAGATTGGTATCCAGTTATCGCCCAGCCATTTGTGGAAGTCGGGAATCATCCCCCCCGCAGCGAATGCCATGGCGATGCCGATCAGCACGGATACGACGAGAACGGCGACGGCCTTGAAATTCCGCGCACGCCGCTCGCCGCCGAA
>DATKUA010000251.1:0-7855 GCA_035530855.1 Acidobacteriota bacterium | reverse complement strand
ATCAGGCGAATTTTTTCCTGAAGCGCAGTGCGCCGAGCGTGAAGATCAGCACTCCGAGTCCGAGGAGAAGCGAGAGGGGTATCCAGGTCTCGGCGAGGCCGACGCCGCGGAAGAAGATGCCGTAGCTGATGTCGAGGTAGTAGGTCAGCGGCGAGAAGTAGATCAGGGCGCGCATCCAGTCGGGCATCGCCTCGGGGGGCGTCCACGTGCCCGAGAGGAACATGATGGGCACGAGCACGATGAAGGTGACGAGGATGGTCTCGGAGAGGTTTTTAGTGACGGTTGCGATCAGCAGCCCGAGCCCCGAGGAGGCGAAGAGGAAGACTGCGGTGACGAGCGTGAAGTAGAGGATGGAGCCGCGCATGGGTATGCCCTTGGCGCCGATGATGACGGAGTAGATGCCGAGGTAAGAGGCGAGGATGATGACCACGGCCGTGGTGAGGATCTTGGCGAGCATGATCTCGTAGACGCGCAGGGGCGTGACCATCAGCTGCTCCATGGTGCCGAACTGCTTCTCGTAGACGGTGAGTGCGGCGGGCAGGAGGATGGCGATCATCGTGAGCGCGGTAAGGAATTCGGAGACGACCATGAACCAGCTGTCATTGAGGTTGGGGTTGAAGAGGACGCGCGTCTGGTCGCGGACGTAGGGGAAGTTGTCGAGCGAGTCGGGTGAGAGCCGCCAGCGCTCGAGCATCACCGATTCGGAGTACTCGGCGGCGATGCCGGCGATGTAGGACAGAGCGATGGTGGCGGAGTTGGCGTTGGTGCCGTCGAACACCATCTGCACCGGCGCCTGCTCGCGGGCGGTGAGGTTGCGCTCGAAGCCCTCGGGGATGACCATCACCATGGCGACGTCGCCGTCGATGAGCATGTCCTCCATCGGCGCGGTGCTGTGGATGCGCCGCTTGATGTTGAAGAAGGGCTCGCGCAGCCGTGCTGCGAACTCGGCACTGGCGACGCTCTTGTCCATGTCGGCGACGGCGATGCTGTACTCCCTGAGGTCGAGAGTGAGCTCGCCGGCCGTGTAGGGGTCGAGCGTGACGGCGTAGATAATGATGCCGATCAGTGCGAAGTTGCGGAATAGCTGGCGGAATTCCTTCCGCATGAGGCTGATTATGCGCTTGAAAGTCATCATCCGATCCTCTTCTTGAAGAAGAACATCGCCAGGGCGAAGATCGCGACGGCGAAGACTGCCAGCCCGGCGGTCTGCGGCAGCATGTAGGCCCACCCGACACCCTTGAGGAATGAGAGGCGGAGGATGGAGAAGTAGTAGGTGGGCGGGAGTATGGCCGAGATGATCTGGGCGTCGGGCCCCATGCTTTCCACCGGCATGAAGAAACCGGAGTAGAGGAAGGCCGGCAGGAAGGTGGCGATCATCGAGATCAGCAGTGCCGCCACCTGGGTGCGGACGAGTGCGGCGATGAAGAGGCCGACGCCGGCGGCGCAGGCGACGTAGAGCAGGGTGAGAACGAGCAGGGTGAGGAATTCGCCCCTGAAAGGCACGCCGAAGTGCCAGATGGTGATGGCGAAGAGGACCATGAAGATGACCATCGAGACGGCGAGGTAGAGCAGGGTCTTGCCGAAGAGGTACTGGAACTTGCTGAGCGGTGAGGTGTAGACGTTGAAGATCATCCCCGTCTCCTTCTCCTTCGACAGCGCGATCGCCGTCATCATCGCCGGGAAGAGAAAGATGCAGAATCCGAGCACGCCGGGGACGAGGTTGTTGTTGCTGTCGAGCGAGGGGTTGAACCAGGTGGTCGGCAGCAGGCTGAGCGGCTCGAACTCGGCGTCCATGCCGGCGTAGTTCTTCCTGATGAACTCGCGCACGAGGTTGGTGTTGAACTGCGCGTTCATCCCCTCGACATAGCCTTTGACGATGACGGCGCGGCTGGCGTTGGTGCCGTTGATCAGGATCTGCACCTCGGCGTTGCGGTCGCGGGCGAGGCGGCGCGAGAAGTCCTCGGGGATGATGATGCCGACGCGTGTGCGGTCGATCAGCAGGTCGTGGCGGACCTCGTCGAGCGAGAGCCTCTCGCCGACGAGATCGAAGAAGCCGCTGGCGAGGAAGCTGTCGATGTACTGGCGGCTCGCCGTCTGGCGGCAGAAGTCGACGTAGGAGAAGGGCATGTTGCGCACGTCAAGCGAGAAGCCGTAGCAGAAGAGCATGAACATCAACAACGGCGAGATGATCGAGAGCGTGATCAGCAGCGGGCTGGAGACGAACTCGCGGAACTCGCGCCAGGCGACGGCGACGATGTTACCGGCTGCAATGCGAAGGCGGCTCATCTCAGCTCTCCTCTTTCTCGACGTAGTGGATGAAGACATCGTCGAAGGGTATCTCCCGCTCGCGGATGCCGTAGGCCTCGATGCCCGCCCCGGACAGCAGCGATTCGATCAGCGGCTTGTCCCGCTGCGGCTCGTCGGTGTAGACGAGGGTTGTGGCGCCGTAGTAACCGACCTCGTCGAAGCGCTCGCTGAGCAGGCTGAAGGCCCGTGCCGGCTCCGCTGAGGCGACGCTGATCGGGATGCCCTTGACCGCGGCCACCTCTTGGCGCAGCTCGCCGGGCGAGCCGATCGCCTGGATCGCGCCCTCGTCCATCAGGATCAGGCGGTCGCAGCGCTCCGCCTCCTCCATGTAGTGGGTGGTGACGATGACGGTGTTGCCGAGGCGGCGGGAGAGCTCGTAGATGATGTTCCAGAAGCGGTCGCGTGCGAGGGGATCGACGCCGGAGGTCGGCTCGTCGAGGAAGATCAGCTCGGGGCGGTGGAGCAGGGCGCAGGCGAGCGCCAGACGCTGCTTCATGCCCAGGGGGAGCGACTTGGTTTTCATCCGCTCGCTGCCGGCAAGGTCGGAGAGCTCGAGGGCCAGGCGCGCGCGGCGCTTGAGCCGGCTGCGGTCGAGGCCGTAGATGCCGCCGAAGAGCTCGATGTTCTCGATCGCCCGGAGATCGTTGTAGAGCGAGAACTTCTGCGACATGTAGCCGATTCTCTCGGCGATGCGGCGTCCGTCGCTGCTGAGGGGGATGTCGAGGATGGTGCCCTCGCCGGCGGACGGCCGCAGCAGTCCGCAGAGCATCTTGATCAGGGTCGTCTTGCCGGCGCCGTTGGGGCCGAGGAGGCCGAAGATCTCGCCGCGGCGGATCTCGAAGCTGACCTCGTCGACGGCGGTGAAGGCTCCGAAGCGCCTGGTGAGGCCCTCGGCACGCACCAGCACGGCGCCGTTGGAGGCGGTGGTGCCGGAGATGCCATAGTCCTCGAACAGCTCGTGCACCGGCTTTGACTCACCCTCCTCGACCGATTTGCGGATGGCGCGGCGGAAGATGTATTCCATCGTGGGTTGCGTGCGCTCGAGCCGCAGGACGGCGATGCCGGCCTCCTGGAGGGTGCGCTTGATCTGATCGTCGGCGTCGCCGTCGGCGCGCAGAATCAGGCGGGTGCCGCTGGGGATGATCTCTCGGCAGCAGCCGCCCTCGCGCAGCACGCGGGCCGCGTGAAACTGGTCGTCCGCCTCGAGATCGAACAGCGCGCCGGCGCCTGCGCCCGCGCCCTTGAGCTTGTCGGGGGTGTCGCAGGCGAGCACGAGGCCGTCGTGCATCAGGGCGACGCGGTGGCCGCGCTCGGCCTCCTCCATGTAGGAGGTGGCGATGACGGCGGTGACGCCGTCGTCGCGGACGAATTCGTTGATTACCTCGTAGAAGTCGCGGCGGGAGACGGGATCGACGCCGGTGGTGGGCTCGTCGAGCAGCAGGACCTCCGGCGCGTGGATCAGCGTGCAGCAGAGGGCGAGCTTCTGCTTCATGCCGCCGCTGAGGTTCCTGGCCAGGCGGGCGGCGAAGGGCGCCAGCCGGGTGGCGTCGAGCAGCCTCGCCTTGAGCTTCTCGCGGCGTTGCGGGTCGACCTGGCGGATCGAGGCGAAGTAGTCGATGTTCTCCTCGATGCTGAGCTCCGGCGAGAGCGTGTGACCGAGCCCCTGGGCCATCAGGCCGATGCGCGGTTTTACCTTTTCGGGCTGTGCGAGAACGTCGATGCCGAAGAGCGCTGCGTCGCCGCCGTCGGCGCGCAGGATGCCGGCGAGGATGTGCATCAGGCTGCTCTTGCCGGCGCCGTCGGGGCCGATGAGGCAGAAGATCTCGCCGCGCCTGATCTCGAGCGAGACGCCGCGCAACGCCTCACGCTTGCGATAGCGCTTCTTCAGGCTTTCGACCTTGATTACGGTTTCCATCATCAGCGGCTTTCGTGGGATTACCAGGCTTGCGTGTCGTCGTGCCGGACCACCGCCTCGGCGGGCATGCCGGGCTTCAGGCGACGGGCGGAGTTGTCGATACTGCCGAGCTTGACCTCGAACACGAGGTTGACGCGCTGCTCCTTGGTCTCGACGTTCTTGGGGGTGAACTGCGCGCGCTCGCTGATGCGGGTGACCTCAGCGGTGAAGTGCTCTTCAGGGAAGGCGTCGGGGAAGATCCTCGCTTGGTTGCCGATCTTCAGCCTGCCGGTCTCCATGTTCGGCACGTAGATCTTGAGATAGAGATCGTCGGGGTTGACCATGGTGAAGATCGGCGTGCCGGCGCTTATCACTTCGCCCGGCTGGACGATGCGCTCGAGTACCACGCCGTCGACCGGCGCCGTGATCTCGGCGTCGGCCAGCCGCGATTCGGCGGCGTCGAGGTTGGCCTGGGCGGTGGCGATCATATTGTCGGCGTCGGCCACCGCCGCGCGCTTGAGCTCGATCGTCAGGCGGGCGTCCTCGGCCCGCTCGAGGTTGACCTCCGCCTGCCGCAACGTCTTGCGGACGGCCTCGAGCTCCTTCTGGGCCGTAGTGTCGGCGAGGCGGGCCTGGTCGTAGGTGACCGTCGGCACCACGCCGTCATCTGCAAGCTGTTGGTAGCGTTCGCGGTCCTTCCGCGCCTGCTCGGCGGCCGCCTCGGCGCGCTCGAGGTTGGCCTGCGCCACCTCGATCTGCGCCTGGGCCAGGTTGATGCCCGAATCGACCTGCTGGCGGGTCAGCTTGAGGTCGAGCTCGGCCTGGCCCTTGCGGTTGATCCAGAGTGCGAGGTTGGCCTCGGCGCTCCTCTTGGCGGCCTGCAATTCTTCGGCGGAGATCCGCGCGACGATCTCGCCCGCTTTGAGTTCCTGCCCCTCGTCGGCCAGCAGCTCGACCACGCGCCCGGGTATCTTGGAGGAGATCTCGATGTTCCTGCCCTCGATGCGCCCGCTGGCGCGCACGAAACCTTCGACCTCGGCGGCCTGGAAGAGTTCGGGTGCGAGGAACCAGATCGCCTCAGCCGCAACCGCAACCATGACGATTGCGATAACTATCCGAATTATCCACTTCTTCTTCATCGTCAGCTTTCCTTTTCGCCCTTGTAGAGCAGGGCTCGTTTGACGAATTGCAGTGACTTCTCAACAACATCCTTCTGGAAATAATCGGGATCAAATATGATGTGCATCATCAGCCCGTCGATGTAGCTGTTTATCGCCTCGCTGTGGAAGCGGGCATCGGTGATGCCGAATTCTCCGTTCTCTATTCCCTCCTCGATCACGCGAGCCATCAGCTCGAATCCGCGCTCGTAGTAGCCGAGCATGTGCTTCATGAAGTGCGGGTCCCTCATCCCGATGTTAAAGAATTCCATGAAGGCCCGGAGGAGGTAGATGTCGTCGGCCGAGACATCGATGGTCATCCAGAGGGCCTTGCTGATCCGCTCCATCGCGCTCCCACCGGAAGTGAGGAAGCGCTCGTAGCGCTCGATCAGGCCCTCCCACCAGTAGTCGAGCAGCTCGATGAAGAGCTCGCGCTTGGACTTGAAGTGCCAGTAGATCGAGCCCTTGCTGACGCCGGCGGCGGCGATGACGTCGTCCATGGTGCTCCCCTCGTAGCCCTTGTTCGAGAAGCACTCGAGGGCTGCCTCGAAGATTTTTCTCTTGGTATCGCTCGCGTCTTTCGGCCCGGCGTTCATCTTGGCCCTCCTAAACCGACCAGTCAGTCTAGTGATAGTCTAGTGGCGTTGCAAGGGATTGTCAAGCAGGAATTATTATGGCGTCGGGAAGCGCCGTCGGCTTCGGGCGACAGAGAGCGGCTTGATACCACGGCAGATAAAGGAAAAGCCGGCGGGAGTTCCGCCGGCTTCAGCCTTCAAGTCGTCACTGGGTAGAAGAAAATGAAAATTTGGGGGTTTTTCTAAAGGTGGATTGACCAATTTATTTGGTGGGCGGGACGTGAAGCCCGGTGTCGGTTCTCGAACGAATCGGTGTTGAGCTACTCTCCGGTGCACGTGACATCGGGCTAATCCTCGTCCCTGGGCTCTAGGTGGGATTATGGCCGCAGTGAATCGACTAATAAAAAACCTTTTGTTTATAAGTATTTATCGCGGCGTGAGGGTTCTGATGCTGGGCACCCTTGGTCGCGGCGGCGCGTTTCCGAATATTGCAGCTTTGGAAGGGCGGAATAAGGGTTCCAAGGAGGTTTATCGGATTGGCGGAAGCGTGTGGGAATCGAACCCACCCTCCACGACGACGGCCGCAGAACTACGGTTTTGAAGACCGCGGGAGCCACCAGACCCCATGCGCTTCCAAAACCATCTTAGCACGCCACCGCGACTCTCACAATCCTACGGGATTGCCGGGTGGTATCTTTTGTCAAAGAAATCTTGCCGTCCGACAAGATGCTTTAATCTGTGATTCGTCAATAGATGAGCAACATTCATACCAACATGACCGCCAATCGGATAATTCATTGATTATCGGCAATTTTTTCGCCCAGGCTCCCCGCCCCGGGGGCGCGGAAGGCGTATGATTTTTTTACGCGAATCGTCACACGTAAATATGCGTGACACCGGCTACATTGTTGTCCATCCTCTGGAGATGTGCTAATCCTTAGGAAAACCTCCTTCAGGTGGCGAAAATGCGTATGTTGATTATTTGTGGACTGTTAATGGCGGTTCCCTTTTCGTTTTCATATTCCGCTCCGCTGCAGGTAGTAGCGCTTGAGAACGGATCTTTCGAGGCGCAACTCAACGGCTTCAGAATTCACTACGAGGTTCGCGGCAGTGGGCCGGTCTGCATGGTGATGCCGGTTTCCTGGGGTATGAGCCACGAGGGAATGCGCGGTTTCCTCCAGGGCCTCGAGGCACACCTGACGATGGTCTATTTCGACCCCCGCGGCCTGGGGCGTTCAGAGGCGGTGCGCGGGGAGTCGGACCGCTCGATGGCCAACATCCGCGCCGACTTCGACGCGCTGCGTCAACTCCTGGGGCTGGAGCGGGTGATCCTGCTCGGCTGGTCGAACAGCGGCATGAACGCGATGAGGTATGCCGAGGAGCACGCGGGCGCCGTCTCGCGCCTGATTCTGCTGCACACGCTGCACAAGATGCTGCCGGAGTGGAAGCAGGGGATGAGTGACTACGCCGCGGAGATGCGGGAGCAGATGCAGGGCAAGTCGGAAGCCGAGCTCGACGGCATGATGCGGGAGATGATGACGGAGCAGTGGCCGGCCGCGATGATTCACAACGCCGGGGTGCGGGATGCCTATCTGGAGTTCATCGCCGGCGCCGATGTGAGCTGGCACAGCTACCTATACATGGTTGAGCACGATGCTCCCGGCATCGAAGACGCCGATCCGCAACGCCTCACCATGCCCGCTCTGCTGGTTGCGGGCAGGCATGACGAGTTGACGCCGGAGTTGATGGGTGGGATGCACGCAGAGCTGCCCAATTCGACATTCATCGTGCTGGAGAACAGCGCGCACTTCGGCCCGATCGAGGATGCGGAAGTCTTCATCGGGGAGGTGAAGAAATTCCTCGGGCTGTAAAGGCCGTGATTAGACAATATCCAAACGACTGAAGAGGGGGTTTGCGTCGGC
>DATKUA010000250.1:0-11115 GCA_035530855.1 Acidobacteriota bacterium | reverse complement strand
CAGTCGGTGAAAACCGCTCCACCGAGTAAGGAACCTTTGAAATAACTGTTCTGCAGTGTGCACCCATCGAATCGTGACCGTATCAATTGCGATTCGAAGAAAGCGGCGCCGTCCAACTTGTTTCGCTCGAATACCGATTCGTTCAAAACGCTGTCGAAGAATTGCGCCATCGATCCTTTTATACCTATCCAACTCATCGACCGGGCAGCGAGTTTTCTGAAGATCGAGAACGCGCACTCGCAGTCCTTGAGAATCGTCCCGCCGAAATCAGCATGCTCGCTGTAGATGTTTTCCAGGTTCAAGCCTACGAAATTCTCCCCAGCCAATGAGATGCGGCTGAGAAGACCGTCCCCGGCAGCCAGACGCATGCCGGAATTCTCGCGAAGCAGCCGGATAAACAGCGCACTGAAAGCACCCGTGAGGTCCTGTATATCCTTCTTGCTACCCGCCTTGCTCTGCCCAAACCGACCTGCCACGATGAGGTCTCTCAGCACCTCGAGGACTCGCAGGATTTCCTCGGATTGTTTCTCGAGCTTCGATATCTTTCTTTCAGCCCTTTTCAGAAACGCTATGCTCCCCTCCTCGAGATGGGCACAGATTGTCGAAACGGCATCGCTTTCATAAGACGGAATCCGGCTTGGCTTCAGGTATTTCTTCGAAGATAGCAACTCATTAAAAATCTTGACGTATGGCTCTGTCATGCGGTCTATCGTGAAATTTACCTGCAACCTCGAATAAGCATTCCGGGCTATCCGCCCGGCTTCCCGGGGCTGTGCTATCAGACGTTTCAGCGCATCGGCAAAGGCGTCTCGATCGCCGGTCGGCACAAGCAATGCGCTCTCTTCGTGGACTAACTGTTCCCTGATGCCCCACGCGTCGAACGCCACGATCGGCTTGGAAAACGCCATCGCCTCCAGCGTCACGCGAGGAAAAGATTCGTTGTATGAAGGGACTGCGACGATGTCGGAAACCGCGATGAATGGGAAGACGTTATCCGTCCGCTTCGCCAGTGTGAATCGAGAAGACAGATCGCCGTCCGAGATCAGTTCCTTCAGATGGTGAATGTAATCCGTATCATTATCAGGAACGCCCACGAACAGGAAATGGACGTTCTTCACTTCCCTTATGATCTCGCTTGCAACCCCAAGTAGTACGTGATGGCCCTTTCGCGCCGCGGGCGTGCCGATTATCGATATGACGTGTCCATCCACGGGCAATCCGAGCTCGGCCCGCAGGTTGCGACCGCTCAGGCTCTCCCTGATTCCCTCGACAAGATTCAGATCGATGCCATTGAATACGGTTTCGAAATGGCCCCTGTTCAGAGGCTCGTACACCTTCCGCGTCTCTTCCGAGCAGAACACTACGCGCGTCGCCAGCGAAACGGCCGTCCGCCTGGTTGCAGACAGTTCCGAGATGTCGTTGATGCTTTCGCGGATGCTCCAGACCGAGGGGATGTTCAACAGGGCCGCAGCGTGGATGGCCCAGTGCGTCTGTAGTGTGTTGGCGAAGACGACATCGACCTTGTGCGACTTTATGAGTTCCGTCAGATCGGAAAAATGGTTCTTATATGTTTCCGGATAATACGGATTCCAGACCTCCGTGGGGATGAAAGGCATTTGAGGCGATGCCACCGCCGCGCCGATTTTCTTGTACTCTCCGAGAAGCGGACCCTCACGGCCGGAGAGGAGCACGATTTCGTAACCGTCCCTTGAGAGTGCCCTGGCGATCTGCAACATCGACTGGGGCGCGCCGTCATACTGCAATGTGTGCGTCACCGCCAGAATGCAGCCCTTTTTTTTCGCCTCTCCCTGCTTCATGGCCGGTTCATCCATCCGAAACGCTGAAACGTATGATCCAGCTCATTATTGCGCATCCTCAAGTTGAAAAGAAGGGGCGGTTAGAGCGCCTTCTTGAACACCCGTCTCCTCGCAGATTATAACCTGCAACCCGATTTTACCGTGTTATCAGCATTTTCATGATTGTGACGCAAAACACCGACCATTGCCCTGAGTGAATTATCCTAAAGTCGAGTGGTTGTATGTGGTTTGCGTACTTTAGCCTTTGGAAGTGCTCGTGAATCCGTTGTACAGGTGCTGTTATGATCTTCAGGCGTTTTTGGGGGAAAGACACCGGTGAAGAGGCCGATACGGGGCATCCTGCATCCGGTGATTGCGCCGTCGACGACTCCAATGGTGAATTCCGGATCGATCTGCTTTCCGGCCTGAACGACCATTCGCTCAATTACCTCGCGCAGGACTTTAAAATGAACAGTGTACCGCTGCGCGAGCGGAGCGATGAAAATCCCATCGAAGACTACTTCCTGAAAAATCTGGATTTGAGCTACCCGTCCGACCCCGAAATCCCGCAAAAAACGGAGACTATCGACGAGCCTTCAACCGGTGACGTCTCGAAGATAGAGAGGCTGCAGGAATTACTCCACACTAAGCAGGAAGAGATCGAGAAGCTGAAAAATCAGCAGATCGATGTGGAAGAGAAAGAGACGTTGTACTATGCGTCCTTCCATTCCTTGCCCCTTCCCCTGCTGGTGATTAATCCCGAAACCATGCAGATCAGTGATGTAAACTCGGCTGCATCGAGCATACTGGGAGTATGGAGAAACCAGATCATCGGCAAGAATCTGAAGTCATTAATCCCCTCAGTGATGCGAACGGATCTCGAGACATTCCTGGTAAGCCTGCTATCGGACAATAAGTCCGTCATAGACCTTGAGCTTAACGTGCCGGGCAAAGGAAAAGCCGCTCTATCGGTGACCGGTTCTCCGATTATGTTCCGTTCGCAGATCATCGGCTACCTGCTGCAGCTCGATAAGAAACCGTGAGACGAAAGCCTGCCTTTACAATATAAAAACCTGATCGCCCTCTCTCCGAAGACCTTTGCGTAGGCAGTCAAGAAGGCCAAAGTAGGTTTGATTCCTGTTGAGATGATTTCTTCAGCACTGATCTTCACGCTCCAGTGCTCTGACCTTCAGTTTAATTATCCATCCCGCAGTTGACTTGTTTTGTATCCGTTGCTTATATTGTCCTTAAGCAAGCCCGCCCATTGTCCATAAATGCTTGTGGTTTCCGCTGAACCTCTTCCTGCAGCGGGCTAGAACAGAACTGTCAGGTAGGGAGGTTGTTATGAAACCAGCTATGTCTATTCTCTTAACAAGCTTACTGCTGGCACTGTTGTTGAGCAGCGCCTGCCAACAGGAAGTAGATATCTCAGCGGAGACTTTCGCCGTCAAGGCTGTCATGGAACAGTACTTTGCCGCCGCGAAGGAAAAATCCATGGACAAGCTGACTGAGGTGGCGGGAGATCCCGAGTTGACGTTTGTCACACCGTATTCGGGAGAGAACTTCGATGGATGGGAGGCCTTCAAGGCGCATGTCGAAGAGTACTTCGGCGATGAGACATTCAAATTCAACAACTACGTGATCAAGGATCACAAGGTCCGGATCTCCCCCCTTGGTGACGCCGCTTGGTGCTCTACGCTGATCGCGGAGGAATTCGAATTCCAGGGATCCTCTTTCTATTGGGATTTGGAGTGCACCAGTGTGCTGGAAAAACGCGAGGGCATTTGGAAAATCGCCCTGATGCACTTCTCCTTCCCGCGCGCAGGCGAAGAGGCGCTGGCAAAGTACCGCGCAACCATTGAAGCCAACAATGCAGCAATCTCCGAGGCCGTTGCCGCCGGTAACGTCGATGCCATGGTTGCATTTTATACAGTCGATGCTGCGCTCATGCCGCCCAACAGCGAGATACTCAAGGGAACCGATTTGATCACGGCGACAATGCAAGGCATGGTCAACCAAGGCACAAAGGGCCTGGTATTGACCACGACTGAGATTTCCGACGCCGGCGAGTTCATCTGCGAGATCGGCAGGTATGACATGAGAATCCAGCCCCGCGGGCGCCGCGCCACGACCGAGGTCGGCAAATACCTCGTGATGTGGCAACCTCAGCCCGACGGCTCGCTGAAGATCGCGCTGGATATGTGGAACACCAGCCCTGCGGTTAGGTAAAACCCCAAAGAGACGACCAGGGGACAAAGCATTTAAACAGCGACTAAAGGGTTTTCTTTATTTTCTCCCCGGACTCCACGTTTCACTCTCTGTCCCCCGCCTCGGCTAAAAGCCGGCCTGAAAGTCGATATTCTTCACAAATGGTAACCGGGGAATGAGTAGAAATAGGCGCACAACAGGTAATTCCTAAATTATGCAATCATAACGGCTTGGATCATTCTTCAACGCAGCGGCATCGGTTGCCGGCGATTACGCGACGTCAAGCGGCACAGTAGGCCCATTCCTCTGTATTCTCGACACCCAGAGCGAAACATTCTATCCGCAGGACGTGACAATTGGGGGCTGCGCGCCGGTCTGGAAGGGACGCTGAATTACGGTTTCCCTTTGTACAACTCTTGGTGGATCTTCTTTATCTGATCGATGATCTCTATTCTCTGTGGGCACTTCTCTTCGCATTCGCCGCACTCGATGCAGTTGTCGGCGCGCTCCTCCGGCTCCAGCGAATTGTTGTAATAGTACAGAGCGTGCCCCCTCCCGCCGAGGATCTTGAGGGTGTTGTAAATAGCGAAGATTTTGGGAATGCCCACGCCCTGCGGGCAGGGCAAACAATAGTCGCAGGCCGTACAGGGAATTTCCTTGCGCTCCAGAAACTTCTCCCGGACGCTGTCGATCATAGCCAGGTTTTCGCTGGACAGAGAATCCGGTTCCGCTCCCTCGGCCGCCGCCAGGTTCTCCTCCAGTTGTTCCATCGCGTTCATGCCGCTGAGAGCCGAAACGACTTCCCGGTGATTCCAGACCCAGCGAAGCGCCCACTGGGCCGGCGTCAGCGAGTCGCCGGCACGCTGCCAAATCTCACGGACATCCTGCGGCAGTTGCCCCGCCAGGTTGCCGCCGTGCAGGGGTTCCATTACCAGTACGCCCAACCTTTGCGCCGCGGCATAACGCAGCCCTTGCGTGCCGGCCTGGTTGTCTACATCCATGTAATTGTATTGCATCAAGCAGCAATCCCAGCGATTGGCATCGACGATATCCTTGAAAACCTCGAACTCGTCATGGAATGAAAAGCCCGCAAAGCGGATCCTGCCGTCGCGCTTCGCGCCCTCCAGGAATTCGATTACGCCCAGGTCGCGCACTTTCTCCCACCAGGATTTCTTGAGGGAATGGACCAGGTAAATATCAAACCTGTCGGTCTCGAGGCGCTCCAACTGCTCATTCAAATAGCGATCAAAATCTTCACGCTTTTCGATCTTCCACGAAGGCAGCTTTGTCGAGAGAATAACCTTTTCGCGGAAGCCGCCCTGCAGAGCTTTTGCCAGCCACAACTCGCTGTTGCCGTGATGATACGTATAGGCGTTATCGACGAGGTTGACACCCCGCTCGATCGCCTCGTGCAACAGTGCGGTTGCCGCCTTCTCATCTATCCATGCTTCATCACCGCCGATCGTCGGCAGGCGCATGCATCCGAAGCCGAGAATCGATAACCTTTCTCCGGTGCTGCCAAGTTCCCTGTATTGCAAGATTGATCTCCAAATGTTTTAAGTTGCCTGCCGCAGAGGCGGCCAAATTTCTCGGTATCGATATTATAACATCATGAGTTGGATCTACGGCGCGCTGTCCCGTTGGAGGGTTATCCTGCTTTTCTTCCGTTGACTGGACATTGCTTGCCGTTACTGCGAGAGATCATCAAACGGCGGTTCGGGCCATCTTGCCGACTTCGGACAGCAGGCGCTCGACCTCCTCCTCGTTGTTGTAGACGTGGAACGACACCCTGATGCCGTCGAGATGCGCCTCGCTCACATCGCGCACCCGCAGGCGACGCCTAGTCAGCTCGTGGCTCAGGGATCGGTTAGCTCGATCTTTAAACCTGAAGGTGATCATTGCCGACCTGTACTGCTCCTCCTCCGGGGTGAGAACCTCTACTCCGGGCAACTCCTGCAATCCGCGGTAAAATCTCTCGGCCAGATCTCTATCGTAACTCCAAATGCGCTCGACGCTGATGATCGAAACGAAGTCGGCAGCCTCTCTCAATCCATAGAGCAGCGCGTCGTTTTGCGTGCCGTATTCATAGCGCTGAGCGGTGGGGTGCAGCTCGAGTCTACGCTCAGCTAATTCGTTCATGCTGTCGGAGTATGCGCCGACGACCGTTGGCGACAACGTATCGAGCATCCCTTCACGTACGTAGAGGATGCCGGTCCTCTTGGGGCCCATCATCCACTTGTGACAGCTGACGGCGTAGAAATCCGCCTTGATACCCTTGACGTCCACGGGCATCTGCGCCAGTGCCTGGGCGCCGTCTAGCGCGAACCAGATTCCTTTTAATTCAGCCAGCTCGCCTATCTCCCTCACCGGCATGATCTGGCCGGTGGTGCAGGTAATATGGCTGATGAAGATCAGCCTGGTCCTGGTATTGATCAGGTGTTCGATGCGCTCCACGTTGCCCAAGCCGCGCTTCAGGTCCGGATCGAAAGTCCTGATCACAATGCCGTCCTTTTGCATCTTGTGCAGCAGCGGGATTTTCAGCGCGACATGCTCGTGGGTGGAGATGATCACCTCGTCGCCGCGCGCCATCGGCAAGCCGTTGATCACGATGTTGATCCCCTCAGTGGCCGTGCTGGTGAAGGCAAGCTCTTCCTTCTTACAGCCGGACCCGAAATACGGCGCGCACTTGCTTTTGATCTCCAACCAATCATCCATTTTGTGACCGGCGTCGGGGTAGGTCTCCTCGCTGTCCATCATCCGCTTGACCTTATCGGTGACCATATATGGCGACGCTCCCAAACCGCCGGTGTTCAGATATGCATAGTCCTGCGGCAGCAGGAATTGCGAGCGCACCAACCTCCAGAAGCTTGATTCGCCGGCAGCGGCCGAGCAGGCTTGCGCGAAAGAAGCCGGCGTCGATGCAGACGCATACGATGGGGCGAGAATCATCGTCCCCAGAGCTCCACCCACCGACCTCAAGAATTGCCTTCTTCTCACTGATTCCCCCCTGGATTCGTGTCCGACAATAAAGCGGACTTTTCAGGCAGAAACTCTATTATGCCGGAGTCTCATTGCAATACTAAAAGTCGTGAACGATGTAAATCCGATCCGATTTGGCCGGCACAAATTCCCTTGCAGATAGCGAACCGGACTTCTCCTGTCGAAGATATACTCTACCGATATGCGTTTGGCTAGATTTCCATTCTACTTGTGCTCCCATTTCCTTTGCCACTCGAAAACACGCCCTAACCATCATTTATTTAACCGGTTGTCACTACCCTTTCCAGGCTCAATGAGTTGGCTCCGTTGTACAAATTATTGGATTGTGATCCGTAATTTTGAATCAGATAAATTCCGCATTTGCCCTTATCTCATTGAAAAAACTACCAGATAAGCTAATTGTCGCAAAACAGCGCTGCCAATTTAAGTGGCTGTGATATTGCGTGAAGATTTGTATCAATCGCTGGAGGTGTTCTATGAAACAGATTATTCTTGTGTTCGTTGCTATCCTTCTGTTGGCTGTCCCCGCGTTGGCCCAAGAGCAATTAGGCCGAATCGAGGGCCGGGTGGTGACAGAGGACGGCAAAGCTGTATTCGGCGCTACGGTGGAATTGACAGGCCGATCGTTAGTTGCCGGCAAACTCTCGTCCACGACAGACGAGAAGGGCCGTTTCCGGTTCCAGCTGCTTCCCGTCGGCTCCTACAATATCAAGGTAACCGCCGATCAGTACCAGACCTATGAGCAAACCGGTATCGTAATCAATATCGGCGCTACAGTTAGCATCACACCTGTGCTCAGCGTTGGGGCCTTCGAGCAGGTCATTTCGATTACCGGCGAGGCACCGATTATCGATGTCAAGAGCACTGCGGTCAGCGAGAGTTTCACGCAAGATATTATTTCCAAACTCCCGATGCCTCGTTTCCCCTACACCGCGATGACCGTAGCCGCCGGTAACGTCGACGGTGAGTACGGCAGTACGATGGGAGGAACCGAGAGATCCAACGCCTACATGCTCGACGGCATTGATGTCTCCGATCCGGGTACGCACACGCCCTGGACATTCATCAACATCGAATCGATCGAAGAGATGGAGGTCATGCCCATCGCCGGAGCCACAGCCGACGTGGGCAACTTCACCGGCGCATCGTTAAACATGGTGACCAAGAGCGGCGGTAACGATTTCACGGGCGGAATTGCCTACTATTACTTCAACGACAGCTTCATCACCTGGAATACGGACGACGAAGATTTGCGTGACGACATGACTCGCGAAGCGGGTAACAATGATTTCACGGGATTCTTCGGCGGGCCGATCAAGAAAGACTCCGTATGGTTCTTCGGCAATGTGGGCTGGCGCAAGACAATGAGTCTGTTGCGTGAGCAAGAGCTCACCTACGAGTACCGCAACAGCATGTGGAAGTTCTCCACCGCCTTCGCCGGCAACATGAACGCCTGGTTTACCTACCACTACGACAACTACCTCCGTTCCGGTCGCGGATCAGGCTACAACGTGGCTCCCGAGGCCACACTCGACCAGGACGGCCCCAGCAACAGTTTCTCGTTCCATTACGCCTGGGTGATTGACGATTTCAACCTCCTTGAATTGAGATTCAACGGCTTCAACGGCTACTTCGCCCTCTACAACAACGGCGACGGCGCCCAGATCTATGATTATGATCAGAACTGGTACTACGGCGGCTCAGGCTACGACTACCGCTCCGACCGCCAGCGTATCTCAGCCCAGAGCCACTATACCCGCTACCTCGAGGACGTCGGCGGCGACCACGAGATCAAGATGGGTCTTGAGTGGACCCGCGGCCAGGGAATCGAGAACGACCAGTGGGATTACATGGAGATCTACAACGGCAATTGGGACTACCGCGAAACCTGGGAGCCCGACTGGTTCACCAAGACGCAGGTCAAGACCTGGACCTTCTTTGTCACCGACGGCTGGAACATCTCAGACAGGCTGTTGCTCAACATCGGTCTGCGTTACGACAGGCCCACATTCTTCATCCCCGATCAGGCGAGGCCTGACGGCGAGGTGTTGCCCGGACCGGGCGCCGTACACACTTTCGACAATATCGCACCGCGCATCGGCTTCACATACAAGCTCGACAATGAAGGTCACACTCTTCTGCGCGGCTCCTGGGGTCGTTATTACGAAGGCATGATGGCCTACATGCTTGAGGAGTTCGTCCCCAATCCAACCTACTACAACCAGTACTACTGGGATGGCGAGTGGGTGCTTTACCGCTCGACGCCCGAGGGCTCCGATCCCAACGACCCCACCTCGCTTGATTTTTACACCCTCGATCCCAACATGGGCGGCCACTATGCCGACGCTTTGACTATCGGCATCCAGCATGAGCTGATGGAAGGGATAGTGGTAAGCGCCGATTACATTCACCGCAAGTACGAGAACTTCCCAGTGTTCATCGAGGACGGCATCCAGTACGAGCTGGTCAACATTGTCGGAGACGACGGCAAGACCTACTCGGTCTATAACGACGTCGGCGGCGACATTCATTACACAATCACCAACGCTCCGAAGGATGAGTTGTTCTCCAAGTACGACGCCGTGATCCTCAAAGCTACCAGGCGCTACAGTAACAACTGGCAGCTTCAGGCTTCGCTGACGTTGTCAGACATGCGCGGAACCGCCGAGAATG
This sequence comes from Acidobacteriota bacterium, assembly GCA_035530855.1. Taxonomy (GTDB): domain Bacteria; phylum Acidobacteriota; class DATKUA01; order DATKUA01; family DATKUA01; genus DATKUA01. Next base: position 1,438 of record DATKUA010000250.1, on the reverse strand, counting down.
TAAGCACCGCCAGCACCGGCGCGGTCAACGCAGGCCTCGATCACTACACCGATCCGAACAACGCGATCAACTCCGATGGCAAGCTGGTTTACCACACACCGTACAACCTCAAACTCAACGGCACCTACACGTTCCCGTATGACATTTCGGTCAGCACGATCATCTCCTACATGAGCGGCTTCCGCTATGCTCCCACCATCCGCCTTTACGGCCTCAACCAGGGCAGGATCGATATCAATGCCGAACCGCGCGGCAGCCGGGCCCTCGATCCCAAATTCAATGCAGACCTACGTATCGAGAAGACATTCCTCGTCGACCGTTTCCGGGCTTCAGTTCTCTTCGACATCTACAACCTCACCAACGACGGCTCGGTTTACTGGCTGCAGCGACGGCTCGATTACGACACCTTTGGGCAGCCTACAAGCCTAGTGCAGCCGCGTAGGTTCCAGGTTGGATTCCGCTTTAGCTTCTAAGACAAACTATCAAAAATGGTTTGAAGGCGTCTCCCGGCAGGGGGGACGCCTTTTATTATGCAGGCGGCATTTGAATTAGCTCAAGTACCGGGCAGGTGTGTTGCCATAGCGGTCCCTCGCATCAGGATCGCCCCCTGATCCAACATCTGCTCCGGCCTCAACCAACACTCGAGCCGTTTCGATGTCGCCATTGCCGGCGGCCAAGGACAACAGGGGAGTTCGCTTGAAGTCATCGACCGCGTCAACTTCGGCTCCACTGCTGAGGAGCCATCTGACCACCTCCGCGCGCCCGTTCTCCGCGGCCGAATGCAGGGGGGGTGCTCCGAAAGAGTCCTTGCTGTTTACAAGCGAAGGATCAGAGGCAATCAGTTCCTTCACTCTCTCCAGATCACCCGCCCCGGCCGGTTTATGTATCTGAGCATGTGCGAACGAGACACAAAACATTGATATCGCAAGTATCAGCAAACCCGTCGTAATTCTCATCTCTAGGATCCATGTCCAGCTAAAGAAAACACAACCGTTCTACCTCGGGGAACCGATACCATTTTGTTCGAATCCTGGATGCCATCAGGGGAAAAGGCGGGCGGGTGAAGGAATCCGACAACGCAGATGATCTCGGGGACGATCAATGATGCGGTGAGCCAACTGGAGAAGATTTGCGAATTAACGCTGAGCCAAGGCTCATGCGCTTTCACCCGCCCTTCCGCACACCCGTGCAGTAAATGCACATCCAAGACTAAAGGCCCGCAGCGCCTGATTGATGTAATAAATATTACACATCGCGAGCGTACCGGGTTTCACGATCAGTCAAGAATCGGTTATCAGGGGAGATTTCGAAGCGCCGAGAGGATGGCCGGAACCGCCCCGGCCAAGGCTGCTCCGACCGCGTCGACCAGCTCGTGTTGCGGCTCGCCGGTCCACTCGTCCATGAAGATCTTCTTGATGTCGAGCGAGAGCACGCAACC
>DATKUA010000249.1:0-24451 GCA_035530855.1 Acidobacteriota bacterium | reverse complement strand
GGCGCTTGCCTGGCCCGATCTGATTTCGCTGTTAAAGACGTCGATGCTCTGCTGAAACTGCCCCAGGTGATAGCGGCTGATGCCTTCGATCGTGCGCATGTTGCCCTGGTTCCTGTTGAACAGATTGGCACCCTTGTACTTCTTCGCCTCGGTCACGTACTTCACCGCATTACGGTAATCCTTCTTGCGGTAGTAGGTGTCGGCGAGCTCCATCGAGGCCCCGAAAAGCTCGTTCTCGTTGTTGGCCAGATCGAGGGCTCTCTTCAACGACCGTGCGGCGTTGTCATAGTCGGAGGTCTGCTTGTAGGAGAGGCCGAGATAGAAATGGCCGTAGCTCCAGTCCGGGTACTCCTCGGTGACAATCTTGAAGTTCTTGACGGCGTCGGCAAAGCGCTTCGCTTTGAACGCCGACTTGGCGCTTGCGAGGGCTTCTTCTCCCGACTGGGAAAACGCGCTTGCTGCGAAGGCCACTATCAGTGCCGCTGCCAGCACCATCGTTAATCCCTTATGGCGTTTTGCGCTCATCTTCTTTCCTCTTCTGGTTTGGGCACGGGGGCGGAAGATATCTCACTCTAGTTAAGGGTGAATTGGAAGGTGAATATGTAGCGCGCGTAGATCGGCCTGCCGTTCTGCAACGCCGGTTTCCACTCACCCTGTTTCAGATAGGTCACCGCTGCATCGCCGAAGTCGAAATCGGGCGGGTTCTCATTCCTGACGGTGATATCTTCGAGTGTGCCGTTCTTGGCGATGATCACTTCGACCTGCACCGTTCCCGTGCGGCGCAGGATTCTCGCCTTCTGCGGATAAGGCTTCTGCCCGCGCGGGATGAACTGCGGCGGCGTGATGTCGCCGGCGACCAGGATCGGACCCGGTGCCCTGACGCCGTCGAGATCCCAGCCCATGTCGTCGGTCAGCTCGTCGCGCACATCGAGGTTGAGATCGGTGATGTCCTCGACGATATCCTCGCGGCCCGTCGGCCGGGCCATCGCAGGAATCTGGCTGAATTCGTTGCGGCGCGTTTCCTGCTTGACCTCGCGGATCTGCTGCGGCTCTTCCTGGGGCTTCTGGATGACTGTCTGTTTGCGGACCTCGATGATGTCGTCCTCACGCTCGAGACCCTGCAGCTTCTGAGCGATGGTCGGGAAGGTGACAAAGAGTGCGACTCCGAAGATAATTATCGAAACCAACAGGCTGTTCTCGATCGACCGCTTGTCGCCCTGGGACGCGAGAAAAGCTGTGTAAGCGGCCAGCTTCGGGTCGTCCTTCGCCGTCAACTCCTTGGGTTTCGGCGGCGGAGCGCCTTTGCCGGGCTCAATCTTCTTCGGGTCGCCGGCCTGCCCTTCTTTATTGTCGGCCATAGCTGCCCTCTCTTCTAGACTACTGGTTAACTCTCGCAAACTCCGGGCCGTTAGACAAGCGCCCGGAGGTTATGTTCCTTTTCAAACCACTTCTTCAGTCGATCACGATACCCTGTTCGCGGTACTGCTGAATGATGTCCCGCACCGTGTTGACGTGGGGGATGTGGGTCGCTAGCTTGCGCTTGTCCCGCTCGACGATGTCGGGGAAGTGCGTGATCTGCTCCCTCTCGACTTCCTGGACCTCCTCCCAGACGTCGACGAAGCCCTCCCACGGCGCGTTGCGCCGGACGAGGATGTAGACGGGGAGCTTGTACCACTCGCCGGGCTGCTGCAGCCGCACGTCTTCGAAGACCTGGTTCATGAAGTCTGAAAGGCCGACGATCGCGCGCTGCGGCTGGCCCATCGCCTCGGCATAGGAATCGGAGTAGTACTCCTCGATGTTACCCTGCTCGTCCATCACCTTGACGATGTAGTTGCGGTCCGGGTCGTTGAGATTGTCCACGATCAAGGTCAGTGCCGGGCGCGACTCGCTCTCCGTCGTCGCTTCCTGCTCCTTGGGCGGGATGCCGAAGTCGAATCCCTTGTTCACCGAGAAGGTGGTGCTGAGCATAAAGAATATGATCAGCAGGAATGCGATGTCGGCCATCGACGAGGTCGGGATCTCGGTATCGCGCTTCTTGCGTTTATACTTCATGGCTTCCCTCTGCTGGTCAGCTACTGTGCACTAACGATCGGCGCCGGGCCTTCCTTCTTGCTGAGGATGGCGATGCCTGTGGAGGCCTGACCGCCGAGCACCTGGAGGGCCTCGACCACGCCGTCGACCGCGTAGAAGGGCACCTTCTTGTCGGCCTTGACGACGATGGTGATGGCCCTGTTGCCTTCCTGCATCCTGCGAAGCGCGACCTTCTTGATGAAGCCCTCGTTGATCGAGTCTCGCAGGTTCTGGAATTGGGCGGGATCAGACATATCCCAGGTGCGCGCGTTGTGCTGGTAGACTTCCTGCGACAGAGTCCGGCCGTCGGAGGCCATGATTATCACCCTGTCGCTGGTCATGTTGGCGATGTCCCTCACGCTGCGGTCCACGTTGTTGCGAACGTAGATCAGGTTCTCGGTGCTGATCGCGATAACCGCGGAGTCCTCCAGATAGTTCTTCACATCGCCCCAACCGGGCAAGTCCATCTGCGTCTTGTCCACAGGGAAGATTGAGCTGACCATGAAGAAGATGATCAGAAGGAAGGCAATGTCTGACATCGAGGCCGTCGGAATGTAAGCTTCCTGAACCTTCTGCTTCTTAACTTTCATCCGGTCACCTCTACCTTATACCTGTTTTTCAACAGGCCGGTCGGCTCCCTGCTCCATCTCCACAAACGTTTCGAGCAAGAGGTTCGATGCGGTCTCCATCTCCAGCACGTAGCGGGAGATCATCGCAGAGAACCAGTTGTAGAAAATCAGTGCGGGGAACGCAATTGCCAGGCCGGTGGCGGTCGTGATCAGGGCCTCGGAGATACCGGAGGCGACGACTCGCGGGTCGACCTGTGTCGTCTTCGACAGGGCGTCGAACGCGCCGATCATGCCGGTGACGGTCCCGAGGAAGCCGAGCAACGGCGAGACGTTGGCAACCGAGGCCAGCACCGCGAGGCCGCGCTCCAGGCGCGCCATCTCGTGCGTAGCGGCGATCTCGATGTTCTTCTCGATCTCCTCCTCGGAGGTGCCGTACTTCAGCAAACCGGCTTTCATTATCGCGGCGATCGGTCCGCGGTACTCCTCGCAAATGCTGACGGCCTGCTTGACGCTGCGCTTCTTCAGCAGGGCGGCACGGATCTTGGTTAGAAACTCGTCGGTGCGAATCTTGGACCGGCGCAGCACCCACATGCGCTCGATCACGAATGTGAGACCGAGAACGGCGGCGAAGCCCAGGGGCCACATCACGATGCCGCCACGCTCAAAGAGGTCGATTAACTGCCCGCCTGGCAACCAGTCGCGGACATCAAAACCACCGCCACCTTGGCCAGCCTGCTGCGCCAAACCGGCAAGCATTGTCGAGAAATTAACGATTGCGTTGAACACGGTCACTTACCTCCCCTATGGTGCGGTTTTTGACCCTCAAATTAGTCGGCAAAAAGCCTTAGCGACGTAATGAAATATCGCTGACGCGTAGTTAGGCGCCAAGTTCTCTGCCGAATTGAGTTAGGATGAAAGCTCGGGGTTTTACCCGCACGCAGGCGGCCTTTCCGCCCTGTGGGGAACCGGCCAGGTGACCACCTGGCCTCAGTAGACCCTTTGCTACTCCTCCCTTACCTTGACGGGACCGGGTAACAACCCCGCCTAAGGCACGCAATGCTAGCACTGCACCTTTGAGGTGTCAAGTTTATTTGCGGCGACGGTAAGTGGTTCAATATAAAGAGAATCGCGCGATATGGGAGATCTTCGAAGCGTGCATTTCCCTCTGAAAATGGCCATTCTGGGAGGAGGCAGAGGATCGTGCAAATAGCTTTGAAATCAGAAGTTCTTGGCGATCCGCACCCGCGTCATGTCGTTGATCCCGTTCTTGCCCGCGATGACCACCTGCTCGCCCGGCGCGATGTCGCCGATTACCTGAATCAGGTCGCCGTCGCCGAAGCCGATTTCCACCGGCACGCGGCGCGCGAAACCGTCGGCGACCTTGTAGATCACGCTCATTGCGTTCTCGATCACGATCGCGTCGCGCGGGACCAGGGTGACGCCTGAGAGCACGCCGGTGATGATCTGCGCCTTGACGAAGAGCCCCGGCTTGACGCCGCTCTGGCTGCCGGGGATGTTGACGACCACCTTGATCGTGCCGCTGAGGGTCTCGACGACGGGGCTGATGCGCTCGACGATCCCCTTGATGATGCGGGAGGCGTCGCCGCCGGGATTGAGGATCACCTCGTTGCCGACCGCCACCTTGTCGACTTGGTTCTGGGGCACCAGCACTTCGGCCTCGAGCCTGCTGAGATTGGTGATCGTCACCAGCGGCGTGGAGGGGAACACCGTGTCCCCGAGGCTGACAAAGCGGTGGCTGATCACGCCCGCGATCGGGGCGCGGATCTCCGCCTTCTCGCGCTCCAGCCTGGCGGCCTCGGAGTCGCGCTCGGCCTGCTCGCACTCGTGCCGCAGCTCGAGGAACTCCTCGCGGCCGATGACCGCCTTCTCCAGCTTCCTGCGGCCAATCTCCTCGTCGTGCCGGGCCTTCTCCAACACCGCCGCGGCGCGCCGCTCGGCCAGCCGAAGCTGCTCGTCGTCGAGCTGCGCGATCAGCTCACCGGCGCCGACCCGCTGGCCTTCCTCGACCGCCAGCTTCACGATCTGGCCGCCGACGCGGGGCAACACCTGCACCGACCCGGGCGAGGTGATCGTCGTCACCCGGATGATTTTCTCCTGCACGTCGCCGGATATCGCCTCGGCCACGCGCACCTGGTGCTGGCTGACCTCACTCACCTCGGAGACCGCTTCCGGAGCCTCCGCGGCACTGGAGGCCTGGCAACCGCTCCAGATAAACAGTGACCCCGCGGCCAACGCCGCGAGCGCCGCAGCTAAAATTCCGCTCTTGATTGTCCCAAGTCTCATGCTGTCACGTCCCGTCCTGTAACTACCACTCCTTAGACGATGCGACCGGCCAAAAGGTTCAGTTATTCTTAATACCCGCGGGGAGGCGAAAATATTCCTTCATATACCGGGCATTAAACCGTGAAGCAGCTCACCACAACAGCCCAGCCTATTCACTTTCCTCTAGAGACTCTCCGTCTTGTCGAGCGATAGAAAATATTTGCACATCATGATTTCGTTGAAAGTCTATGGATGTTCAGGTTGTAAATAGCTATATTGAACTGTTTTGATCAAGCTTCCCCACCAATTTCATTAATTGCCATAATACACTCTCACAACTTGTTGTGGTAGAAGGGTTTTGGCATATTCATTCCCATCAATAAGCACTAAGAGAGACGCTATCGCTGCCAGATAAGCTTTGCCAAGATATAATCCGAAAGTAGCCTTGGCAAAAATATCCGTTATATTTATTTCACTTTCTTTGCGATGCTTTTTGCCTTCTCTAAATCTTACTTTTTGTTCATTAGCATCAAGCCATATAATTCCATGCCCTATGGCATTTCTTATTTTTGAGTCTGCAAACCGACAAAAAGGCCAATATGCACCTTTCTCGCCTCCAGTTAGTTTGATCATCTCTTCAATTTTCGAACTATATGACTGATTGAAAACATTTGGATCGGGTTGTTTACCTTTGGTCAAACGAAGGCACGGAATCAAAAATCCAAAAAACGCATTGAGAAATTCATTATATGCAAGAATCAGATTTTTTAATTGTGCCCATACCATCAGTCTATTTTGAGATGTAGCTACGTCTTTATAATTAACGCCTGCTTCCATAAGAGTTGAAAGCTGAGGTACAAGGCAGGACTCATCAACTCCAGGGTAATCTTTAACAAAACTTTGCAGGAAGGCTTCGGCTATGGATTGATCAATCTTGTATGTTTCACGATAAGTTGCAATCATTAACCTGCACATATGATCCATCATGCTGAAGACATTAGGGATTTCTGTTGGCTTCGTTTCATACAGGTCCTCAACAGCCATCACCATGGTCATTATTCCCATGGGTAAGTTCTCGTACTTCTTTCTTGTTGACCTAATTTCAATACCGAGCTTCCCGTCTTCAGCCATCTTTGAGAGCTGGGAAAGCAAACGCTTGTGTGATTCTTTCATAGAACTTAGCTCTATTAGTATTAATGTCCTGCATCTAGCGATTACAGACGCATGTCGTAACTGGCAGACAGGCTCTTCTTCTAATCAGCACCAAGCCAGTGTTATGATTACATAATTAACAGAAAACCGCAAACTAAATTATATTAAGACTCCGTTGTTCGCTAAAGATGACTCTGTCATTGTTTCCTATAATTCCTCTTTTTCCAGGTGGATAGTTGGTGATGCGGGTCACCAGAGCAGTAGATGCAGGGCGTTGCGGCCGCGCAGCCGTTCGCCCGAGGCGTCGCGCTGGCTGCGCTCGACCAGCAGCACAAGATGCCCCCCCGGCGCCAGGGCCGGGGAGCCGTGCATCACCGCGCCGCCCACCGGGAATGAGGCTGCCAGGGGCGCCTGCGGCCGCTTCAGGCTGTAGGAAGCCAGGCCGCTGCCACCCGCGGGGGAGAATACCGGATCCGAGGCGTAGCCGATGTGGATCCACTGCCAATCTCCGCTCGCCGCCAGACCCTGGGGCAGATTGGGAATTGTCGCCGCCCAGGCGATCCCCCCGCCGGCATCTACAGCGATCAGCTTCAGCGCGTCCGGATGCGGCTGCGGCGGCCGCCTGCCGCCGGAAAGCTGCCATGGCAGGTACGATGTCCCCGTCGCGAAGAGCGTCTCCTCCGGCCCGCACCACACCCCGGCGCCGCTGATCAGCAGGGGGATGCCCCCCGCCTGCAACGGCTCGCCCAGCGCGATCTCCCTCGTCTCCCCGCCGGGATGCCAGAGCCAGGCGCGGCCGTCGTCGGCTATCAGGCCGACCCGCCCGCCGTCGGGCGATATCGCAATCGAGTGCCAGAAATTCACCTGCTCCAGGTGCGGCCGCAGGGGCGCGATGTCCAGCCGCCCGATTTGTTCGCCGCTCGCGCCGTCGAGGGCATAGGCCGCGCCGTTTCCGCTCCGCCTGTCATAAGCACAGAGCGCCAGCCGCGCCCCGCCGAGGTCGGCGTCGAACCAAGTCGCCACCGCGCCCAGTGTCCCGGCTTCCGGCCAACGCCACAGCTCCCTGCCCGTCGAGCCCTCGAAGCAGTAGAGCAGCGAGCGCGCCCTCGTCTCCCCGCCCTCCGGAGGGTGGACGGCGAGCGCGAACACCCGCCCGCCCCGGCAAACGATGCGGTAGATCCCCGGCAGGTGGGCCCAGGAATAGGGATCGGCGGGATCCCGGCTCGAGCTCCCGATTTCGGCCGCAGTCTCCCGGCTCCACAGCTTGCTCAGCGCGCCGCCGGCCTCCACCCGGTAGGCAGCGATCGTTCCGCGCGGCGACTGCTCCCCAGCCAGCAGCCGGGTTCCCGCTCCGGCTTCGGCGAACTCCAGCGAGCGGATATAAGCCCCCGCCGAATAAAGCTGAGCCGCCGGGCTCCCATCCTCCAGGTCGAAGAGAATTATCCTGCCCGAATCGGTGCCCACGGCGCCCCAACGGCCGTCGCCGCTCACCGCCGCCGCGGTCGGTTGCGGCGCAAGGCCGCCGGGTTCCGCGCCGCCGAGAAGGCCCTCCAGCCCGATCGTCCGCAGCAGCACCGTGCCGGGATTGAGCGGAGCCCTGCCCTCGATGTGTTGCGCCCGCCCGGATCCCTCGTACGCGACATCGACTGCATAGCTCTCCCCTGCTTGCCAGGCGAAGGGAATCAGCAGCGCGCCGCCGAACCGCCTGAATCCGCTCTCCACACCGCTCCCGCCGTCCGAGACCGACACCCTGATTATCGGGACTCCAATCTCGACGCCGGTCACGCACAGGCCCGTGCCGGTGAACTCAAGCGACCCGCCGCCGCTTCCCGCCTGCGGCGAGCCGCAACCCCAGGCAGCAGCCAGCAGGAGCAGAATCGCCAACGCGCAGGCGGCGCGGCCGAGGCCGTCCGCCCGGTACTCCTTACAATGCAGTCTCGACAAGCGCATATATCCAACCCAGATGTTCGCTGTAGAAAAGACCGTAGAGGGCCGCGGCATCAGCCAGCTTCGCCGCGGCCAGAGCCGCAGTCAGCAGCGGTGCGGCCCAGAGCAGCGCGGTCTCAGCCGATCCCCTGCGCCGCGCCCCGGCGCTCCCGCCGTTCCCGCGCGCGGCAAAGCCCCGGCTCTCCACCGAGTCGGCCAGCATCGAAGCGCGCCGGATGTTGCGGAACAATATCGGCGTCAGGCCCGCCGTCAGTGCGGTGAGATAGCGCCACGGGCGCGATGCCCTCATCGGATAACCCCGCGCCTTCATCGCTCCCAGCGTCGCCCGCGCCTCCGAGGCGATCGCCGGGATGAAGCGCAGGGCCGCGGCCACCATGAACGCCGCCTTGTAGGGCAGCCTCAGCCTTCTCAAACCGAGCAGCAATTCGTGCGGCGAGGTCGTCCACACCAACGCCAGGCCGGCGGTCATCATCGCCAGAAAGCGCAGCGACTGGATCGCCCCGTAAACCGCCCCCTCAAGATAGACCGAGAGCCCGCCGGTCAGGGCGCCGATCAGCGGCGTCTCGGGCCCGATCAGTTCCACCAGCACGGTCCGCGGCTGCTGCGCGTAGAAGAGGCTTTGGGTCAGGAGGAAACCCCAGACCGCGGCCAGAGAGAAGAGGGCGTAATAGAAGAGCTTGCGCGGATTCGGTTTGGTGGCGAGAAACACCAACAGCATTGCCGCGTAGGCGGCGGCCAAGGTCAGCGGATTGTCGACCAGGAGCACGGCGCTCGAGAAGCAGACGATCAGCACCAGCTTCGCGTCGGCGCTCAGCCCGCTTCGGCCCGCTTCGATCGGTTGCACTTCGCTTGCCATGCCGCCTAACGCCCCTCCTCCGGCAGATCGAGCCCCGCCGACTCCATGAGCCTCCGGTCGGCGGTCAAGCGCTCCATCGGCCCGTCGAAAACCAGCCTGCCGGCGTCGATCACCATCGCCCGGTCCGCCGCCAACATCGCCGCCTCGAGGCTGTGGGTGCTGAACACCGTCGCCAGACCCGCGCGGGCCATGGCGTTGATCCGCTCCAGCAGAGCCCGGCGTTGCCGCATGTCCTGCCCCGTCGTCGGCTCGTCGATCAGCAGCAGCCTCGCCCCGCCCGTCACCGCCGCCGCCAAGGCCAGGCGTTGCCGTTGGCCCTGGCTCAGAGAAAACGGGTACTTGCCGGCGAAGCGCTCGAGATCGAAAGCGGCCAGCGACTCCGCCGTTTCCGCCGCGACCAAGGGCTTCGCCCTCCCGAGGTACTTCGGCCGCGCGCCCACCTCCGCCGTCACCGTCGCCCTGTGCAGCATCAGGTCGGGATTCTGGGTCACGTAGGCCACGTTCCGCGCCAGCTCGGCTCTCCTCAGCGGACGCGAGCCGTTCCCGTTTACCTGCAGGCTGCCGCCGCCGGGCCGCAGCACCCCCGCCAGCAGCGAGAGCAGCGTCGTCTTGCCGCAGCCGTTGGGACCGAAGAGCGCCACGCGCTCGCCGGCGCCGATGTTGAAGGAGAGCGGCCCCAGGCTGAAGCCGTTGCCGCGGTAGCTGAAGCGCAGATCCTCGGCCCTGACGACCGCGCTGCGTGATTCCGCTTGATCCGTTCCCGAGCTCGCCGCAGTCTCAGCAACGCCGTCACCCGCCAGGTGCGCCGTCACCCGCGCCAACTCCCTCCCTGCTTCGCCCTCCAGCACTAGGCGCCCGCCCTCCAGCAGGGCGATGCGGTCGCACAAGGGCGCCAGGCGGCGCACGTCGTGGCCGGCGATGATCACCGTCCGCCCCTGCCTGCGGAGCGCCTCCAGCAGCAGGGCGAGCTTGCGGCGCCCGTGGCCGTCGAGGTTGCTCGTCGGCTCGTCGAGCAGGATCACCTCGGGGTCCAGTGCCAGCACCGCGGCGATCGCCACGCGCTGCTTCTGTCCGCCCGAGAGCGAGGCCATCGGCTCGCCGGCGAGGCCTTCCATCCCGACTTCCGCCAGTGCCCGCCCGGCCCGCGCCGCGAGGCTGTCTGCGGCGCAGCCGTAATTCTCCAGCCCGAAACTCACCTCCTCGAGCGGCGTCCCCCCGACAATCTGATCGTCGGGATTCTGGAACAGGAGCCCCACGCGGGGGGAGCCGGCCGACCTGTTGACCCGCTCCGCGCTCACGCCCGCCACCCGCGCCCGGCCCTCGAAGCGCGCGACATGGGACGGCAGCAGCACTCCCGCCAGAGCCCGCACGAGCGTCGTCTTGCCGCAGCCGGTGTGGCCGGTCAGCAGCAGGAATTCGCCCCGCCTGACGCGCAGGTCGACCCCCTGCAGAGCGGCCTCGGCCGCTCCCCGGTAGGTGATGCTCAGCTTGTCTATCTCAACCATTTCACATCCCTATGCGGCAAACTGAGCCAGGCGCCCGCCGATCCTCCTGCCCACGGTCGCCCCCAGCAGCGAATAAAGGAATCCGCCCACCAGCACGCTCAGGGCGATGTACCAGCCCGCGTAGTGCAGCCGGAAGAGCACGATCGAGAGCTGGAAGCCGACCCAGGAAATCAAGGCGTTGGCCAGGGCAAACGAGAGCAGCAGGCGGATGCCGCCCCAATCGATCCGCCCCTTCCTGGTGACGCCGGAGAGCCAGACCGCCCCCTCGAGCGCGAGCGCCGAGACCCCGGCGTGGAGCGCGCCCAGGGGCGTCAGCATCCCCAGCAGGAGTCCTCCGAGCAGAAAGCGCACGGCCACGACGAGGGCGCAGACGCCCTGCCTGGGTATCACGGCCAGCAGTGCCACCAGCAGAGCGTTGAAGAGGAAGCCGGTCAGGAGCGCGTCTACCAGGAGCCCCAGCGGACCGAGTAGCGCCAGAGTGATGTTGGCGATGAAAAACACCGGCAGGTTGACCATCACCACCGAAGCCGAGGCCACGAGCGCGACCAGCACGATCTGCCTTGTGGTGAAGCGGGCGATGAATCGCGAACCCCTGAGGAAAAAGAGGACAAGCAGCAGCAGCGTCGCCCCCACTGAAGCGGCCGTCACGGCCACCGCCGTCTCCTGCGGGCGCTCGACTTCCAACGGCGCCATGGCTGTGGCGGCAATCATGCCGCTCCCGGCGAACTCCAGTGTCAGCCGGCGCTCGTATCGCCCCGGCTCGACCCGCGCCTTGTCGGCGTAAAGCGGCAGCGTCAGCCTCTCCCCGCTCCCGGCAGGGATAAAGGCCGCCACGGCCGCACCCCGCCCCGGTACCCAGCCCGGCGGCCCGAATCCCGCCGCTGGTTCGCCCCGACCCGTGTCGAAGATCTCGCAGCGGACGACCACCGGCACGCCCACTTCCAGCCGGTTCTCCACCGCCACCGCCTGGTAGGCGACGGCCCTCGGCTCCCCCCCACCGGCGCCGGAGAGCGCGATGTGCGCCGCCCGTCTGCCGCTCAACGGCCTGCCGTCGTGCGAAACCGGCATCTCCACCCCGGCAATCGCCAAGCCGCGTCTCAGCGTTTCCACGGCGATAACGATTACCTGGCGCTCGACGGTGAACTCCCGCCGCTCGGCCCCGAAGCTCAACGCGGCCGCGGCCGTCAATGTCAGCGGAGTCTTGTCCGCTTCGCCGGCAAAGATCCTGATCGAGCGGCGCAGCGGTCGCACATAGGTGGCGACTTCTCCCTCCAGCACGATACTCTTCGCCGCATCGCCGCCGTCCGCGGGAGCCAGCAGGAGGCCGTCCGCCGCCGCCAACGTCACGCTGTAGGCCAGCGGTCGGCCGTGCCTGCCGTAAACGGTGACGAAGAGCTCAAAACCGCCGGGGTCCGAGGGCATCGTGATCGGCCCTCCGCCGGGGCCCGGGAAGGGGGCTCCGACTTCGACCGCGCCCTCCATTAATGCCGGAAGCCCGAGGGGAATGCGCGCCGTAGCGCCCGCCACCGAGCGCGCCGCCAGCGTCAACCCGCCTTTCAGCGTTTGCGATGGAAGGAAAAGCTCGCCGGAGCGCAGAGCGGGAATCGAGAGCTTCAGGACAGTCTCGCCGCGGGAGTCGAGGAGCGCCGCTTCGGCAAGCGGCTCGCTCGCCTCGAACGTCAGCAGCACGCCGTGGAGCTCGCGCTGCGGCTCGCCCAGCTCGACGCGCAACGGTTCCGCGCTCGTGCACGCCGACAGCAGAGCGGCGGCGATCAGGAGTCCCGCTAGTGCGCCCCATCTAGGCATCGAAAGCTCGTGAGCAGCTCGCGGACGGGGAAGGAAGCGGCGTGACAGCTTCGCCTGGCCGGTCCCGCCCTCGCCCTCGAAGGGTTCAAGACCTCTGCGGCGCGAAAAGCGCCGCGACGCGTGCGCCCGGTATTCTGGCTCGCGGGTCGTCCTCCGCCCCCGCCTTCCCGCCCGCCTCCGGGGCAGTGGCATCTTCGGGGACTTCGTCGCCGCTAACAGCTGCGGGGCAGCTCCGGCATCGCACCGGATTCCCGGATCAGCACGTCAAGTAAGGTAAACTACATCCCTTGATCTATCAAGCTGCAAACCAGCTGTCCGTTTCCGTGCAAATACCGAATACACTTCTTGTTCACTGCTCGACGGGATTCATGGAATCCAAACCTGCACGATGGGTCGAGGTTGACATTTCTATAAGAAACCATTAACCTATTACGTAAAGACAATTTGACTCTATTATGGAAATCTCCTTTGACAACGAAAAAACCAGGATGCTGCTGGAAAACGAGAAGGCTCTCAAACGAAACTTCGGAGCTCAGGTTGCCAAAGCCATAATGAAGATGATGGCCTTGCTTCGCGCCGTCGACAACCTGTTTGAAATACGCCAATGGAAATCCATCAGGCTTCACGAGCTGGAAAGAGACCGGGCGGGGCAATTCGCTGTGAGCATTAAAGAGGGGAACAGGCTGCTATTCGTGCCGGACCATGATCCTGTTCCCACCAGAGATGATGGCAGAGTCGATTGGACCGAAATTCGACGCATAACCATCGTGGGGATAGTGGATTACTATGATTAATCAATACAAAAGCGATTTCTCGCCGGATTACGCAGTCCACCCCGGTGAGATTCTGAAAGACGAATTGGAGGCGCGTGGTATCTCTCAGAAAGAATTCGCCGAGAGAGTGGGAGCAAGTGAAAAACACATCAGTGAGATTATCAATGCAAAAGCCCCGATCTCACCCGAAATGTCCGTAAAACTCGAAACGGCGATGCAAACAAGCGCGCATATCTGGATGAACCTGCAATGCATGTTTCAGGCTCACGAAGCAAGAATCCATGAAAACACAAAACTGAGCAAATTCACAGAATGGATGCATAATTTCCCCATTGACTTCATGATAAATAACGCGTGGATTGAAAAATCAACTGACAAACTTCAACAACTAAAAGCCCTTCTGACCTTTTTTGGAGTGGCATCACCTCGGGATTGGGACGTCGTCTGGGCTAATATCGAAGCGATGTACAGAAAAGCCGATGATAGTGACAAATACGCACTCTCGACATGGCTCAGGAAAGGTGAGATTGAAGCCCTCAATCTTGAATGCAGACCCTACGATGAGACGCGCTTCAGGGAAATCCTTGCGGCAATCAGACCCCTCACTGGTGCGGAACCTGCAATATTCGTCCCGGAACTTAAAAAAGCGTGCGCCGCGTGCGGTGTCGCCATCGCCTTCATACCACAAACTCCCGGCTCCAAAATCTCCGGCGCCGCGAGGTGGCTTGAACCCTCCAAGGCTTTGATTCAACTCAGCCTCAGGTACAAGAAAAACGACATCTTATGGTTCACCTTCTTCCACGAGGCCGCACACCTCCTGCTGCACAGAAAAAAGACAATCTACCTGGAAAACGAGGAAGAAACGATCTCTAAAGAGGAAGACGAAGCCATTGAATTCGCGGCCAACCTGCTGATTCCGAAGAGGGAATATAGGCAGTTCGTCGCTCGCGGGATTTTCTCTGAGAACTCCATTATACGATTCGCTGAAGCTCAGGGCATTTCACCGGCTATCGTGCTGGGAAGGCTACAAAAAAACGACCTTATCCCTTGGAATTCGAAGCTAAACAAAAGCCTGAAAATGTCACTGGGGTGGGTCCGTCCGAAGATAAATTAGCAGATTATCTAGACCTTTCGTACAACAAAGTCTATTTCCATCGTGTTAGGATGATCCCCTTATTTGGAGGAAGGGGATATGAGTTCCGATCCGCGGCGCTGGCTCGCGCTGTTCACCAACTACCTGATGTTCCTCAGCTCCGGGTTTCTGTTCTTCCTGCTGCCGCCGTTGATTCCCGAGCTCAAGGCAAGCTTCCAACTCAACGACCTGGCCATCGGCTGGCTCCAGGGCATGTACGCCATTCCCGCGGTGCTCTTCGCGCTGGTCGGCGGCGCGGCGCTCGATCGCTGGGACACGCGGCGCACCGGTGTGGTCTCGGCGTTGCTGATCCTCTCGGGAAGCCTGCTGTTCAACTTCGGCATCCACTACGCGCTGATGATGGCCGGCCGCTTCATCCTCGGCGTCGGCTGCATCCTGATCAACCTCGTCGCCGGCAAGATGATCACGCTGTGGTTCCGCGACCGGCAGCGCGGCCTGGCGATGAGCATTCTCCACACCGCCTGGCCGATCGCCGCCATCGTCGCCTTCAGCTCCTTCTTCGCCCTCGGGCAGTGGCTCGGCTGGCAGGGCACCACGCTGGTGCTCAACGCCTTCGTGGCGCTCACGGTGCTGGGCTTCATCCTCCTGGCGCCGAGAGATCCCGAAGCCGGCGATCAACCACAGCCGGCCGCGACACCGCTGCCCACTGCGAACAGCAACGGCATCCTCGCCCGCATTTCCCGCCGCCTCGCCTCCTTCCCCAAGGACCTCTGGTTGATGGCTTTTGTGTGGTTCTGCTTCACTGTCTCCACGGCGTCGCTCTTCACCTTCGGCTCCGCATTCCTCAACGCCCGCGGCCTCGACTACGGCGCGGCCAGCTTCACCATCGGCCTCATCATGTGGACCGCCACGCCCGGCTCGCTGCTGGCGGGTTGGCTCATCGACCGCTTCGGCAGGATCCGCTCATACATAATCCTCCCCGCCCTCGTCGTCGCACTCTGCCTCTTCGGCCTCCTCACCCGGTTCCCGCCCGCGCCGCTCATACTCGTCGCCGGCATACTCGCAGGCTTCCTTCCCGTCGCCGTCTACGCAATACCCGGCCAGGTGGTGCAGCCGGCGAGACTTGGGGTCGCCTTCGGAGTTATACTTACCTTCTCGAATCTCGGCAACGTGGTCGGACCGGTCGCCGTCGGCTGGCTCAATACGGCGCTCGGCACGCGCGAGCCGGGCATGCTGCTGATCGCGGGCGCATTCGCGGTCTGCGTCGTCTGGGGTCTGCTGCTCGGCCGCCACTCGCTGGTCCGTGAAAAGGGATAGACGATGACAGAGAAGACAAACGCCCGCTCCGTCGCCGCCGCCGTGGAGCAGCAGCGCGTGATTTCGGTGCTGCGCGGCACCGACGGCGGCAGGGTTTTGGAGATTGCCGAAGCGGTGCTGGAGGGCGGCATAAAGATGCTCAAGATCGCCATGACCACCCCCGGCGCGGCCGCCATCCTCGAGACGCTCGCCGTGCGCCACGGCGACAGTGCCGTTCTGGGCGCGGGCTCGGTGACGACGATGGGAGAGACGACGGAGATGATCGCCGGCGGCGCCCGGTTCATCGTCTGCCCGCACACCGACCGTAGGATCATCGATTACTGCCGCGACAACGACGTCTTCGTCGCCGCGGGCGGCCTCACGCCCACCGAGGTGATGGAGGCCTACCTGGCCGGCGTCGACCTGGTGAAGGTCTACCCGGTCAAGTCGGTCGGCGGGCCGGAGTACATCCGCTACCTGCTGCGTCCGATGCCGTTCCTGCGCCTGATGCCCGTCGGCGGGCTCGACCCCGATGACGTGGCCGACTACATCCGCGCCGGCTCTGTGGCCGTCGGCGCATCCGCCCTGCCCCTGCACAGCGAGCGCGCGGAATTGGTGTCCATGGAGGAAATCCGCGACCGCGCCCAGGCCTTCCTCCAGGTCGTCCGCAACGCCACGAACTGAGCAGGCCAAAGGGGTCAGTCCTGGAATTCAAGGGTAATCAGGCCCGGTGTAATCAAGCATCTCCTTTTAAATCATGGTATTGCGCATGATTCTATCAATTCAGCCACCCTAGAATTATAGAATTGACCCCTTTTCACAAACCCTTTACTTGGCGCTGCGAAGCGTCAATAATGTAGTTCCTGCAAGTCGAATGAAATAATGGACGATGAACTGAAAGAACGACTCAAGCGGATTAAATGCTTGCTGCTCGACGTGGACGGTGTGCTCACCGACGGCGGCCTCTACTACTCAAACTCGGGTGAGCAGTTCAAGAAGTTCTGCGTCCGCGACGGTCTGGGGATCAAGCTGATCCAGCAGGCGGGCATCGAGGTCGCTTTTGTCACCGGGTTGCAGTCCAACCTGGTGGACGAACGCGCCCGTTCGCTGGGGATCACCGAGGTGATCCAGGGCCGCCTGGTGAAAGAGCCGGTCGTCGAGGAGTTGATCAAGCGCAAGGGCCTCGACTGGACCGAGGTGGCCTACGTCGGCGACGACCTGATCGACGTCGACGTCATGCGGCTGGTCGGCTTTGCAGCCGCAGTCGCCGATGCCATGCCCGGCGTCAAGAACATCGCCCACTACACCACCGCCCAGCCCGGCGGCCGCGGCGCCGTGCGCGAGATCTGCGACATGCTCCTCGCGGCACACCATTAATATCTCAACCCTCACTCATAATTTCTCTTCCCTACTATAGTTTTTACGCACGACCACGCATATGTGTGCGCGACTTGACATCCACCTATTAATTATCTCTGATATCCTTGATATTATCAGAACAAGGCTTATAATTAATTATTAGCTGATCCCTTCGCTGCAGGTGAATTCTATATGAGTGAAGTAATCCATATTTGTGTTCTCGTTTTTACCACTCTAATCCTAATTGCACTAATCCCGGCAACCCTTTTCTCTCAACAACAAGAAGATATTTATACCCTCTCTGCCAAAACCGAGCGCGTTGCCGTCATTTTTTACGCCGTGGACCTGTTCGGGAACCCCGTTCGTGACCTCTCCAAAGACGAAATAGCTCTGTTTGAGGGCAAAAAGCCCTGCGCCATCGACTCGCTAGAGCTGATTGATCACGCAGCAACCACTCCGTCGCGATACTCCGCCCTGCCGCCCGAGAGCCGCCTCCTGTTCCTCCAGTTCGATCTCGCCAGGCCCGGCCTCGCGCCCGGAGATTACCGCCTGCGCATATCGCTCACCGACACCGCCACCGGGGGAAGCGACATCTGTGAACTCCCCTTCCACATTCCTGATACAAAGGGGAGCAAAAAGGGGTCAGTCCTAGAATTCTAGGGTGCCCAATGCGGTCAAATCACGCACAACATACTGATTTATAAGAAGATATCTGTTTTTCTTGGTTCGGATTACCCTAGAATTCTAGGACTGACCCCTTTTGCCTCAGCACGTCAGGTGTAACGCCGCGGCGATTTCCCCCGGGGCTGCCAGCTCATTGAACCGCGCGCAGGCCTCCTTCGTCTTCAGCACCTCGGTCTCGATTCCTTTGTCTCTCAGGTAAGCGAGCGTCTCCGGCGGCACGCGCATCATGCCGAACGACCCAGTGCCGATGATCAGGCGCGCGGGCGCGGCCGTGACGACCGCCTCCAGGTCGTCCGGCGAGAGGCTGTGCCCCTGCGCGCGCCACCAGCCGGGTATCACGCGATCCGGCAGAATAATCGCGTCCTTCTTGTACACCTCTCCCCCGATCACAATCCTGCCGAAGCTGTAATCGTCGATATGAATCGCCATAGCAATCAATTGGAATCCGGTCGTCCTCGCCGACCAAGATGTTGCATCAAGTCTCCAGAACACGGCGGCCCTGAAGGACCGCCCTACATCGAACATGTAGGGGCGTCCGCCGCGGCGGATTCAATCCGCCCGATCCCGCACAGGCGGGAAGGTATTGCCGGGCCGTCCTCGCCGACCGGGATGTTGCATCAAGTCTCCAGAACACTGACTCCTCCACGCCCCTGCTTCGCTTCTCAGCTACCGGCGGTCAATCGCGATAAAGGTCAAGGCGCGGCCGCGATGGGCGACGCAGGTGTGGCGAAAGTCACTCCGAGGAGAGCAGAGCGGCCGCAACGTAGAGATTTGAAGCGAGTGCTCGCCGCCCCCCGCCTTCAGTCGATGCCGTCCTTGGGCAGTGCCGCCGGCGGCGTGTCGTCGCGGATGTAGCGGGCCGCGGAGTCGTCCGTCTCCCAGACCTCGACCGCGTGCAGCCAGTGGTTATCGGCGTCGAGGTCGGGCCGCAGGCGCTCGAAGAAATGGCGCGCTATCCGCTCGCTGCTGGGGTCGTCCTGCTCGAAGGCGGCGTGTTCGTTGAGCAGGGTGTGGTCGAACTCGCCGATCAGCTCGCGCGCCTTCTGTTTCACGTGGCGGAAGTCGCAGACCATGCCGAGTGAATCAAGCTCGCGGGCCCGCACGAACACCACCACTCGCCAGTTGTGCCCGTGGAGCCGCTTGCAGTCGCCGGGGTAGCCGCTCAGCTGGTGCGCCGCCGAGAAGGTCAGCCGCACGCTCACTTCATACATGCCCGCGCTCCTTCGCTTTCATGTCGAGGAAGAGGTAGTTGTAGACCTCCTCGACATCGTGTTTCAACGCCTCGATGCTGTCGTCGTTGTGGATCACGTAGTCGGCGTAGTGCAGCTTCTCTTCCACCGCCATCTGCGCGGCGATGCGCTTGCGCGCCGCGGCCTCGTCGATCGCCGCACGCCGCATCAGGCGTTGCAGTTGCAGCTCGGCGTTGCAGGTGACCACGACGATCTTGTCGAAGCGCTTGTAGGTGCCGGCCTCGATCATCAGCGCGGCGTCGGTGACGATGATCCCCCCGTCGTGCCGGGCGCGGAACTCCACCTTCAGCCTTTCCTGCTCGTTGATGACGATCGGGTGGGCGATGGCGTTGAGTGTGGCCAGGGCGTCGGGGTCGTTGAAGACGATCTCCCCCAGGACGACGCGGTCGACGCGCTTGCGGCCGTCGAGGATGGTCTCGCCGAAGTGCTCCACCAGCTTCATGTAGACCGGCCCGCCGCGCTCGATCAGCTTGTGGTAGATCGCGTCGGCGTCGAGGGTGAAGCACTCGAGCCTGGCGAAGAGCCGCAAGGCCGCGCTCTTGCCGCAGGAGATGCCCCCCGTAAGCCCCACATCGAGAAAGACGCCCATCGCCTCCTCCCCGCCCCTAGCCGTCACGCCGCATGCGCGCGGCCTGGACGCAGTTCTTCAGCAGCATCGCGATCGTCAGCTTGCCCACGCCGCCCGGCACGGGAGTGAAGAGGCCGGCCTTCTCGGCCACGGCCGGGTGCACGTCGCCGGCGATCGTGTAGCCCTTGGTCTGCAGGTCGCCCTGCCGCCTGGGGTCGTCGCCGAAGAGCTCGCGCACTTTGGCCGGGTCGTCGACGGCGTTGATGCCGACGTCGATCACCGCCGCGCCCGCCTTGACGAACTCCGGCGTGATCATTCCGGTGCGGCCCGTGGCCGCCACCAGGATATCCGCCTCACGGCAGACGCCTGCGAGGTCGCGCGTGCGGCTGTGGCAGATCGTTACCGTCGCGTGGTTGTGCATCAGCAGAATCGCCAGCGGCTTGCCGACGATGTCGCTACGGCCGACGACGACCGCCCTGGCGCCCTTGAGCGGCACCTCGTGCTCGCGCAGGATCTCCATCACGCCCAACGGCGTGGCCGGCACGAAGGTCTCGAGGCCGATCACCAGGCGCCCGACGCTGATCGGGTGGAAGCCGTCGACGTCCTTCGCCGGGTCCATCGTGTTGACCACCGCCTGGTAGTCGATCCCCGCCGGCAGCGGCTTCTGCACCAGGATGCCGTCGATCTCGTCGCGCGCGTTGAGCTCGCTGATGCGGCGGACAAGCTCGTCCTGGCCGGTGGTATCGGGCAGGTGCTGCAACTCCGAGAGGATGCCCGCCTTGCCGCACGCCTTCTGCTTCGAGCGCACGTAGGTCGCGCTCGCGCGGTCCTCCCCTACCAGGATCACCGCCAAGCCCGGGGTTACCCCTTTGGCTGCGAGCTCGGCGACCTCCGCCGCCACCTCCGCACGGATCCGCTTGCCGATCTCCGCCCCGTTTACGATTATTGCGCTCATGCCGCGAATAATAACATGACGACATCCCCGGTAGCCATGAAAAGGGGTCAGTCCTATAATTCTAGGGTAGCTGAATTGATACAAACATGATAATCATATTGATCTGACCAATGATACTCGATCACCCTAGAATTATAGGACTGACCCCTTTTCGGATAGCCGATGCCAAGAGGACCACGATTCGAATTCGCTGGCGCTTACTACCATGTTATGTGCAGGGGAAACCGCGGCGAAAAGGTCTTTTTTGACGAAGAAGATCATTACATGTTCCTTCGCTGCCTTTCAAGAACATGCGATAAGGCGGGTTGGAAAGCGCACGCTTTCGTCCTCATGCCAAACCATTATCACCTACTGCTCGAAACTCCCGAGGCTAATCTGGTTGCAGGTATGAGATGGCTTCAAAGCGTCTATACGCAGAGTTTCAACAAACGCCACGACCTCTTCGGACACCTTTTCCAAGGTCGCTATAAGTCACTCGTAATCGATCCCATGGACTCCCGTCATATCATCACTGTGAGCGGATATATCCATCTGAATCCAATTAGAGCAGGAGTTGTTAAGAATAGCCTTGAGGGATTAATCGCGTACAGGTGGAGCAGCCTTCCTTTCTACGCACTTGACGATCAAAACAAACCTCTTTGGCTGGAGAAGACGCGAGTCCTGAGAGACCTGGGATTCCAAGGCGATCCGAACACCGTTCGCCGCGCTTACCTGGATCACATCTCCTCGCTGGTGGATAAACTCGATACGCAGGAGGGTTTCTGTAAGCTGAACGATGAATGGAGGGCTATCCGCCGCGGATGGCACCTGGGCAGCAAGGAATTCAAAAACCGGCTGCTTACAATAAATGGAAGTAGCCCTCACCTCTCCAACACTCAGTCCCGCACCAGCGGATTGCCGTTAAATCATGGTGATGCCGGAGCCGTCGCCCTGATACAGGATTGTCTCGAAGTGCTGGGCATCAATGAAGAAGATTTGGAGCTGCTTCAAAAATCCGACCCTCGAAAACAAGCCGTAGCCTGGTGGGTAAGGAAACACACCAGCGTTACCAACAGGTGGCTCAGCAACCAACTCCACATGGGCCATCCCACCAATGTCACCCAAGCCGTAGGACTCTTCGAAAAATCAGATTCGCCGTCACTCAGAGCCCTGCGCAAAACCCTCGAAAAGGGAAAAGGGGTCAGTCCTATAATTCTAGGGTAATCTAAACCAAGGTGATCAAGCATCTCCTTATAAATCAGTATGTTGTGCATGATTGCATCAATCTGACCACCCTAGAATTATAGGACTGACCCCTTTTTAACTCTTCCCCACCTCATTCACCGGGGTGAGGGGCGGGCGGGCGTGGAGCACCTCGATTACGTTGCGCGCGGCGAGCTCGGCCATGGCGTCGCGGGTGCCCCAGGTGGCGCTGCCGATATGGGGCAGGAGCACGACGTTGTCCATCGCCGCCAGCTCGGGCCGGAACGCGGGCTCGTCTTCGTAAACGTCGAGCCCCGCCGCGGCGATCTGCCTAGCCCGCAAGGCCGCCGCCAGTGCCGCCTCGTCCATCAGCTTGCCGCGCGCCGTGTTGAGGAAGAGCGCCGTCGGCTTCATCGCGGCGAACTCTGCCGCCCCGAAGCGCTGGTGCAGCTCGGGGAGATAGGGGCTGTGAACCGTGAGCACGTCTGACTGGCGCAGCAGCTCGTCGAACTCTACCCGCCGCGCGCCGCATTGCTGCGCCGCCTCCGGGCTCGCCGCGGTGTCGGTGTAAATGATCTCCATGCCGAAGGCCGCGGCCCGCCGCGCCACCGCCCGGCCGATTCTGCCGAAGCCGAAGATGCCGAGCGTGCGTCCGGCGAGGTCCATGCCGCGGAGCATGCGCGGGTCCCAGCCCTCGTACTTCCCCACGCGCATGAAGCGGTCGGCCTCGACGATCCGCCGCGCCGCCGCCAGCATCAATGCCATCGTCAGGTCGGCCGTAGCGTCGGTCAGCACCCCCGGCGTGTTGGTCACCACGATGCCCCGCGCTGTCGCCGCCTCCACGTCGACGTTCTCGTAGCCGACGGCGTGGTTGGCGACGATCCGCAGCCGCGGGCAGGCGTCGAGCAGGGCGCCGTCGATCGCGTCGGACAGCAGCGTCACCGCCCCGTCGGCGTCCGACATCAGCCGCAGGAGCGTCTCGCGGCCGGGCGCCTTGTCGCTGTCGTGCAGCACCACCTCGAACTCCTCCCGCAGCATCCTCAGGCCGACCGACGGGATCCGCCGCGTCACGGCCACCTTCAATCCATCGCCCATTTCGCTTCTCCTCATTCCCGGGACCGGAAGAAACCTCTGCCTCGATTATTACCCTGGGATTATCTCTGCGTTCTCTGCGGTTTTACTAAATCAACGGCAGCAGGCTAGCACTTCGTGGTCGCGCCGTCGACCTGACTGTAGGGGGGTCTCCGCCACGCGAAGAGCCACCTATGTAGGGGGTGCCTTTATGCTGCAAAGGGGTCAGTCTTATAATTCTAGGGTGTTCAGATTGACGCAATCACGCACAACATACTGATTTATAAGGAGATACTTGATCATCTATTTTCGGATTACCCTAGAATTATAAGACTGACCCCTTTGTCGATAACCGGCTAGCACTTCGTGGTCGCGCCGTCGACCGTGTAGTGGTCGATGATGCCGACCACCGCCATGTCCACCGGGGCGAGGCCGCGGCCGAGGAGCTGCATCGAGGACTTGCCTTCCATGACCACCAGGACCGTCTCGCCCTCGCCGGCGCCGATGCGGTCGATCGCCATGAAGGGCTCGCCGCGGGGCGTGCCGTCGAGGTTCAACTGCTGCGCCATCAACAGCTTGATGCCCTCAAGCTTGTCGTTTTTCTGGGTGGCAACCACGTTGCCGATGATTTCGGCGATGATCATGGCTCGCGCACCGTGTGGACGGAGTCGACGATGCCGATGATGCAGGCGTCGGAGGCGACCTGTTTGGGCAGGAAGGGGATTGTGGCCTCGCGGCCGCGGCACCAGAAGACGGTCTCGCCCGCGCCGGCGCCGATGGCGTCGGTGGCCACGAGCATCTCCCCGTTGTCCCGCCCGTGGTCGTCCACCGGCTGGATCACCAGGAGCTTCACGCCTTTCATGTCGGGATTCTTGCACGTGCAGACGACGCTTCCCTTGACTACGGCAAGCCTCATGTCTTTTTTTGCTTCAGGCGGGCCGGCAGCTCGCCGTCGAGGAAATCTATCGTGTCGACCACGCCGACGATCGACCGGTCAACGGGCCGGTCCCCGCAGCCCTCAGCCATGCGCGCGGAGCTGCCCGCGGCCATCAGCACGACCTCGCCGAAGCCGGCGTCGACCGTGTCGACGGCCACCTGGTAGTCGTCGAGCTCGACCCCGTCGGGCCGGATCAGCTTCACTATCAGGAGTTTCATGCCCTCGACTCGAGGGTCCTTGCGGGTCGAAACGACGGTTCCGACAACCCGTGCTAACTGCATCGCGCAGCCTCAGGACTTCTTCGAGGTGGTCGTTACCTTACCGATCGGCAGCACGTCCTCGAGGTTCGTGTGGGGCCGGGGAATCACGTGCACCGACACCAGCTCTCCAACCCTGCGCGCGGCGGCCGCGCCGGCATCCGTCGCGCTCTTCACCGCGGCGACATCGCCGCGCACGATAGCCGTCACCAGACCAGCGCCGATCTTCTCGTACGACACCAGAACCACGTTCGCAGCTTTGACCATCGCGTCGGAGGCCTCGATCATCGCCACCAGGCCCCGCGTCTCGATCATTCCCAGCGCTTCCCCAACTGCCATAGCTTCCCTCCTGCTTTGGCCCTTACTTCCCCGGAGTGCTGCTGAATCTTTAGGACGCTATATTATCGCCGATAAGCCCTTTTCTTGCAACATTAAAAGCCGGCCCCGCCGCGCAGTGCTATACTGGCGCGAACCAACACCCACGAGGAAAGACGATGAAAACGGCCCTTGCGATAGTACTATCGGCCCTGCTGGCCGCCGCCGCAACCCTCGGTCTTGCGCTCGCGCCGGCCGGCTCCGCCCAGGATGAAGGCATGGAAAAGACCAAACTCGCCGTCGTCTGGAGCAGCGGCGATCCCGAGGTGGCCCACAAGGTCTGCTTCATGTACACCCACAACGCCAAGCTGCGCGGCTGGTTCGACGAGGTCACCCTCATCGTCTGGGGACCCTCTTCCAAGCTGCTCACCGAGGACGCGTCGCTCCAGGAGAAAATCAAGGCGATGGCGGCCGACGGCGTCACGCTCACAGCATGCCTCGCCTGCGCCGACATGTACGGCGT
>DATKUA010000248.1:0-17520 GCA_035530855.1 Acidobacteriota bacterium | reverse complement strand
GCGCTGACATGAGAGAGGGGCGGCTATGAGCGAAAAAAGCGTCTTTGTCCATCCCAAAGCGATCTGCGATAGCGATGATGTCGGCGCTGAGACCCGCATCTGGGCCTTCGCACATGTGATGGCCGGCGCGAAAGTTGGCGCGCACTGCAACATCGGGGAGTGCAGCTTCATTGAGGCCGGCGCTGTGCTCGGCGATCACTGCACTGTGAAGAACCACGTGGCCGTCTGGGACAAGGTCGCCTGTGAGGATTACGTTTTCCTCGGCCCCTCCTGCGTGCTGACTAACGACCTGCTGCCGCGCTGCGAGGTCAAGCGTGATCCCGACACGGAGTTCCTTCCGACACTGATCCGCAAGGGCTCATCCGTTGGCGCCAATGCCGTGATCGTTTGCGGAGTGACACTGGGACGTTACAGCATGGTCGGCGCGGGAGCCGTGGTCACCAGAGACGTGCCGGATTTTGGCCTGGTATTCGGTAATCCGGCCGGGCTGAAAGGTTACGCCTGCCGTTGCGGAGAGCCGTTGTACGAAGGTTCACTGAATTGCCGTAAGTGCGGAAGAGAATACGAATATCTCAAGTCCCATTCAGGCAAAGGTCTCAACCCCCATGGCTTGAGAATTATCAAGGAGTAAAGGAATCACATCGAACCTCAGGCCGTCAGCGCGCATTGTTCAAGATGAATTCCTTAAGCATGTACCATGAAGGCGTCCTGCGCCCGAAGTGGTCGATCAACCAGAAACCACGGCAATTGAGTGACCGTCTCTCGGAAACACCGGCGGGAAAATAGCGTTTGCCGTCGCACTCGTTGTCATAAAGCTGCCAGAAGAAACAATAGGGCACTCCCCAACTATCCGCTGCCTCCATCGCCCAGCGCAGCATCGTGACCTTGTCGTGCCTGCCGTCGGGTGCGCCAAGTTCACCAAGGATAATATTGCGACTGCCGAAGCTCGGCGAATCCGGAGCGTAACGTTTGATAAAATCGAGGCGCGTGATGATTTTTTCCGGTTGGTATAGCGAATCCCATGAACTGTATGAATACAGGTCGGCTTCGATCTTCGGGACCACCGAAGTCAGGACGGTTCTGCCGCCTTCCTCAGCTTTTGCGACGAGATTAAACTCCACCGCGGAAAACACGTTAACTCCCTCGATACCTGCCACCGCTGCGCGGGCATCCTCAATCGCCTTCACCCTGGCTCGCAGCCACCCGACCATCGCGTCCACGGCAGCATCACTCGGCTCATCTTCCTGGTTGTAGCTACCCAGAAGGTGCCAGTCGCCCTCCCAGTTCTTGATGATGAAAGTCTTGCCGGTGCCTGCGAAACGCCTCAGCAGGTATTCCACCAGTCCCCTGACCTCGCGGTAGGCGGCTTCCGGATCGTAACTCTCGATGCCCTGCTGCCATCGGGAGTCGAGACCGTTGGCGAACGCGTAACAGGTCAGCGAGTAGACCGAGAAGTCCTTATTAAACAAGCGGTCGTAGGCGGTCGTCTTGGCCAACGATTCCAGATCCGATGCTTGCTCGTCGACACCATGGTAATAATCGGTGTATTCGGGACCCAGATAAACGCCGATGCTTTCGGCTCCCAGCTTCAGCACCTCGTCGGAGCCTTCGTCGAGAAGATCCTTGCCGGTAAACGAATAATCGCACGCCTGCAGGTGTACGCCCACACGCATCCCGGACGGTTCGCTTTGGGAACAGGCAGAGAGAATACAGAGCGAGGTTATCAACAAGAAGGTGCTCACCAGCCTGTCCCCGGCATTCATCTTGGACTTCCCACCTCCATCACCTTGCCGACCGCCACACCCAAAGTCCTGTTGTCGCCGTTATCGCCGTACTCCGACGGAGTCCAGGCCCGATCGACCTCCATCCTCAGAATCCCGGTCGCGTCCGGCATTAAAGATTTATGCCATAAAGGTAAAGAATCCGGCGGCAGATCAGCGGGATCAATGGTAACTTCATGCCACCGCCTGTGGTTAAGGGTCAGCTCTCGCAGAAACAATCCATTGATGCTAAACATTAT
Organism: Acidobacteriota bacterium; assembly: GCA_035530855.1. GTDB lineage: Bacteria > Acidobacteriota > DATKUA01 > DATKUA01 > DATKUA01 > DATKUA01. Next base: position 15,500 of record DATKUA010000248.1, on the reverse strand, counting down.
TTGAACAGGTTTTTCATCGATATCGGGATGCCCGGCACGCAGAGCAATCCTGAATGGCTTGCGAATGGGAAACTGCAGAAATGAAATCTTGCGTGACCAGCGGAACTCTTTTTTTCCGTCGCTCTCCCAGCTCCAGAAGCCGGTCGATTCCGCCGGAAGCTCATCAATCAAGTCGAGCTTGAATATGGCAATTCCGAGTCGGCGCGAGTCGCCGTTAGCCAGGTGATCGCTGGGAACAAACGGCGTATCGGTCTCAATTAGCAGCAGCCTTGGAATTGAGCCCTGCGGATCGACCGGCACTATCGTATGCTGCAACTCCCCTGATGCGGCTCTCAGCTCTTCAACTAGCCTCCCATCCCAGCTGAATCGCACTTTCGTGCTGTAATCCTCAACCGCCGAATCTCCTGCGAGCCATTCGATGTAGATAAAGCGCCTGTCAGGTGTGAGGGTTTTGACCGCCTTTGGTTCAGTCCAGCGGAAGCCCCCCTCGGTTTCAGCAGGATAGAAACCTGAATCGATCGGCCATCGCAATCGCTCCCACTGAGCCATGGGGGCAAGCTGGGCATTTGAAATCAAGCACATCGCGAGCATCATCACGACGGCTACCCATGCGACCCCAATCGCCACTGCTCCCGATGCTCCTTCACCCACATTGGATTTGGCCGGAGTGTTCAACCCGAGCGCGAGCATAAAGAGAGTCAGTGTGATCATCTCGAAATCGAAGGGTCCGAACAAAACCGCAACCAATGCCACGGTGAAGAGTGCCGGTTTCAGAAGGCCTTTCTCTTTCTTGTCAACGGAAACGGTATTTGCCGCCGGAGCAGCCTGCCTGAAAATAAGCAAAACCACCGCGAGTAAAAAAATGAACGACGCTGGGAAACCCGCTTCGGCAGCCAGGCGGCCGATTACACTAGGTCCTGATCCGTGAGGCACACCCGGTCTCGCAATCTCAACAGAATTATTGGACGCGTTTGCGAGATAAGTCCCAATCCCGACACCAGACAGTGGATAAGACAAAGCCAGGCTATCGACCGTCGGCCAATCAGCCACTCTCTGCATGATTACGGGGGCTGTGCCTTCGGTCGTCAAAAGCGATGCGGAGCCGATTCCCGCTGCGATAATGAAAATCAGCAACAGCACAACGCCGCGGCGCAGTAACCGCACCAAAACGCTGTTCGTATTCACTGACTTTGTCAGAAGTAACAGCGGACCGGCTAAGCAAAAAGCCAGAGTACTTAATAATATCCCGCCCAACACTGCCTCGGTGGTCTCGCCCCAAACACTGACCTGGATGTTTAGATAGCCTGCGCCGGCCAGTGGTTCGAGAGTGGAATAGCGCCATGCCGAGAATCCCGCGGAAATACATATCATCAAAGAGAACAGCAATAACAACTTGTCCGACAGATATATTTCCATTTTCTCTGAGCCGGTAATCAGAAATTTACAGCAGACTGCTGCTGCTCCGGCATAGACAGCGATAAGAATCAGGACTTGCGTAAACTGAGGCAGAAACAAAGTAGAGATCGAGACAAGCGCTATCAGTGCCGTGCCTAATACCCCTGAAATCAGGCAGGCGGAAAAAACCAGCAGCAAAGTTACCGACGAGAGAAATAACATCCACGGCTGATCGAATTGGCCCCAGAATAGTGCAGCAAGGCCCGAAACAGACAAGAGCAAATAGAAACACAAGATAGCTTTTTTAGAAATGTCGCCGAATTTCATCCTACGGATAAACCCGGAGCGCTTGTTAGCTTCCTTCTGCCGAATCGGATTATACTTATTATCTTAATCCAATCTCACCGTCGCGCCGTCCAGTTCAAGCGATTTCTGCGCCGCCTCGAGCATTGCGACAACCCGGGCACCGCTCACGCCGTCGTTGAATGGCTTTTGTCCCTTATCCACGCAATCGAGGAGATACTGGCATTCAAGGGCCAGAGCCTCCTCGCTGCCTATCTTTGGCGCGTGCATATCCCCCACCCGGTACTGGACGAGAATCTTGTATATCTCATTGGGATCCTCGTAAAACTCGACTCCCTTGTCGTAAACCTTGACCTTCTCGCTTGGTAGAACATCATCAAACACCAACATCCTCTTCGTCCCGCCGATAAGGATTTGCCTCACCTTTACCGGCGACATCCAATTGACGCTGATATGTGCCAGCGAGCCGTCGTCCATGAGAATGGAAAGATAGGCGATACTCTCATGCTCGAAAGGTGCCACCTTAGTACCGGTGCAGTTGATCTTCACAGGTTTTGATTTGAACAATCTGTCGATAATGGAGATATCGTGAGTGGCGAGATCCCAGACCACGTTGGAATCGTGCTGGAAGAGACCGAGATTGATCCTGTTTGAATCGAAATAAACCAGCTCGCCCAGGTGACCCTCATCGATCATCTCCTTGATCTTGATCAACGCCTGTGTGAAAAGAAAGGTATGATCCACCATTAGGATCAGCTTCTTTTTGTCGGCCAGCTCGACCAGTTCCTCGGCCTCTCGCAGAGAAGGAGCCATCGGCTTCTCTATAAGAACATGTTTGCCCGCTTGCAACGCCGCCTTGGCCAGCTTGTAATGCATGGCGAGCGGAGTGGCAATCGCAACCACGGTGACATCGTCATCCTTAAGCACCTCATCGAAGGACGTGTGACAGATCACCCCGGTGACCGACATCTGTATCTTGTCCAACCGCTCAGGTATCAGGTCGACACAATGAACCCAATCGACACTCTTTAATTGGTGAAAATTCCGAACCAGATTCGGTCCCCAATAACCGCAACCGACAACCGCAACATTGTGTAGCATTGTCATTTCCCTCTAATCCCGATATATATTATCCAAAAACACACTATAATCAGAATCATGGTAATGAACAACAGAATTACATCATCTATGCAGAATTTTTGCTGTAATATATTAACTTTTCCGGCAATACATTATGATCTCAGCAATCCGCTCCAGATCACTGCTCGTGAGAGCGGTGCCCGAAGGGAGGCAGAGGCCTCTCTCGAAGATCCTCTCGTCAACGCTGCCGCCGAACATCTTCGCCCCGGCAAACACGGGCTGCATGTGCATCGGCTTCCAGACAGGGCGCGATTCGATGTTTTCTTTTTCCAAGGCAAGCCTGACTTCTTCCCGATCGGCTCCGAATAAATCCGGATCAATCGTCAGACAAGTCAGCCAGCGGTTACACCTCCCGTAATCCGCTTCCGGCATAAATTCAATCCCGGGTAATCCGCCAAGGGTCTGCAGATAAAAGTCGAAGATTTGCCTTTTCTTCGCAACGCGTTGCTCCAGCACTTTTAGTTGCCCACGGCCGATCGCCGCAAGAACATTGCTAAGACGATAGTTATAGCCAATACGGGAATGCTGGTAATGGGGCGCGGGATCGCGTGCCTGCGTCGCCAGGAACCGTGCGGATTCGACAAGTTTTTCATCCTTGGAGACCAGCATGCCCCCACCGGAAGTTGTGATGATCTTGTTGCCGTTGAAAGAGAAAGTTCCCAGCCTGGCGATTGTGCCGGTCGCCCTGCTCTTGTATGTGGTCCCAAGCGATTCCGCCGCGTCCTCGATCAGGATCACACCGTGTCGTTCGCAAATCTCCAGTATCGGGTCGAGATCGGCACTCTGACCGTAGATGTGCACGGCGATCACCGCCTTCGGTGGTTTGCCCGATTTCGCACGGTCCTCTAGGGCCTGGACCAGCAGGGCCGTATCGATATTCCAGGTGGCGCGATCGCAGTCGACAAACACCGGTGTCGCGCCGGTGTAGACTATCGCATTGGCGGAAGCCGCAAAGGTGAAATCAGAACAGATAACCTCATCGCCGGGTCCGATCCCGAGAACCTCCAACGCCAGATGCAGCGCGGCGGTGCCGGAACTGAGAGCGACGGCATGCCCCGCGCCGACTGCTTCGCAGAATTCGAATTCGAATGCATCGACATCCGGTCCGACAGGGGCGATCCAATTGCTCGCGAACACATTTTCGACAAGCCTCAACTCCTCCCCGCTCATGTGCGGCGGAGAGAGATAAATTCGCTTGTTAGGAATTCCCATTACATTATTAATTTAAGCTGCGGCGGCTATTCACTTGTTTTCCGATGAGAAATTGGTCGTGCAGGCACTCCCACGACAGTCACTCCCTCCGCCACGTCTCCGATCACGACGGCTCCGGCTCCGATCACCGCATCGTCACCGATAAAACGCGGTTTATCTTTTGTGCCATTTGTTATTACAGCTCCGGTGCCAATATAAACCCTTTTACCAGTAAGCACCCAACCCGAAACATGTACCCCAGGAGCCAGGCTTGTAAAATCACCCAATTTGGCGTCATGGCCTATCGTGCAATCTAGATTTATCTGAACATACCTGTGAATCTCGACGTTCACAGCCAGAATACTTCCGGCACAGATCACTGCTCCCTCGCCGATCTCTATAAGCTTCGACCGCTCGACGCGAGGGTGAATTAAGGTTGTGGTTCCAAAACCTGCCGCAGCAGCCTTCAACATGATACTCTCACGTGTATGTGGACTCCCGACTCCACCCACAACACGCGCATCGGGAAAGCGATCCGTGGCTTCCTCTAAAGACACCACTGGATATCCGTTGAGTTCTTTTCCCTGGTTCTGCTTGTCATCATCAATGAAACATACAACTTTATATCCCCCCGAGACAGCAGAGATTTCTTCCACCAGCCAGGCCGTCTCGCGGGCAAAACCTCCGGCCCCATATATTGCTATTTCAATTGTCATTTCATGCCCCGGTAATTAAGGTGCTCACCGATTACTTCCCTTGAATCTCTCCAGTGAAGCCCTTCCTTCAGGTGTAACTCCCTCGCGCCTAATAATCTTGACCACTGTAAGCGTCAAGATTTTCAGGTCGAGCCACAGGCTCCGTTGATCGACGTACCAAGCGTCCAGTTTGAAGCGCTTTTCCCAGGTGGTGGCGTTGCGGCCGTTGATCTGCGCCCAACCAGTGATGCCGGGTTTGACCTCGTGCCGTCGGGCCTGCTCCGGAGAATAAAGTGGCAAATAATCAATTAGCAATGGCCGCGGCCCGACCAGGCTCATGTCCCCCTTGAGAACATTCCACAACTGCGGTAACTCATCCAGGCTCAAAGCGCGTAGTTTGCGACCAAGAGGAGTAAGCCTCTTCTCATGGTCTGATAATCCCCCGATGAGGTCTGGCTTGCCCGTCATTGTCCGGAACTTGTACAGCCTGAATAGCTTTCCATTCAGCCCTGCGCGCTCGTGAACAAAGAGTGTCGGCCTGCCCATGCGGATCAGGATCAGCAGCGCGACGATGAGCATAATCGGGGAGAGTATTATCATTGCCGCTGTCGAAATCACTATATCCAGCAATCTTTTGGTCGATCTGTAGATCATGGGAGTAATGACCGGCTGCATCAACGATTCAGACGTTTTTGTTCAAACTTACCCGATATAGGGTTTCCAGAGCTGTTTAATCTTACCAATAGAAGGTAACAAGATACAGGACGCCCACCGAAGACAGGAAAACAGCGGGATGTCTTATGGAGCAATTCCAGCTGGTCAAATCCATAGGTGAAAGGATTTCTCATTGTTTGCCTAATATCGGAAGCGCAATCCCCTTGGCTTGCAGCATGCTGGTATATGTTTGATACATTCCTTCCCAAATAGATTCTCTGCGAAATTCACACAGCACCCGCTCCCTGCCTTCCTTGCCATGGTCCCTTCGGAGTTCAATATCATTGAGGTAACGCTCGACCGCCCAAGCGAGTTGTCCGGAATCCTTCGCCGGCACTAGTGTGCCTGTCTTGCCATCCGACACAGCATCCACACACCCCGGTACCTGCGTTGCAATCACCGGCAATCCCATAGCGGACGCCTCCAACGGCGCGTTTGGGAAGCCTTCCCTGTATGAGGGTAAGACGAGCATGCTCATCAGCTTGTAGTACGGTGCCGTGTCGTCAACAAATCCGGTTATATGCACTTTGGGATCGGAACTTAGAAACTGCTTAATGTCCGACGGCAACGGATCCTGCGGCTCGAAATAACCAACTATGACAAGATGTAGTTTCGGAAATTTGTCTCTGAGTCTTCTCCAAGCCTCGGCCAGTTCCACCAAACCTTTATCACGGACGATTCTGCCTACGTAACCGATAACGGAATCTGAGCCGCCAATCCCAAACTCACTCCGGAGCCTCTGAACCTCGCTCTTTGCTATGCGATCAGGATTGAATCTTTCCATTGAATCGACGCCGTTGCTGCTGCCGCTGGCCAGCATTTTTATTTTCCCAGCTGGACACAGGTCCTCTCCGATCGCAATTTCACGTATCGAGTTGCTCACGCACAGAACCCGCTGGGCGAGCTTGCAGGCAATCCTCTCCGTCGCATTCAACATCCGGCGCTTGAACCCTGTTGCAGTCGTCATCGGAAGCCCCCTCATGTGATATATCCTTACCGGCACGCGCGCTAACCAAGCTGAGATCATGCCAAGCAGGCCAGCTTTGGGGGTGTGGGAATGCACAATATGAGGGCGAATTCTCTTAAGGAGGCGGTACAACCGCCACACCGCACCCAGATCGCGGAATGGAGTCACCCGCCTATGCATTCTGACTGAATGGAAAGATATCTGTTCCCTATCTATGACAAGCTGCTGCAAAGGGCCCGGGGATGAGATACCGACGACATCGAAACCTCGGGCTTTGAAAAATCCTATCTGCCCGCGGAGAAAGTGAAATGTGTCGGGAACGGTGGTGATATGAACCAGTCTGATTTTTTTATCCACAATCGTATCAGTGAAATAAATCCTATTTCCCCAGGTTGTTTACAAACCACGCCATCGCCTCCGCCAACCCCTGCTCCAGCGAATGGGACGGATGGTATCCTAGCAGCCGCTCGGCCTTTCCGACATCGGCTTCGGTATGGCGGATATCTCCACGCCTGAAATCGCTGTAGATAGGCTCGAATCCAGCAACTTCGGGTGCGTATCCTGCAACACCGTCGCGAATCGCAGAGTAGAGTTGATTCAGCGTGGTCCGGCGACCGTATCCGATATTGTACACTTGGTTCACAGCCCGCTCGTTGCCGGTAATCGCTGCGAGCAGATTGGCTTGAACGATATTCTCAACGTAGCAGAAATCGCGGCTGGTTTCGCCGTCGCCGAAAACAGTGCAGCGTTTCTTTTTCAACAGAAGGTCTATCCACTTCGGGATCACCGCCGCATAGGCGCCGCCGGGATTCTGGCGCGGACCGAAGACATTGAAGTATCTCAGGCCGATGTTCGCCAGACGATAATAATCCTGTGCGAAAACCTTCGCGTAGAGCTCTCCGGCCTGCTTCGTGACCGCGTATGGTGACAGCGGATCGCCAGTCCGCTCCTCCACCTTTGGCAGGGTTTCATCATTTCCGTAAACCGAGCTGGAAGACGCATAGACAAACCGCCTGACGCCTGATTCGCGAGAGGCCACCAGCATATTCAGAAAGCCGTCGAGATTCGCTCTGTTGGCATCTACAGGTTGCTCGAACGAGCGCGGCACCGAGCCCAGAGCGGCCTGGTGCAGAACGTATGCGACTCCGCGGCACACTTCCTTACATGAAGAAGGATCGGCAATGTCGCCCTCTTTGAACTTGAACCGTTCCCACGAAGACTCACCCACCGCAGCGCGCACGCTCTCAAGATTCTCGCGAAATCCGGTGGAGAAATTATCTATCCCCATTACAAGTTGCCCCGACTTGAGGAGGGCTTCCAGCAGATTCGAGCCGATGAAGCCGGCCACGCCGGTCACGAGCCATTCCCTCGGGTCGGACTTCAGTCTCTCTTTCAGCTCATCGTAAATCATCAGCACACCGTAAGAGCGGAAATGATATAGACTCGATATGTCCGCTCAGTTCACTCCCGCTATTGTTAATTCAACGTTGAGCCTCCAGCCACGATTGGAACATCAGCACATCCCAGAGATGATACTGCCAGTTCCGCCTGCCCGAAAGGTGCTCCCGCCACTTCCGCCGCACCGGTCCCGGATTGAGAAAGCCCTCATTGCGCAGTCGCCCCTCATCCAGCAGTTCCTCGGCCCAGCCACGCAGAGGGCCACGCAGCCATTCCACTAACGGGGTGCCGAAGCCGGCCTTCGGTCTATCGACCAGGCCCTCAGGGACACGGCGGTAGAGCAACTGCCTCAGTGGCCACTTGCCAACGCCGTTCCGAATTTTGAAGGCGAGCGGCAATCGCCAGGCGAATTCCACGACACGATGATCGAGATACGGAACGCGTATCTCAAGGCTGGCCGCCATGCTTGCCCGGTCCACCTTGGTCAGGATATCCTCCGGCAGGTAACCTACCAGGTCGAGGAACATCATCTTATGAGGAAATTCTCTGATATCCGGATGAGCTTCTCGATCCTTGACATAGACCATCGGCTCACTGCCGTTAAGCACCAGCCGGTCCGGTTGTTTCCAATGTGAGAGAAGGGAAAAATACATCTCTTCAGGTCCGCTGAGCGGCAGAATCTCTGCGAGCTTGTGCAGCTTGTCCCCGGGAGTGCGCAAAAAGCGGCCGGATGAACGGAACCGTCCGAAAGCGCTATATATCCGATCCCATGCACGAGGAGACAGCAGCCGAATACCTCCTGACAGCGCTCGACGCAGTACTCTGGGGAGCTTCCCCATTCGACGATTTATCCGCTCCACCCACAAGTGGCGGTTGTAACCGCCGAACAACTCGTCACCGCCGTCTCCCGACAAACAGACTGTAACGTGATCCCGCACCAGCCGTGAAACTATGTACGTAGGTATCTGAGACGCGTCAGAGAAGGGCTCATCATAGATTTCTGGTAGTCTTGGGATCACGGCAAGCGCGTCATCTGCCTCGACGTACAGCTCTGTGTGCTCGGTGCCGAGGTGATCAGCCACGGCCTTCGCATCGACTGCCTCGTTGTAGTCGGCCATGCCGAAACCAATGGTGAACGTCTTGATCCTATCGCCGGCTCCCGACTGCATCATTGCGGAAACCAGGGAGGAATCGATGCCACCTGAAAGCAGCGCTCCCAAGGGAACGTCGGAGATCATCCGCTTGCCAACCGAATCTTGCAGCAGGCTCTCGAGTTCCTCGAGCGCTTCTTCAACATCGCCGCCGAAGGGATGCTCCAGGCCTTCTTCCACTACCTTTGCTGGAGACCAGTATTGCCTGGGGCCGAGTTCTATGCCATCGGAGTCGACCGTAAGAATCGTGCCGGGAGGTTGCTTATGGATGCCTTTATAGATTGAAAACGGCGCTGGGACGTAATTGAAACGGAAGAACAGGGCCAGCGCATCCCGGTTAATCTCGCCGCCGAAATCAGGGTACCTGCGGATCGCCTTGAGCTCTGATGCGAAAACGAAGTCCTTTCCAACGCGACCGTAATACAGCGGTTTGATGCCGAGCCTGTCCCGTACCAGGTGGAGTTTTCTTTCCAAGCGGTCCCACAGGCCGAAGGCGAACATCCCGTTGAATCTGCTTATCGCCTGTTCGATTCCCCAGTGCTCCACAGCCTCGAGGATGACCTCGGTGTCCGATGAGCTCCGGAATTGCACCCCTCTGCTCTCCAACTCGCCTCGAAGCTCAAGGAAATTATAGACTTCACCATTGTAAACAATGACGAAGCGCCCTGATGATGAAAGCATTGGTTGCCGGCCCTGGCGCGAAAGGTCAATGATTGACAATCGCCGATGCCCCAGCGCAATGCCTGCTTCACGATCGACCCACTCCGCTGCGTCATCAGGCCCCCGGTGAGCCAGAGCACAGCTCATCGCACGGGCGATAGATTCCATCGCACCTGCGTCTCTTTTATTCGGTGCAAGAAAACCGGCGATTCCACACATCGTTCTATAGAAACCGAATTTCAACTAATATTTGAGTACACGTTTTTAACTACACGGAATATACTCTGTGCCGATATTAACCCAAGTCTCACTGCCTTTCTATTTTATTTTCCTTGCTGGCCGGGGCAATGCGGCAATATAATAGCCGTTGTTCATTATAGCCTAATACAAAGGGCACTTTCCGCGAAACATGGAAATGAATTGAGAAACTGGCAAAAAACATCGGTTCTGCTCACTTACGACCTGGTTATGGCTGGAGCGGCTTACGCTGCAGCCTTCCTCCTTCGCTTCAGCTTCGATCTCGCTCCCGGCTACTTCGATACATTGATATTCACGATTCCGCTTGTTGTCACGGTTCAAGTGGCCATTTTCGCGCTGTCGGGACTCTACCGGCGGATCTGGCGCTACGCGGGCATTCGCGACCTGTTCGCGATCATCAGAGCGGTCACTTTCGGCATCGCTGCCTCGGCAGGCGTTCTGTTTCTGATCAACCGTCTGGAGAACGTCCCCCGCTCGGTTTTCCTGATCGAGTGGTTTGTCCTGCTGATTCTTATTGGCGGGGGAAGAATCCTCTACCGCGCTTTGCGTGAGGGGCTTTTACTACCGACATCTTACGGCGCGCCGACACTAATCGTGGGTGCAGGCGCCGGCGGCACTCTCCTTCTGCGCTGGATCCAGGCCAATCCGCGGGGAGGAATCAAGGTAATAGGGCTCGTGGACGACGACCCTGCCAAGATGGGAATCAGGCTGATGGGCCACCGCATCCTTGGCAACATCGACCAATTGGCAGCTCTGTCCAACCGTTTGGGAATCGAGCGTATTCTGATCGCAATACCGTCAGGCAGCGGCAGGACCGTGCGCCGCATCCTCGAACAATGCGAGCAGACGGAAGCGCAGGTTCACACGATTCCTTCGCTTGGGGAAATGTTATCCGGCAGCTTCGAAGTCTTGGAATTGCGCCCAATCGAGTTGGAGGACCTCCTCGGCCGCACTCAGGTTGAGATTGACAGCAAGCCGATCTCAGAAATGATCGGCGGTAGAAGGGTGCTTGTAACCGGGGCTGGCGGCTCAATCGGTTCCGAGCTTTGCAGACAACTGGCCCATTTCGAGCCCGCCGAAGTGATCCTGGTAGATCAATCGGAATTCTTCCTCTATAAAATCGATCTTGAGCTTAAAGAGTCGTTTCCCGAGCTGATATTCTCTCCCGAACTCGCAGATATCACAGACTCACCCAGAATCATTTCGCTGGTACGTGACCAACGCCCCGATATAATCCTGCATGCCGCCGCCTACAAACACGTTCCGATACTCGAAGACAATAAACGCGAGGCCTTTCTGAACAATGTAGGCGGCACCCTGAAGATCGCGCAAGCGGCCATTGATAATGGTATCAGCAAGTTCGTCATGATTTCGACCGACAAGGCCGTTCACCCCGCCAGCATCCTCGGAGCGACCAAGTGTGCCGCAGAAATGATTTGCCGCGCCCTGCAGAGAGATCAGCAGGCTACGGAGTTCATAACTGTCCGCTTCGGCAACGTACTCGGCAGCACCGGCAGCGTCATCCCGCGCTTCGAAGAGCAGATCAAGCGCGGCGGTCCCGTCACCGTTACCCACCCCGATATAACTCGATATTTCATGTCGGTCAGCGAGGCCTCGAGATTGGTGTTGCTAGCGAGTGCAAACGGAAAAGCCGGCGAGATTTACGTCCTCGACATGGGTGAGCCGATAAATATCTGTGAACTGGCAAGAGCACTAATCAGAATCAATGGCAAGATTCCCGGACGAGATATAAAAATTGAATTCACCGGCCTGAGACCCGGAGAGAAGATGTCCGAGGAGCTATTCAGTAAGGAGGAGAAGACTCTGCCGACTAATCACGCCAAGATCTTCAGGGCTCAGTCGGACGAGCCTCCTGCCGACATAATTGACAGGGTGAATGAGCTGCTCTCCTTCGCTGAGGTCGGACAGTTGGAAATTGTCAAGGAACTGCGATTGTTGGTTCCTGACTTTATCCAGGGCCGAAACAATGAGCCCTCCGATTGAATTCGCTTCACCCTAGGAGAGAAGGTGTCCTTTTGAATTTGCACGTTAGTTCCTGACGATATTGTTAGAACATATCCGCAGGATGCTGAACGGTAAGCGCGATGCAAGAATTGTATTCTCAAGGTTTTCCAGGTTTGACAGCCAATCGGCCTTGCTGTAGCCTTCCCGCGTTAGCTATCTTCGCAGAACAAACAATTCTTAGAATACCTCATTGCCATGAAGATCCTGCTACGAAACCTTAAAAGCGGTGAGTTAAGCCTTCAGGATTCGCCAGTGCCGCAGCTCGAGAGGCAGGGCGTGATTGTTCGCAATCTTTTCTCGCTGATCAGCGCCGGAACCGAGCGTGCACAGGTTGAGATGGACCGCCGCAGCCTGATCGGCAAGGCCCGCGCCCGCCCCGATCTGGTGAGACAGGTGCTACAAAAGGTACGCTCCGATGGTTTGAAGAACACTTTCAGGGCGGTACAAAACAAGTTAACTACACCTACCCCTCTGGGTTATAGCAGCGCAGGAACCGTGCTCGAGGTTGGCGATATGGTCCCGGGAATCAGGGCCGGCGACATCGTTGCCTGCTCGGGTGGAGGCTACGCCAACCATGCGGAGGCAATATACGTCCCGCGCAACCTCGCTGCTCCCTTGCCGCCGGGTCTCGATCCAAAAGTGGCAGCGACCGCTGGCGTTGGGGCCATTGCTCTGCAGGGAGTCAGGCAGAGCGGCGCGCGCCTGGGCGAGCTGGTTGCGGTCATCGGCTTGGGCCTGATCGGCCAAATGACCTGCCAACTGTTAAGGGCCGCCGGGTGCAGGATTGTGGGAATCGACATCGATCCGCGCGCCCTTGAACATACAGCGAAACACATGCCCGGAGGAACCTACCTGGAATTCGACCGTGAGCAAGCCGTTGCCCGGATCTCAGATCTCACCGGCGGGCTAGGCGCCGATGCCTCGATCATCTGCGCGACGACAAAATCGCCCGAGCCGGTGGAGTTATCGGCCGAGATCACCCGGGAACAGGGCACTGTCAGCGCCGTCGGCCTGGTGAACCTGGACATCCCGCGTGAGGCATTCTACCGCAAAGAACTGAAGCTGGTGGTCAGCCGCAGCCTTGGTCCCGGTCGCTACGATCCGGCGTATGAAGAGCACGGCCTCGACTATCCCGCTGCATACGTTCGCTGGACCGAGGGGCGCAATATGGCCGCCTGGCTCCAGCTCGCATCTGACGGAGAAATTGAACCCGCCGCGCTGATCAGCCATACATACGACTTCGAAGATGCGGTTGAGGCCTACAACCTGATCACCGACGGCAAGGAATACTTCCTCGGCGTGCTGCTGCGTTATGACGCAGAGAAAGAACACCCCCGCGCACCAGTTGTTTTCACAACAGGCTCCAGCAAGCGGTCCGAGCGCACCCCTGCCATCGGAGCCGTTGGTGTGGGCACCTATGCATCGAAATTCCTTCTTCCGTATTTGAAAGGCGGGTGTTTGCGCGGCGTGGCCAGCGGCAGCGGCTTGAGCGCTGTTAATGCCGCGAAAAGATTCGGATTCGCCTTTGCTGCAGGTGATCCTCAGCAAGTCATCAGCGATGCCGAGACAGATGCAGTCATCATAGCCACAAGGCACAACCTGCACGGCGGATTAACCGTGGAGGCCTTGAAGGCCGGCAAGGCGGTATTCGTCGAGAAACCGCTGTGCCTGACCATCGAGGAGTTGCGGGCAATCGTCGATGCCCACGGTGACGAAGGTTTCCTGCACGTCGGCTTCAACCGCCGCTTCGCGCCTGCCGTGGAACTTGCACGGAAACACATCGAGGGAAGCGGACCGGCCGTGCTGCTGTGCCGCGTCAATGCCGGACTTCTACAGGGGCACTGGCTGCAAGATCCCCTAATCGGCGGCGGCAGGATCCTTGGCGAGGGCTGCCATTTTATCGATCTGCTTCGATTATTCGCGGGCTCGCCCATCGTTCGGGTTACCTCCTCAGCCCTTCGTACGAAGGGTAAGAGCGCCGTCGAGAGCGAGGATGTATCAATATCGCTTGAATTCGAGAGCGGTTCCGTCGGCACCGTCATATATACGGGTTCGGGCTCGAAGGCACTGCCAAAGGAGCGTTACGAACTGTTCGCGGGAGGCCGCAGTGCGGTTATTGAGGATTATCGAGTTGTGGAGCTGTACTCGGGAGGCAAAACACGAAATCGTCTCCGCGGCCGCGACACCGGCCAGGCCGGGCAGATGCGGCGCTTCGTGGAAGGGCTTAATACCGGCGAACCCCCTATCCCCTTCCGCCAGATAATCGAAACCACGCTCGCGACCTTCGCTGCGGTTGAATCGATCGCCCGCAATGCGCCGGTGACCATGGAAGAAATGTGGTCGCATTTGGAGGACGGCCGTTGAGGATCTGGATCGATCTGGCCAATTCCCCGCATGTCCTTTTTTTTATACCGATAATCGACGAGCTGCATCGCCTCGGCCACAAGGTCTCGATAAGCGCCCGTGATTTCGCTCAAACGCGCGGCCTGCTCGACCTCTACGGCATCGAACACGAACTTGTCGGCGTTCACGGCGGGCGCGGCAAGGGCCGCAAACTACTCAATATCTTCGGCCGGGCGTTGATGCTGCGTCGCTGGGTAAAAAAGATGGGTGGCTTCAATCTTGCGTTAAGCCACAACTCATATGCTCAAATAATTGCGGCCAGATTGTCGGGAATTCCTGCGGCGACTCTGATGGATTACGAGTTCCAGCCGGCAAACCACATAGCTTTCAGGCTTGCACGCCGCGTGATTGTCCCGTTCACTTTTAGCGAACGAGACCTGCGACGATACGGAGCCAAGCCCCGCAAGGTGCGCAAGTACGGCGGATTGAAGGAGGAAGTCTATTTGGCGGGATTTATCCCAGACCCCCATTTCATTTCTATACTAAAAAGTGTATTCGCAGAGGCGGCCGGTTATGACCCCCAGGAGCATCTGCTGTTCCTGACGCGTCCGCCCGCCACGATGAGCGCCTACCACGACTTTGAAAATCCGTTGTTCGTCGAGCTGCTCCGCGAACTTATGCGCCGCCCTGAGGTGAGGACCATCCTTCTACCGCGCACTGAAGCGCAACAGGAGGAACTCCAGGAGTTTGCCGGCGGAAGTATCGTGATTCCCGCAGAAACGCTTGAGGGTCGCAACGCCGTTTGGCATGCGGACGCCGTAATATCGGCCGGCGGGACAATGTGTCGCGAGGCTGCCGTTTTTGGCACGCCTTCATTTTCCATCTTCCGCGGCCGGATGGGCAGTGTGGACAAGCACCTGATATCCTGCGGCCGGATGTCGCACCTGGAAAGCGAAGAGGACTTCGGCAATCTTCCAAGACAAAAAATGACCGATAGAAACGAGATTAGCGCGAAAGTGCGGGACGAGGTGCTGGAACTCTGCCTATCAACTGTGGAAAAGACTTGATTTCCTATGCGTGAATGGGCTGATACTTGCTTTAACCGCCTGCTGCGTTACATTCGCGAGCGTGCCTACGGCGGTTACGATCCTTTCGACGGCCTCAACAGCCGTATCCTGAAGCTGCTTCTGATCGACAGGGTTCGCCCCCTTGCCAGGATCGCTCAGCAGATCGTCAAGCGTAGCCCGTTCAACCTGCGGC